>DATFEN010000121.1:0-5003 GCA_035251085.1 Vicinamibacteria bacterium | reverse complement strand
GCTGCTCCGGGAACGCCCGATGGCCGGTGCCAGGGTCACTTCACGGTGGTACGCAGAGCGTCGAAGGGGCCGGGAAAGTACGCAACGTTGTGGAAGGCCTCACGCGCGATCGCCTCGGCGAGACCGCGCGCCTGGACGGCGTCGCGGCCGAAGACGATAATCCGCGTGTTGTGGTCCTCCATGGGCAGGCGGCCATCATCCTTGGCCTTCCTCACCTCACCGACGTCCTTGCCGGGCTCCACGGCGCTCTGCGGGATATTGCGCGCGCCCGGAAGGGTCCCTGCTCTGAACTCCTCAGCGCTTCGCGCGTCGAGGAACACCGCGGTCCGGTCGGACTGAAACACTTGCTGTACACCCTCCAGCTCGATCTCGGTGAGGCCACCGAGGGCCCGCCAAACCGGGATGCCGAGTTGATAGCGGCGCACGTTCGTGAAGCCGGCTGCCAGCAGCTCCTCGCTCAGCCGCTTGCTCTTGCCGCAGAACGGGCCGTTGCAGTAAAGGATGAGCGGCTTGCTCTTATCGCCGTCGACGAGCCGTTCGACCTCCTTTACATCGGAAACATACATCGAGATCGCGATACCGGGCTTGGGGGCGACGTTCTGTGCGCCGGGAACATGACTCATCGCAAACTCCCGGTACGGCCGGGCATCGAGCACGACGGCGGTCTTGTTCGCGAGGCTGCGCTTGAGCTCGGCGGTGCTCACCTCCCTCGTCTTTTGGTTCGGCTCCTCGAGCGTCGCCTGATCGATCCTTGGAGCCTGCGCGTGAGCAGCGCTGGCCGCCATCAGGATGAGCAACAGCGCCACCAGCGCCGTCCTTCCCGCTGTAGGGTGCCGGTTCAAGACCATGAGGTACCCACCTCGGAGGTGAATTGCGCACACCGGCGGCGGTCCGCCGGCGAGTCCGACACGAGCGAAAGAAGCGAGGCCACGACCAGCGTCCGCAAAGTTCCCATGAACGCCCTCCCGTGTTGTGTCACATCACACTTGCACCGGAGGGCGTTGCAGATTCGTGGACAGTGCCCTAGGATGCGCAGAGCGTGCCCGGGTTCCGCGCGTGACGGCGCGGAGTTATCCGACACGCGAGCGCGGGTAGACGATGCGGCTCACACTCATGCTCCTGGGCGACTTCCAGGCCCGGCTCGGATCCCGGCCTCCGCTGCGGCTCCGCACCCGCAAGGCCCAGGCGCTGCTGGCTTACCTCGCGCGGCCCGCGGGGCAGTCCCACTCGCGGGACAAGCTCGCGGCGCTTCTCTGGGGCGATCGATCGCAGCCCCAGGCGCGCAGTCGCTTCCGGGAGACCCTCTTTGCTCTCCGTCGAGCGCTGACCGCGGCGGACCCAGCATGTCTCATCTGGAGCGGCGAGACCATCGCGCTCGATGCGGACGCGGTCGACATCGACGCCGGAGCCTTCGAGCGCCTGGCGCAGGCGGACGACGTGGAGTCGTTGGCGCGCGCAGCGGCCCTCTATCGCGGCGACTTCCTCGAGGGCCTCGCCTATCGCGGCACGCTCTTCGAGGATTGGCTCATGGCCGAACGTGAGCGGCTGCGGGAGCTGGCGGTCGAGACACTGGCCCGGCTGTTGATCCGGCAGCGGGAGGCGGGCGCCCTCGAGGAGGCGCTCCAAACGGCGCTCCGGCTGGTCGCGCTCGACCCGTTGCAGGAAGCTGTGCACCGAAGCCTGATGCGCCTCTACGCGGAGATGGGCCGCCGAGGGTCAGCTCTGCAGCAATACCAGCTCTGCGTCGGCATTCTCGCCCGTGAGCTGGGCGTCGAGCCTGAGGAGGAGTCGCGAAGGCTCTACGAGGAGATCTTGAGCCGCCGCCCGCCCGAACCCTCCGCGGGCGCCACCGACCAAACAGCGCCGCAGGAGCCCGGCGCCTCCATGGCGGCCGACGCTCCTCTCACCGGGCGCGACCAGGAGATGACGCGGTTGCGAGCCATGCTCGCCGAGGCCGATCGCGGCCAGGGCCGGGTGGTGGTCCTCCTCGGCGATGCGGGTGTGGGTAAGAGCCGACTCGTCGGCGAGCTGGCGACGGTGGCCCACGCGCTCGGCCGTCGCGTGCTCTCAGGACGGTGCTACGAGAGTGAGCAGATCCTCCCGTTCGCGCCGTGGCTCGAGATCGTGAGAGCGGGATGGGACCTGACCGGCGAGGGATGGCGGGCGGATTTGCCACCCGCGATCAGGCGCGAGCTCGCGCGCCTCCTGCCGGAGGTCGGTACGAAGGACGGCAACCCTGCGCCGGCGCCCGACTACCTGATGCTCTTCGAGGGCGTCAGCCTGCTCGTGGAACAGGCGGCTCAGCGACGGCCCTTGCTCGTGATCCTCGAGGACCTGCACTGGGCGGACGAGATGAGCGGCCGGTTGCTGGCGTTCGTCTGCCGCCGCAGCCGGGCGTGGCGAGCCCTGGTCGTCGCCACGGCGCGCGAGGAGGAGATGGCCGACGCGCCCGTCCTCCAGCAGGCGCTGGCCGAGGTCGCTCACGAGCCCCATGTCGAGACTCTCGCGCTCCACACCCTCTCCCGTGAGCACACCCTCGACCTCGTCCGTGCTCTCGCGCGGACTGGTACTGATGGCGCCACGGCTGCCCACGTGGGCGAGCAGGTCTGGCAGGCCAGCGCCGGCAATCCCCTCGTCGTGATCGAGGCCATGCGCGCCGTCCGGCACGGAGCGCTCTCCTCCGGCCTCGATCGCCTCTCCGTGCCCGAGCGCGTTCGAGACATCGTTCGGCGCCAGTTCGATCGGCTCGACGAGCCGAGCCGGGAGGTGCTCGCGCTCGCGTCGGTGATCGGACGGGAGTTCGAGTTCGCCCTCCTGCACCACGCCTCCGGTCTCGACGAAGCGGGAGCGGCACGTGCCGTCGAGTCACTGGCCCGCCGGCGCATCCTGCACAGCGTGGGCGAGCGTCTGGACTTCACCCACGACCGCGTGCGCGAAGTGGCGTACGGGCTGACCTTGCCCGCGCGCCGGGCGGCTCTTCACCGCCGCGCGGCCGAGACGCTCGCCGCCGTCCACGCCCAAGACCTCGCGCCCCATCATCTGGCCATCGGCCTCCACTATTTCGAGGCCCAGGTCTGGGATCAGGCCGCTGCTCACCTCCGCCGGGCGGGGGCGCTGGCGCTCCGACGCTACGCGCTGCGAGACGCGATCGCGTGCTTCGAGCGCGCGCTGGCGGCAGTCGGACGGCTACCCGAGAATCGGTCGACGCTCGAGCAGGCCTTCGACCTCTGGATGGAGTCGCGGCCGCCGTTCAACCAACTCGGCGAGAACAGGCAGGTCCTGAGGGTGCTGGGCGAGGCGGCGGCCATCGCCGACCGGTTGGGCGACGAGCGCCGGCGCAGCCGGGTCTCGGCATTCATGACGGTCGCCCACACGCAGCTCGGCCAGCTGGCCGAGGCCGTCGCCAGCGGCACCCACGCCAGGGAGACCGCCTTGCGACTCGGGGACCTCGATCTCCGCATCGTTGCGACCGACATCCTCCTGCAGACGCTCGTCCACTGCGGCGAGCACGAGCGCGTGGTCGAGCTGGCCACCGACAATCTCGCCGCGCTGCCCGCGGAGCGCGTCAACGACTCATTCGGACGGTACGCGCCGCCATCGATCTACGGCCGAATTTCGCTCGTGCGGGGCCTGGCCGAGCTGGGGCGCTTCGACGAGGCGGCGCGGTACGCGGACGAGGCGGTCGTGCTCGCCGACCCGACGCGCCACGCGTACAGCATCGGCATGGCCCACTGGAACGCGGGCACGCTCGACCTGGCAATGGGTGACTGGGCACGTGCGCGCGAGCGAATCGAGCACGGCATTGCGGCGCTCCGGACGGCGGGTGCCTCCCTCGCGGTGCCTGGGGCGATCGCGGGCGCGGCCTGGGCGCTGGCCCAGCTCGGTCGTGCGGAAGAAGCGCTCACCTGCCTCGCGGAGAGCGAGCAGCTCGCGGAGGCCCTCGCCGCTCGTGACGCCCCCGGCGGCGCCCGGGGCACACGCCTTCACGTGCTGGGGCGCGCCTGTCTGGTGCTCGGCCGGCTCGACGAGGCGCAGAGCCTGGCCGAGCGCGCCATCGAGGCCTCTCCGCAACAGCCCGCCTACGCCGCCCACGCGTGGCATCTGCTCGGCGATGTCGCGGCCCACGCGCATCGCTTCGACGGGGAGCGCGGCTTGGCCTGCTATCGGGAGGCGCTCGCGCGGGCCGAGCCCCGGAACATGCGCCCACTCATCGCCCACTGCCACCTGGGCATCGGGAGAGTCCATCGGGGGCTGGGACAACGCCGCTCGGCCGGCGAGCACGGGGACAGGGCCGCGGCGATGTACCGCGACATGGGCCTCGCGTTCTGGATCGCCCAGGCCGAGGCCGAGCGCGATCGCCGGGATCGACCTTGACCGCGATCAGGGCGCGGACAGGCGGTTCCAGCCGAGCCAGTCCACGACAGCGACGCCCAGCACCCGCTGGAGGTCGCGGCCCCCAGAGCCACGGCAGCTCCTCGGTGAACATTGTCACGCACTGCCGGTAGGAGCACGGCATGCGGGTGATGTCGGTGCCCCGGCACGCGCGGTCGGGTCCGAACGCCTCGAACATCTGGCGCAGGTATTCGTGGATGTTTTCTACGGGTACCGCTGGCTCGAGTAGCTCGGCGCACCCGACATCTTGACGGCGACGTTGGGGAACGGGCGACCGCCGGCATGTCCTGGAGATCCGCGAATAGCTGGTGTTGCCTTCGCTCCGAATTGCCGGATGGATGCCGGATAACCGCGGCGATGCCTGAAACACGACGGCCCCGGAAGTTCTAGCCTCCGAGGCCGTCCGCTGGTTGCGGGGGCTGGATTTGAACCAGCGACCTTTTGGTTATGAGTACGAAACGGCCATGACCGATAACCCTCTGATCTTGCGGGAAAGGCCTTCGGCAGCGGGCAGTTTCGCCTTCTCTGTTGGTGCGTCGTTCTTGCGCCTGTTTGGTCCTGTTTCGGGGTGTTGTGGGAGCAAAATGGGAGCAGCGAATGCGCGCCGCGTC
>DATFEN010000114.1:0-2573 GCA_035251085.1 Vicinamibacteria bacterium | reverse complement strand
GTGTCGCGCATCGGATCGGCTCCGGGCCGCGGCTGCCAAGGCCCGCACCCTGAACCGCCCCGGGTTCTCCGGAGGCTGAGTTACGTGAGGATGCTCCCGATGCAGGCCATGGGGTGCCTCGATGCGATCTCCACGGCCTCGGCGATGTCACCACACTCTCGTCTCGGCGAAGGTCCATCGGTGACAGCGCAGATGGTCCTCTTCCAGCTCTCCCCCGATAGTCGAACGCCGACGGGTCCGATCGACAGTGGCGGTCGCGCGCCGGCCACCGGGCGACGCTGCGGACGCATAGGCCATGCGGGAGATATTCCAGGTCCTCGCGGTCCTCTGTGCCGCGCTCTTCTCCGGAGCGGCCCTCTACATCAGCGCTCTGAGCATACGGGAGCATCAGATCCAGAGCACGACACGCCCAGTGCGCGTAGAGGTCTTGTCGTCGATGGTCTGGCGGTCCGCGACAGCCCGCCACGGCCGCGATCGGCGAGACGGGAGTGCCGCCTCGGAGTACTCTAGGCGCCATGCCGGCGCGCACGGGCCGCGAGTACCTGCAGGGGCTGCGGGACCAGGAGCGCGAGGTGTGGCTGGGGGGCGAGCGCGTCAAGGACGTGACGATGCACCCCGGGCTGCGGCGCGGCGCCCAGGCCATCGCCGAGCTCTCTACGACCTGCAGCACGACCCCACGCTGCAGGAGGCGATGACCTTCGTCTCGCCCACCAGCGGCGGCCGCGTCGGGCTGTCGTTCGTCGTCCCCCGGACGCGCGAGGATCTGGTCGCCCGCCGCGAGATGATGCTGCAGTGGGCGCGGGCCACTTGCGGCATGATGGGGCGCTCGCCCGACTTCATGAACGTCTCGGTCTCGGCGTGGGCGGGGGCGGCCGACTACTTCGCCCAGTGCCGGCCGGAGTTCGGGCCCCACGTGCAGCGCTACCACGAGCACATCCGCGAGCACGACCTCACGCTCACCCACGCGCTCATCAACCTGCAGCGCAGCCGAACCGTATCGGGCGTCCTGAACCTGGAGGAAGGCACCGCCCTGCATGTCGTGCGCGAGACCGACGCCGGCATCGTCGTCCGCGGTGCGCGGGTGCTGGCGACGCTGGCGCCCATCGCCGACGAGATCGCCGTCTACTCGCCGCGCCTGGCCCAGATGGGCGAGCCGCACAGCCCGTTCGCGCTCAACTTCGCCATCCCCGTCGGCACGCCGGGCCTGAAGTTCCTCTGCCGCGAGAGCTTCGACCTCGGACGCACGCGCTTCGACCACCCGCTCGGCTCGCGCTTCGAGGAGATGGACTGCGTGGCCTTCTTCGACGACGTGCGGGTGCCGTGGGAGCGCGTGTTCCTGCTGGGCGACGTCGACCTGATCAACGGCACCGGCCAGACGACCGGCTCGTCGATGCACTCGGCGCACCAGGGGGCGGCCAAGAACCTCGCCAAGTGCGAGTTCGTCCTCGGCGTGGCCCTGCACATGACGCGCACGCTGGGCAACGCCCACCTGCCCCACTCCGAGGAGCGGCTGGGCGAGCTGATGATGTACACGGAGCTGATGCGGGCGTGCATGCGGGCCGCCGAGGCCGACGCCGAGCTGGACCGGTGGGGCACGATGCGGCCCGCCGCGCTGCCGGTGGAGATCACCCGGAACCTGTTCACCACGGCCTACCCGCGGATGATCGAGATCCTCCAGCTGCTCGGCTCCAGCAGCTTCATGATCACCCCGACCGAGGCCGACCTGGGCACGGAGCTGGCGCCGGCCATCGAGCAGTACCTGGCGACGGAGGGCTCGACCGCGCGCGACCGCGTGAAGCTCTTCCGCCTGGCCTGGGACATCGCCGGCAGCGCCTTCGGCAGCCGCCAGGTCCTCTACGAGCGCTTCTTCGCCAGCGATCCCCTCACGCGCGCGCGCTTCCTGGGCGCGATCTACCCCAAGGCCGAGGTCATGCAGCGCGTGACGGACTTCCTCGCCCGCGACGATCAGGCGTAGCGCGCGTCAGCCGCCGAGGGCGACGTACAGCGCCCCCTGCTCCTCCTTGAGCGTCGGCTCGCTTTCTGACAGATGACAGCCGACTGGCGCCCGTATCCTCGCGCACGCGCGTGACGCGCCTGGCGAGCCGAGGTTGAGCGCCCGCCTGGTTGACGGGCGCGACGCCGGGGCGGTATAGGAAGCGCACTGCCGTATGACCAGCCCCGACAGGTATCGGACCAGACGTGCGCCGGCCCTCACCGCCGGACGCATCCTCGCCGCCCTCCTCGTCGTCCTCGCTCCGGTCCTCGCGCTTGCGCCCGGGGCGCAGGAGTTCTCGGTCCAGGAGGGGATCCTGATCGCCAAGCCCGCGGTGGCGCTGGTCACGGGCCCGGCTGCGTGGGTGGACGAACGCCCGACTCCCCATCGAGGCCAAGTCGGCCTTACCCTCCGTCGCGCTCGAGCTCTACAAGCACCTGACGCTCGGCGACCTGGAGAGGCGGCAGTTCGCGAAGGGAGTGGTCGTCTTCCGGGAAGGCGACGACCCGCGTGGCGAGGCCTTCATCGTGCACTCGGGCACGGTGGAGGTGTGCCGGCGCGACAACGGCGCCGTCCGCGT
>DATFEN010000219.1:0-17005 GCA_035251085.1 Vicinamibacteria bacterium | reverse complement strand
GGGCTGGTCGCCGCCGAGACGCTGACGCTGCGCGATGCCGACCCGGCGCTTCGCGCCGTGCATACCTCCCACGAAGACCTGGCGCATGCGCCAGGCAAGCTGGCGCAGCGGGTGCGCGCCGCGCGCGCGGCGCTGTTCGCCAAGACGCAGCCTCTCCGCGAGGCCGACGACTGGACGCGCTGGTCGAACGCCGCGATCCAGGAGCAGCTGTGCGAGCGCATGGAGTCCCTGTTCTCACGCGACGACTTCGAGCGCGCGGCCCGGGAGTTCCACGATTGCGACCAGCGCTGGGCGGAGGCGCGGCACGCGCCCCGTGACGAGGCCGAGGGGCTGCGCGCGCGCTATCAGTCCGCGCGGGCCCGGATGAAGGGCAAGCTCGACGGGTTCTTCGCGAGAAAGCACGCCGAGGAGGGCGAGCACCTGAAGCTGAAGCTGGAGCTGGTCTCGAAGGCCGAGGCGCTCGTCGAGTCGACGGACTGGGGGAAGACCGCGGCCGAGCTGCGGGCCTTGCAGACGCGCTGGAAGGAGATCGGCGCGGTCCCGCACCGGAAGTCGGAGGAGATCTGGAAGCGCTTCCGGAGCGCTTGCGACCGCTTCTTCACGCGCCAGAAGGAGGACCTCAAGAAGCGCAAGGACGAATGGAAGGAGAACCTCGCGAAGAAGGTGGCGCTGTGCGAGTCGGCGGAGGCGCTCGCAGCTTCGACCGAGTGGGAGAAGGCCGCCTCCGAGGTGCGCCGGCTGCAGGCTGACTGGAAGGCGGTGGGGCCCGTCCGACGCAACCAGTCGGAGGAGATCTGGCAGCGCTTCCGCAAGGCCTGCGACACGTTCTTCGACCGTTACAAGCACCGCGACCAGGTGGCGGCGGACGCGCGCCGCGGCGAGCGTGGGGCGCTCCTCGCGGAGCTCGAAGCGCTCCTCCCGAAGGACGGCGGCGCCGACGCCCCGGATGGTCTGGCCGCACGGATCCAGGCGCTCCAGGCGCAAGCACGCCAGAAGCCCCTGCCGCCAACAGAGGAGCAAGCGGCGAACGAGCGCTTCCTGCAGCTTCGGGGTCGCCTGGTGGCTGCCTATCCGGCGGCCTTCAAGGGGACCGACCTCGACCCCGAGACGACGCGCACGCGCAAGGAGAAGCTCCTGGCGCAGGTCGAGGCGCTCGCCCAGAAGACCGCCGCGGAGGAGGAGCCGCTCACCGGAGAGGCGCTCGCGCGCCGCCTCAAGGAGGCGCTGGCCACGAACACGATGGGCGGGGCCGCTGAAGCCGAGGGCCGCCGACGCGCGGATCGAGAGCAGGTCGACCAGGCCCGCGCGGCGTGGCAGCGCCTCGGCCCGCTGCCCGGCGACGAGGGAGCCCAGCTCGAGGAGCGCTTCGCGAAGGCCGTCGCCCGTTTCCCCGAGCCGCGCAAGGGCCCGCGGGAGCGGCGCCCTCAATCGCGGATGGGCGCCGGGACCCTGTAGAACTCGTCGAGGCTCTCGTGGCGGAGCAGGCCAATGGCCTCTCGCTGCACCTCCAGGAACCAGCGCTGCAGGCGCGCCTGCTCGCGGGTCTCGTTGAAGCGGCTCACGACGCTCTGGCGCGCTTCGCAGGGCGCCGCGTCGAGGCCGGCCTGCAGGGATGCGAGCTCCCCGAGCAGCTCGTCGAGGCGCTCCGCGATGCGCCGCAGGGCCGCAGCCTTCGCCTCGGCGATCTCTTCGAGCAGACTTGCGTGAGCGTCCTCGGCCCGCCTCGTCACGTGGGCACGCTAGCATGAGCGGGGGCGCTCCCGTCAAGACCGGAAGGGAGAGGCTGGCTCACGCGCAGGACCTCTACCGCGAGGGGTTCGCGCGGGCGCTCGACGAGGCCAAGCCCGAGCCCGGCGACGCGTTTCCGTGTCCCTACCTCCCCGGCCGCGAGGCGAGGCAGCTGACCGTGCTGCCGAACCCGATCGCGCCCGGCACGTACCACGCCCTCATGGACCTGAATTTCCGCAGGCTCGGGCGCGTCTTCTACCGGCCCTCCTGCGCGGGCTGCGACGAGTGCCGCATCCTGCGCCTGGCCGTGGAGGAGCTGTCCCTCACGCGCTCCCAGGAGCGCTGCCTGCGGCGCAATCGCGACGTCGCGGTCGAACTGGGCCGACCGAACCCAACGGCCGAGAAGTGGCAGCTCTACAGCCGCTACCTCGAGGCACGCCATGACGGCGTGATGGACGGCTCCTGGGAGGAGTTCACGAGCTTCCTCTACTCGAGCGCGATTCAGACGCGGGAGGTCAGCTACCGCGTCGCGGATCGGCTCATCGCCGTGTGCCTCGTGGACTGCGAGCCGCTCGCGTGGAGCGCGGTCTATTGCTACTTCGATCCAGCCGAGTCGCGGCGCGCGCCCGGCGTGTTCAACGTGCTGAGCCTCGCCGATCAGTGCCGCATCCGCTCCGTGCCCTGGCTCTACCTGGGATATCACGTCACCGGCGCGCGGGCGATGGCCTACAAGGGCGGCTTCAGCCCCTGCGAGAAGCTGGGCCGTGACGGAGTCTTCCGACGGTTGACACGCTCCGGCGCCCGCCCTTAGCCTCGCGGCCATGGCGGAGATGATGCGCGTGATGGCCCGACGGCTGCGCCAGAGCAACGCTTCCTGACGCGTTCGCGCCTCGAGCGCATGCGCCTGGAGGTGGCAGGGGCCGAGGCGGGCGTTCGCCTCGAGCAGCTCATCGCCGCGCGGCTGTCCCGCAAGCTGGAGCGCGCCCTCCCTCGCAGTGCCGCGCGCCGCCTCGTGATGGCTGGGGCGGTGCGGCGCGGCGGCCTTCCGCTGCGGCGTCCGGGCCTCCCGGTCGAGGCCGGCTGGGTGCTCGAGGTACTCGTCGACCACGCACGCCTGGACTCGCGCCGGCCGGACCGTGACTTCGCGCTCGGCCCCAGCGACATCCTCTACCAGGACGCCGCGCTGCTCGCGGTGGCGAAGCCAGCGGGCGTGCCGACCGTGCCCACCGCCGACGCGTCGCGCCCGTCGCTGGTCCGGGCGGTGCAGGCCTGGCTCGTCGCGCGCGGCGAGCGTCCCTACCTCGCCGTGCACCAGCGCCTCGACCGCGAGACGTCGGGCGTCGTGCTGTTCGCCCGTGCCCCACGGGCCAACGCGGCGCTCGCAGCGGCGTTCGCGCAGCGGCGGGTCGAGAAGACCTACATCGCGCTCACGGCCCGCCCCGCCCAACGCCCCGAGGATCGTTTTCGCATGGCCTCACCGATCGAGGGCCGCGCGGCCGTGACGGACGTGGCGGTCGTGCGCCGTCTCCGCGCCGGGCTCCTCGTCGAGGCTCGACCGCGGACCGGGCGGAAGCATCAGGTCCGCATCCATCTGGCGCGGGCTGGTCTCGCGATCCTCGGCGACGAGCGCCACGGCGGAGAGTACGGATCTCGCGCGGCGAGGCTCATGCTCCATGCCCAGCGACTGGAGCTGGACCACCCGATCAACGCCGCACGACTGAGCCTCGATTGCCCGGCGCCGGAGGACTTCCGCGCGGCGCTGGCCGCGCTGTCATGATTCGCCGGGCTGGGGAGCGGTCGGCGGGTCGAAGGCCCAGGGACCCTGGCGCGTGGGCCGGCGCAGAGCGCGCCGGAGCTCGGCGAGGTACAGCCGCCGTGGCCACTCGGTCGCGCCGAAGCGCGCCAGGTGCTCGGTGTACACCTGGCAGTCGATCAGGCCGACGCCCCACGCCGCAAGCTGCTGGACGAGGGCGACGAAGGCAGCCTTGGAGGCGTCGGGCGCCCGGGCGAACATCGACTCGCCGAAGAACGCGCCGCCGAGGCTGACGCCGTAGAGTCCCCCGACCAGCTTGTCGCCCTGCCACGCCTCGGCCGAGTGCGCGAAGCCCGCGCGGTGCAGCTCGCCGTAGGCGCTGCGCATCGCGGGCGTGATCCACGTCGTTCGCTGTCGCGGCCGCTTGGTGCGCGCGCAGCCCTCGATCACGCGCTCGAATGCCGTGTCGAGGGTGATCCGGAAGCGACCGCGGCGGAGCGTCTTGCCGAGGCTCCGGGAGACGCGGAGATCCTCGGCCCGGAGCACCATCCGCGGGTCGGGCGAGAACCAGAGGATCGGGTTCTTCTCGTACCAGGGAAAGATGCCGAGCCGGTAGGCGAGCAGCAGCCGATCCGCGGCGAGGTCGCCGCCGACGGCCAGGAGCCCGTTGTCCTCCGCCTCGTCCACCGGCGGGAAGGCGAGGTCGGCGCCCAGGCGGTAGATGGTCACGCCCCGACGGGCGGCGAT
The DNA here is from genome assembly GCA_035251085.1 of Vicinamibacteria bacterium. Lineage (GTDB taxonomy): Bacteria > Acidobacteriota > Vicinamibacteria > Fen-336 > Fen-336 > DATFEN01. The sequence continues at coordinate 12,777 of DATFEN010000219.1, read as the reverse complement.
TGCGCTTCGAGCGGCGAGTAGGAGAAGGAGAGACGCTCCCCGTCGAGGCCGAGGGTCGCTGTGCCGCCGTGCTCCAGCGCTCCGAACAGGATCGCGTCGGTGAGCGGGTCGCGCACCTCGGTCTGGATCAGCCGCGACAGGGGCCGGGCGCCGTAGGTCGCGTCGTACCCCTTGCGCGCCAGATACGCCCGGGCTTCGGGCAGCAGCGTGATCGCCACCCGGCGCTCGGCGAGCTGGGCCTCCAGCTCGAGGACGAACTTCTCCACGATCGTCTCCATCGTCTCGGGGGAGAGCGCATCGAAGGTGACGATCGCGTCGAGCCGGTTGCGGAACTCGGGGCTGAAGAGTCGCTCCAGGGCCTGCTTGCCACGCGCCTTGGCCTCACGGCCGCGGTCTTGCGCGAAGCCGATGAACTTCGCGGTCATCTCCCGGGATCCGGCGTTGGAGGTCATGATCAGGATCACCTGACGGAAGTCGGCCTTGCGGCCGTTGTTGTCGGTCAGGGTCGCGTGGTCCATCACCTGCAGCAGGATGTTGAAGAGGTCGAGATGCGCCTTCTCGATCTCGTCGAGGAGCACGACGCTGTAGGGATGGTTGCGCACCGCGTCGACCAGCAGGCCGCCCTGTTCGAAGCCGACGTAGCCCGGCGGCGCGCCGATCAGCCGCGCGACCGCGTGCTTCTCCATGAACTCCGACATGTCGAAGCGGTGGAACTCGTTGCCGAGGTGGCGGGCGAGCTGCTTCGCGAGCTCGGTCTTGCCGACGCCGGTGGGCCCGGTGAAGAGGAAGGAGCCGGCCGGGTGGTCGGGATGGCCGAGGCCCGCCCGCGAGCGCTTGATGGCCCGCGCCACGGTCCGAACCGCATCCGCCTGACCGAAGACGACGCGCCCCAGGGTCTCCTCGAGGGTCCGGAGGCGCTCCTTCTCGGAGAGCGACGCCTGCTTCTCGGGGATGCGGGCCATGCGGGCCACGGTCCGCTCGATCTGCGGCAGGTCCACCGTGGGTTTCGAGCCGGCGGCCGAGCGCAGGCGAAGCGCAGCGCCGGCCTCGTCGATCACGTCGACCGCGCTGTCGGGCAGCCGGTGCTCCCGCAGGTGGCGCTGGGCGAGCTTCACCGCGCCCTCGAGCGCGGGCTCTGTGTAGGCCACGGTGTGGTGGGCCTCGTAGCGACCCTGCAGGCCCTTCAGGATCTTCACGGTATCCTCGAACGACGGCTCGTCGACGGCGATCTTCTGCAGCCGGCGGAACAGGGCGCGGTCCTTCTCGATATGCTTGTACTCCTCGAAGGTCGTGGACCCGACGAGGCGCACGCGGCCGTCGCTCAGCACGGGCTTGATGAGGTTCGCGAGGTCCATCGTCCCGCCCGTCGTGGCGCCGGCGCCGACCATCGTGTGCAGCTCGTCGATGAAGAGGATCGGCCGGGCCCGCTGCGTGAGGGCGGCCATCAACGCCTTGAAGCGCTCCTCGAAGTCGCCGCGGTAGCGCGTGCCCGCGAGCAACGCGCCGGCATCGAGCGCGTAGATCTCGGCGCCCTTCAGGAGGTCGGGGACGTCCTCGCCGAGGAGGCGCTGGGCCAGGCCCTCGACCAGCGCGGTCTTGCCGACGCCGGCCTCGCCGACGAACACGGGGTTGTTCTTGCGGCGCCGGCAGAGCACTTCGAGGGCGCGCTCGATCTCGGCGTGCCGGCCGATCAGCGGGTCGAGCTGCCCCTGCCGCGCGCGCTCGGTGAGGTTGATCGCGTAGGCGCTCAGCGGGTCGCCGGACGGACGGGGCGCATCCTCGTCCCCGACGCCCGCGGCGGCCGGCCCTTCGCCGGGATCGCGGGGGGCATGCGGCACCTTGCTCACACCGTGGGAGATGTAGTTCAAGACGTCGAGGCGTGTCACGCCCTGTGCGGCGAGAAGCTGAGCCGCCACCGAGCGCGGCTGCTGCATGAGCGCAGCCAGCACGTCGCCGACCTTGGCCTCCTCGCGGCCCGCGCTCTGCACGTGGAGCACGGCGGCCTGCAGGACGCGCCGGAAGGCGACCGTCTGGCTCGGCTCGCCCTCCCTGCCCTTGGGAAGGACCTCGGCCTCCTCGAGCAGCCTGCGGAGGTCGGAGCGGAGCCGGTCGAGATCGACGCCGCAGGCGCGCAGCACCTCCTCGCCACCGGGATCGTTGGCGACGGCGTACAGGAGGTGCTCGAGGGTCAAGTGCACGTGGCGCCGGGACACCGCCTCGCGGTAGGCGACGTTGAGCACCAGCTCGAGGGCTACGCTGAACACGGATCTATTCTAGACCGCCGGCTACTCCTCCTCGAGGCTGGCCCGCAGCGGGAAGCCGTTCTCCCGAGCGCGCTCGTGGACCTCCGACACCTTGGTCTCGGCCACCTCGTAGGTGTAGAGGCCGCACACTCCGTGGCCACGGGTGTGGACGTGCATCATGATGCGGTGCGCCTCCGCCGGGGACTTGTTGAACACGGCCTCCAGGATCTCGACCACGAATTGCATGGTGGTGTAGTCGTCGTTGTGCAGGGGGACCCGGAAGAGCGGGGGCTTCTTGCTCTTCGGGCGGGTCTTCTCGAGGACCTGCTCGCCGGGCCGTTTCTCCTCTCCAGCCATCGGGCGATTCTAAGGCACGGCTAGAATCCCCTCGGCGCCGCATGGACGAACCCGCCCTGCCCGAGCCCGAAGCGCCGAAGTACCAGCCACTGCCTCAGGCGTCGCGCCGCGGCATCGGGCTGTGCCTGTCGGGCGGAGGGTACCGGGCGACGCTCTTCCACCTGGGTGGCCTGCGCCGGCTGAACGAGCTGGGGATCCTCTCGCGCGACGACTTCCGGACGGTGAGCTCCGTCTCGGGCGGGAGCATCGCCGCCGCGCACCTGGGGACCGCCCTGGCGACGCGAGTCGCCTGGCCTGCGCCGGGGCCCATCCCGGACGAGGTGTGGGACCGCGAGGTCCGCGACCCGCTCCGCGAGCTGACGCGCCACGACATCCGCACCGGTGCGCTCGCGAAGCGCTTCTGGCCGTGGAACTGGTTCCGAGCGGCGACGGCGGTGGAGGCCATCGCCACGACGTACGAGAAGCGCCTGACCACGCTGCGCCTGCGCCAGCTGCCCGAGCGTCCCGGCTTCGTGCTCTGCGCTACGGACATGGCTTTCGGCGTGAACTGGATCTTCACGCGAGATCGGATGGGTGATTACCTGGCGGGCTACATGAAGCCGCCCGAGGACTTCGCGTTGGCCCGCGCGGTGGCGGCCAGCGCGTGCTTTCCGCCGGTGTTCAACCCGCTGCCGATGCGCGTTCCTCCTGGAAGCCTCAAGGGAGGGAAGGCGCCCGCAGGGCCCGCTCGCGACTCGGCGCTCGCGGACCTGCGTCTCACCGACGGCGGCGACTACGACAACATGGGCCTCGAGCCGGTGTGGAAGAACCACGCGGTCGTGCTCGTGTCCGACGCCGGCGGTCTGTTCACGGCGCAGGGCGACAAAGGGCTCTTCTGGCGCATCCCGCGCTACCAGGGAATCCAGGAGGCGCAGGCGCGCGGCCTGAGGAAGCGCTGGCTGATCGCGTCGTTCATCACCGGCACCCTTCGAGGCACCTACTGGGGCGTGGGCAGCGCGGTGTCGCGGTACGGCCGTCAAGGCGGCTACTCGAAGGCCTTCGCGCGCGAGGTCGTCGCAGAGATCCGAACCGACCTGGACCAGTTCTCCGACCCTGAAGCGGCGGTGCTCGAAAACCATGGATACCTGCTGGTGGACGCGGCCCTCAAGTTCCACGTGCCGAGCCTCGCGACGGTCGACGCGCCGCTGCGCGTTCCTCATCCCGCCTGGATTCCGCCGGGCGCGGACGAAGCTCTCATCCGCGATGCGCTGCGAGGATCGGACAAGCGGAAGCTGTTCGGCCGCTGAAGGAGGCGCACATGACACAGCCGTCCGCATGGCTTCGAGGAGCGCCGCACGTGGGTCAAAGAGCCGAGCGTTCGCGCGTGGTTCGGCCCGAGGACATCCGCCTCTTCACCGAGATCAGCGGCGACCGGAATCCGCTTCACTACGATGCCGCCGCGGCACGTGCCTCCCGTTTTGGCGAGATCGTGGTCCAAGGAGGCGTGACGAGCGCCATCCTCAACGCCGTGGTCGCCGAGGATCTGCCGGGCCCGGGGACGGTGTTCCTGCAAGTGGATTGGCGCTTCACGGCTCCCGTGCGGCCCGGCGACACGATCACCGGTGCCGTCGAGGTGCTGGAGGTCCGCGAGGACAAGCCGATCACGAAGCTCGCGACCAGCGTTCGCAGGCAAGACGGGGTCGTCGCCCTCGAGGGCACGGCGGTCTGCTACACGATGCACATCGCTTCGTCGTAGCCCGCCGGGCGGGGCTACCAGCTCAGATCAAACAAGCACGACGGGTCGCCCGAGCATTGACAGAGGACCTCGGTGCATTGGATCGGTCCCGGGACCCTCATCATCTCGAGGACGCCCTCGAAGTAGCCGCGTCCGCTCGCGCAGAAGACCGGGGCGGGGTTCGCATAGCCCTCGATGCGCAGGCGCCCCGAGTGGAGCCCCGCCCGCTCGTAGTGCGCCGTCCCGAAGTTCTGGAAGCGGCGGTGGAGGAGCGCCTGCTGCTCGAAGAACTTGTGCGGCTCGTCGACAGCGAAGGCCTTGTACACGCCGCGCAGGTTCATGGTCGCGGAATGGCGGCCGAGCTCTCGATACACGTCCTCGGCGGCCCCGCCGGCCACGCTGGCGATGGCCACGTCGACGTTCAGCAGGCCCTCGAGGGGGATCCAGTCGGTGGCCAGCGGCGGCCGATCCAGGTAGTCGCGGTAGCGCGCGTCGACGGTGCTGCGAAGGCGATCCAGCCCCGCGCCGTCGAAGTGCTCGCGCACCCATGCGATGCGAGCCTGCAGCATCGTTCCCTTGATCGCCTCGGCGGTCGGCGCAGGGTCCGGGGCCATGGCAGACGCGGGCAGTATGTCACTACTCGATCCGCAGCGCATGCAGGGGATCGACACGAGCCGCGCGCCAGGCCGGAAGCGCGCCGGCGAAGAGGGCCGCCGCTCCGAGCACGAGGACGACGCCGGCGAGCGTGGCCGGGTCGGTCGGCGTCAGGCCGAATAAGAGGCTGGCGAGGCTCCGCGAGAGGAGCAGCGCCGCGGGGATCCCGATCGCGAGCCCGATCGCCACGAGGCGAACCGCTTGGCCGAGCACCATGCGCAGGAGGTCGCGGGGCAGCGCGCCGAGCGCCAGGCGCAGACCGATCTCTCGCGAGCGCTGGGACACCGCATAGGAGAGAACCCCGAAGACGCCCAGGGCCGCGAGGGCCACAGCCGTCGCAGCGAAGAACGCCAGCAGGAGGGCGTAGAAGCGCGGGCGCGCGATCGAGCCCGAGACCACGTCCTCGAGGGTCTGGACGCGCAGGAGCGGAAGATTGGGATCGAGCTCGTGGAGCGCGGCTCGCGCCGCGGCGGCGAGCGGCCGCGGGTCGTCTCGCGTCCGCAGGACGAGGCTCATGTTCAGCATCGGCCTCTGCGCGAAGGGCAGGTAGATCTCCGGCGGGTGCGCTTCGGAGAGGCCGTGGTCCTTCACGTCGCCGACGACGCCGACGACGACACCGCCCGCTTTCGGACGGCCGGGCCCGCGTCCCCAGCCGAGCGTGATCGTCCTTCCGAGCGGGTCTTCGCCGGGAAAGTGGCGCTCGACAGCCGCGCGGCTCAGGATCGCGACCTGGGGCGCCTCGGGCGAATCCGTATCCGTGAAGCCGCGACCCGCAAGCACCGGGACGCCGATCGCCCCGAAGTATCCGGGCGTCACCACGCGCGCCTCGAGCGTCGGCTGCTGCGCCGGCGACAGGGGCGGCCGACCAGCGACCTCGAAGCGGAGGTTGAAGCGCACGTCGGTCAGCGGCAACGCCATCGTCGCTCCGATGGCGGCGACGCCGGGCGCGGCCGCAAGGCGCTCCTCGAGTCCCCGATAGAACGAGATGCGACGGGCGTCCTCCGCGTACAGCGTTTCCGGCAGCGCGGTCCGGAAGGTCAGCGCGCTGGGCGCGTCGAACCCGGGATCCACACGGCGCAGCTCCGAGAAGCTGCGAAGGAGCAGCCCGGCGCCGGCGAGCAATGTCGCGGCGAGCGCGACCTCGGCCACGACGAGACTGGGCCCGAGGCGGCTCCGCGAAAGGAGGCCGCGGCCTCCCTCGCGCAGCGCGAGCGACGGATCGCGGCGCGTGCTGGCCACGGCGGGTACCGCGCCGAAGAGCAAGGCCGTCAAGACGGCGAGACAGGCGCAGAACATCAGAACCGTCCGATCGATCGCCGTCTCCGCCATGCGCGGGAGGTCCTCGGGCTTCAACGCGAGGAGCAGCTCACGTCCCCAATAGGCGACGCCCATGCCCAGGGCGCCTCCGGCCACGCCCAGCACCACGGCCTCGGTGAGGAGCTGGCGCACGATGCGGCCCCGGGCTGCGCCCAGGGCGGCGCGCACCGCCAGCTCGGTTCCGCGGCCGGCATGGCGCGCGAGCAGCAGGTTCGCGACGTTCACGCATGCGATCAGCAGCACGAAGCCGACGGCGCCCAGGAGCACCGTCAAGCCGCGTCCGACGTCGCCGATCACGTGGTCGCGGAGCGGCATCGCGCCGACGCCCAGGCCCTCGTTCTGTTCCTTGTACTGCGCCTCCAGCCGCTCGCCGAGAGTCCCCAGCTCCGCCCGTGCCTCCTCGATCGACGTTCCTGCCCGGAGTCGCGCCACGGTGCCGAGGTACCAGGCGCCACGCGCTTCGAGGAAAGCTTCGTCGTGGAGCATGGGCACCCAGAGTTGCGAGGAGCCGGGGAAGGTGAAGCCGGGGGCGGCCACCCCGACCACCAGATACGGCTGTCCGTCGAGGACGACGGATTGCCCCAGGATGGCCGGGTCGCCGCCGAAGCGCTGCTTCCAGAGCCCGTGAGACACCACGGCCACCTTCGCGCGAGCGGGATCGTTTTCGCCGTCCTGAAAGCCGCGGCCCAGCGAAGGAGAGGCACCGAGCACGTCGAAGAAGTTCGCGCTGACCTCGGTCGCTTCGAGGCGCTGCGGCTCCCCGCGGCCCGTGAGCGTGAGCGCGGTGTTGTCGTAGGCGGCGAGCCCTTCGAGCGTGCTCGTCCCGGAACGCACGTCGAGGAAGTTCGCGGGCGACATGACGACGCGCTTGCCTTCGTAGAGGCCCACCACGCGCACGAGCCGATCGGGCTCCGGGTAGGGGAGCGGGCGCAGCAGCACGCCGTTCACGATGCTGAAAAGCGCCGCGTTCGCACCGATGCCGAGGGCGAGCGTCAACACCGCGACGAGAGTGAATCCAGGGGCGGCGCCCAGGCGCCGCAGTGCATAAATGAGATCCTGGCGAAAGGCGTCCATGCCTGGCGTCAGGCGAGCGGCGTGCCAGGGCGCGCGCCTGGGTCCAAGTGATTGTCACGCAGGGCCTTGCTCGTGCTCGTCTGTGCCTACGCGCTCACCGATGCTGTTCGCGCTCGCGCGAGCGCGTTCCGCCAACGGACACTCAGCGTTCGGCCGCCTTCAGACCCACGGGGCAGGACACTCCCGTACCGCCGAGCCCGCAGTAGCCGTCGGGGTTCTTCGCCAGATACTGCTGGTGGTAATCCTCGGCGTAGTAGAACGCCGTAGCCGATATGATCTCGGTCGTGATGGGCGGAAAGCTCGCATTGCTGAGCTCGCGTTGGTACGCCGTCCGCGTGGCCTCGGCAGCAGCCAGCTGGCTCTCGTCGTGGTACTGGATCGTCGAGCGGTATTGCGTGCCGACGTCGTTCCCCTGGCGCATGCCCTGGGTCGGATCGTGGCTCTCCCAGAAGACCCGCAACAGCTCCTCGTACGAGACCGCTTTCGGATCGAAGGCGACCAGCACGACCTCGGCGTGACCGGTCTTGCCCGTACACACCTCGCGATACGTCGGGTTCGGGGTCAAGCCGCCGGCGTAGCCGACGGCGGTCGTGAACACGCCCGCCATCGGCCAGAACTTCTTCTCGGCGCCCCAGAAGCAGCCCATGCCGAACACCGCGCGCTCGATGCCGGCGGGGAAGGGCGGGACGAGCGGGTTCCCGTTGACGAAATGCCGCTCCGGCACGGGCATCCGCTCATGCCGCCCGGTCAGGGCCTGGTCGATGCTGGGCAGCTTCATCCCGATCTCTCCTCGCCGGGCGCCGGGCCCAGCAATCGCTGGAAACGATCGTCCCCGCGCAAGGATTCCCACTCGGGCTCGATGCGCGCGCGCGCCACGGTGAACGCGCGGCGGCGCGCGACGGCCTTCTCCAGCGCCTCGATCGCCTCGTCCTTCTCGCCGCGCATGGCGTGGGCCGCGGCCGCATAGTAGCGCGTGAACGGCTCGTCGGCGCCCACCCGCAGCTTGACCTCGAAGGCCGAGACGGCCGTGTCGAGGGCCTTCCGCGCTTCGTCCGCACGCCCGAGGGCCTGCAGCGAGCCGCCCAGCCGAACGTGCAGCTCCACGACGGCGCGGCTGCCCAGCGCGTGATCCAAATGCCGGAGGAAGTCGCGCTCGCGGACGAGCTGCTCGACGGCCTCGCCATGGCGGCCCTGGAGCGCCAGCAGGTGGGCGAGGCGCATGTGGCCGCCGACGATCCTGACGTTCTCCTGCCCGGAGAGCGAGGCCTTCTGCATCTCGATCGCGCTGCGGGCCGCGGCCTCGCCAGGCCCGAAGTCTCGAGCCAGGGCCAGGCAGTGGGCGAGCTGCAGCGCGTACCAGCCGCCCTGGGGGTAGCGCGCGAGGGCGCGCTCGTACCAGCCCGCCGCCTCGCGGAAGCGGGCGAGGCCGATGAAGTGAGCGCGACCCATGGCCGCCAGGGCCCCGGCGTCCTCGGGATCCAGCTCGAGCGCGCGTCGGATCGATTCGATGCCTTCGTCCTCGTGGCCGAGCAGGACCTGGACCGCGCCCATCTCGCGCCAGGCCCGCACCAGCCCCGGACGCAGCTCGAGCGCCTTCCGGTAGGCCAGGAGCGCGCGCTCGTGAAGCTCCGGGATCGCAAGGTACTCCGCCTTGCTCGACAGCACGGAGCCCAGCTCGACCCAGGCCCGCGCGTAGGCTGGATCGAGCCGCGTGGCCCGCTCGAAGAGGAACGTCGCGCGGTCGAGGCACTCGTGGGTCTCCAGCCGGTAGTTGATCATTCCCTTGGTGAACGCTTCGTAGGCTTCGAGCACGGGCGTCTCGTCGCTGCCGCGGTCGCCCCGCGCGAGGCTGAGCCAGAGGCCGGACGTCAGCTCCCGGATGATGCGGTCCTGGAGATCGAAGATCGCTTCGAGGCGACCGTCGAGCTTCACGGTGCGGACGATCGCTCCGCCAGTCGTCTCGAGCAGCCGCGCCGTGACCCGGATCGCCTCGCCGGCGCGTTGATAGCCGCCGGTGAGCACGAAGCGCGCCCCGAGGTCGCGGCCGACCCGCGCGGCCGACGCGTCGTCGGCCTCTTCGAGACCGAGCGCCCGCAACCGCTCATGGACCCGCTCACGGGAGACGACCACGAGCCCCTCGACGCTCTTGAGATCGGCCGTCACGGTCTCGCCGATGCCGGTGCCGATCCAATCGTCCTCGCCATTGCGGGTGATGTTGGAGAAGCCGAAGACCGCCACGGTGCCCCGGCCCTGGGGCTCGGCCAGCACCGCGCCTCGCCGCACCAGGCCGAGGTCGGCCGACACGGCGCGCAGGTCCGAATAGCGCGCGTCGGGCTCGCGGGCCAACATCCGCCGGACGACCGGCTCGAGGGCAGCCGCCCGCGGATCGTCGAAGCGCGAGCGCATCGGGGGCGGATCCGCGTGGAGGACCTTGTCGAGCACCTCGACCGCGTTCCGCCCGTCGAAGGGGTGCTGGCCGGAGACCAGCTCGTAGAGGATCACCCCCAGCGAGAAGAGGTCCGCGCGCCCGTCGATCTCATGTCCGAGGGCCTGTTCCGGCGCCATGTAGGCGAGGGTCCCGACGAGGGCGGGGTCGGCGGCCTTGCCCCGGGTGCGCGTCGCCTCGATGTCCCCGGCGAGGACTGGGGCCGCGAGGCCGAAGTCGAGCAGCTTGACGCGCCGCCCGTCGCCGACCACCACGTTCGTGGGCTTCACGTCGCGGTGCACGAAACCCTGGGCGTGGGCCGCCGACAGGGCATCGGCGACCTGCATCACCACGTCGAGGACGGCGTCGAGGTCGAGATCGTCGCGGCGCGCGAAGTCGGCCAGCGTGGGGCCCGCCACGTACTCCATCGCGAAGAAACGCAGGTTCCCGCCGCCGTCGCGCGGCACCTCGTCGATCTCGTAGATGGTCGCGATGCCGGGGTGGTTGAGCGCGGACGCCGCGCGCGCCTCACCCCAGAGGCGATCGCACGCGCCCTCGTCCTGAACGTCGCGACGCAGCGTCTTCAAGGCGACCTTCCGGCGCAGGCGGATGTCCTCCGCCAGGAACACCTCGCCCATCGCGCCGCTGCCCAAGCGGTCCAGCACCCGGTAGTGGGAGAGCGTCTCGCCGGACGTGAGGGTCGGGGCGCTGCTCATGGGAAGAGAGCGGCCTGCTCGCGCGGCAGCGCGCCCTCGTGGCCGAGGAGCCAGCGCTTCCGTTCGAGGCCTCCGCCGTAGCCCACGAGGGTGCCGTTCGAGCCGATCACGCGATGGCAAGGGATGACGACGGCGATGGGGTTGGAGCCGTTGGCGAAGCCCACGGCACGGACCGCCTTCGGGTCGCCGAGGCGTCGCGCCAGCTCGCCGTAGGACCACGTGGCACCGACCGGAATGGTGCGGAGCGCCTTCCAGACGCGGGCCTGGAATGGAGTCCCTCCCGGGTCGCATGGCAGGGCATCGATCGCGCGCAGGTCGCCGTCGAAATAGCGCAGCAGCGGTTCGACGAAGGGCGGCCGCCGCACGTCCTTGAAGGCGGTGTCGGGGAAGCGCCGCCGCAGCGTCTCACGAGGATCCACGTCGCGGCCCTCGAACTCGAGGAAGACCACCGCCCCTTCGCGAGCGAACACGCCCAGCCGGCCGATGGGGGAATCGACAGCTGCGCCCTCGATTCGGGCCATCCTTGAAGCATACCCCCGTGGCGGTAAGATTCAGGTCCGAGGCGCCGACCGAACGCACATCCGGGACGCTAAGCCGAGCACGCAGCTCTTGCTGAGCCACTTCCCTTCCCCCCTGCGGGGGGAGGGCCAGGGAGGAGGGCTAAATCGATGCCGCTCAGCCGCCGAGACTTCCTCAACACCAGCGCGCTCACCAGCGCCGCCGTCCTCACGACCCCACTCTGGGCCTACGCAAAGGTCGCTGCATTCGAGTTCGAGGACGCGACGCTCGCCGGGCTCCAGGAGAAGATGAAGACGGGAGCCCTCACGGCCAGAGCGCTCACCCGGGCCTACCTCGACCGCATCGAGAGCGTGGACAGGAGCGGGCCGAGGCTGCGCTCCCTGCTCGAGACGAACCCCGAAGCGCTCGCCCTCGCGGACTCTTTGGACCGCGAGCGAAAGGCCAAGGGACCGCGCGGTCCGCTTCACGGCATCCCCGTCCTGCTCAAGGACAACATCGACACGCGCGACAAGCTGACGACGACCGCGGGCTCGCTCGCGCTGGAGGGCTCCGTCCCGTCGCGTGATTCGTTCGTGGCCGAGCGGCTCCGCGCCGCGGGCGCGATCCTCATCGGCAAGGCCAACATGAGCGAGTGGGCCAACATCCGTTCCTCGAAGTCCTCATCGGGCTGGAGCGCGCGCGGCGGCCAGTGCCTGAACCCGTACGTCCTCGATCGCAACCCGTGCGGCTCCAGCTCGGGATCGGGCACGGCGGCGGCCGCGAACCTCGTCGCCGTTGCGATCGGCACCGAGACCGACGGCTCGATCGTCTGCCCTTCGAACAACTGTGGCCTGGTCGGCATCAAGCCGACGCTCGGGCTCGTGAGCCGCGCCGGCATCATTCCGATCGCCCATAGCCAGGACACCGCGGGGCCGATGTGCCGGACCGTGCGGGACGCCGCGGTGGTCCTCTCGGCGATCGCGGGGGTGGATCCGCGCGACGCGGAGACGCAGGCCAGCGCCGAACACGCGCACGCGGACTATGCGAGCTTCCTCGATCCCAACGGGTTGAAGGGCGCGCGCATCGGCGTGTTCAGGAAGACGTTCGGCTTCCACGCGAGCGTCGACCGGCTGATGGAGGACGCGCTCGCGGAGATGAAGAGACAGGGCGCGGTCCTCGTGGATCCGGCCGACATCCCGCATTCAGGCGAGTACGACGACAGCGAGCTCGAGGTGCTGCTCTACGAGCTGAAGGCGGACCTGAACGCGTATCTCGCCTCTCTCGGCTCCGGTGCGCGAGTCAGGACGCTGGCGGACGTGATCCGCTTCAACGAGGAGAACAAGGACCGCGAGATGCCGTACTTCGGCCAGGACCTGTTTCTGAAAGCCGAGGAGAAGGGGCCGCTCACGGACAAGGCGTACCTCGAGGCGCTGGAGAAGAACCGCCGCCTGTCACGGGCTGAGGGCATCGACGCCGTGATGAGCGCGCACACGCTCGACGCGATCGTCGCCCCGACCGGCGGCCCCGCATGGACGACCGACTGTGTGAACGGCGACCACTTCGGCGGCGGCAGCTCGACGCCCGCGGCCGTCGCGGGCTATCCCAGCATCACGGTTCCGGCCGGGGCCGTGTTCGGTTTGCCGGTCGGCATCTCGTTCATCGGCCGCGCCTGGGGCGAGCCCGTGCTGCTCCGTCTCGCCTACGCCTACGAGCAGGCCACGCGCCACCGCACGCCGCCGCGATTCCTCGAGCGGGTGACGGCCGGCAGGATGCGTCCCG
>DATFEN010000062.1:0-6025 GCA_035251085.1 Vicinamibacteria bacterium | reverse complement strand
TGCCGGACGTCGAGCGTGCCGCCGAGCGCTGGACCGAGGCCGATCTGGTCGCGGCGCGACGGGCCCTGCTGGCAGCGGATCGAAGCGTGAAGACGGGGGGCAGCGCCGCGGTGGCCCTGGCGGCCGCGCTGGCGCAGGCGGGCCCGAGGGCGAGCGCTAGGACCGCGCGCCCAGGCCGTTGACGCGCGAAGCCAGCCGGCTCTTGTGGCGGGAGCCGGTGTTGCGGTGAAGGACGCCCTTCTTCACCGCCTTGTCGATGGCGCTCGCGGTCTCGGGGAGGAGCGCATTGGCGCTGGCGGCGTCGGCCTTCGCGATGGCGTCGCGGAGCTTCTTGATCTGGGTCTTGACCTGCGACACGTTCCGGCGATTGCGGGCCCGGCGCTTGAGGCTCTGCCTCATCTGCTTCAGGGCCGACGCGTGATGAGCCACTCACATCCTCCTGCGTGACGACGACAGAAACGCCGATTCTACAGCCCGGACGGGACCCGGTCAAGGAAGCGTGAGCGGACCGCAGGCAGGCTCCTCGCTGCGCTCCGCGGGCCTGGTCTCGCTCCTGATCTTGTGCTCGCGCCTCCTGGGTGTCGTGCGCGAGCAGGTGTTCGCGGCCGTGCTGGGGGCCGGCATGCACGCCGACGCCTACCAGATCGGCTTCCGCATCCCGAACCTGCTTCGTGACCTGTTCGCGGAGGGCGCCCTCTCGGCCGCGTTCGTGCCCGCCTACGCGCGGACGGCACGGGAAGCGGGCCGCGAGGCGGCGCAGCGCCTGGCCTCGCGGGTCCTGACGCTCCTCGGCGTGCTGCTCGGCGGCTGCGTGCTGGTCGCGATGCTGGCGGCGCAACCGATCGTGGCCGCCCTGGCCCCGGGCTTCGACGCCGTGCCCGGAAAGCCGGAGCTGACCGTGCTCCTGACGCGAATCATGCTGCCGTTCCTGCCCATCGTGTCGTTCGCGGCGATCGCGATGGGCATGCTGAACGCCGAGGAGCGCTACGCGACGCCTGCCCTCGCGCCGGCCACTTTCAACGTCGTCGCGATCCTGGTGGGTGGCGCGCTGTGGCAGCTCGGTTGGCCGATGGAGCAGGTCGTGGTCGGCTGGGCCGTCGGCACGCTGTTGGGAGGCTTGGCGCAGTTCCTCATCCAGGTCCCCGCCCTACGCGCACAGGGCTGGCGCTTTCGTGCGGAGTGGACGCCCTGGGATCCGCGCATCCGCCAGGTCGCGGCGCTCATGGGGCCCGCGACCGCCGGGCTCGCAGCGGTCCAGGTCAACATCTTCGTCAACAGCATCTTCGCCTCGCACGAGCCGGGCGCCGTCTCCTGGCTCAACTACGCCTTTCGGATCCTGTACCTGCCGATCGGGCTCTTCGGCGTGGCCGCCGGCACGGTGACCGCGACGGGGCTTGCGAAGCGGGCGGCCGAGAACGACATGGATGGGCTGCGCCAGACGCTCCGCGGCTCCTTGCGCATGCTGGCGTTCCTCACGATCCCCGCGACCGTGGGCCTGCTGGTGCTCGGCGTTCCCGTCGTCCGGCTGCTCTACGAGCGTGGGCGTTTCACGGCGCACGACACCGAGCGCACCGCGGCCGCCCTCGTCTTCTATGGCGCGGGGCTCGTCGCCTATTCGGCCGTCAAGGTCCTCGCGCCGGCGTTCTACGCCCTCGGCCTGCCGCGCGTGCCGCTCATCGCCAGCGTCGCGGCCGTAGCGACGAACCTCGCGATCAACGTCGCTCTCTACGACGTCCTGGGCTTCCGAAGCGTGGCGCTCGGCACGAGCATCGCCGCGCTCGTGAACGCGGGCCTGCTCGCCGTGTGGTTCGAGCGCCGTGTGGGCGGTCTTCGAGACGAAGGGACGCTGCGGGCGATGGCGCTGATGACCGTGGCGGCGCTCGGCATGGGATCGATCGCGTGGCTCGCGGCGCGCGCGCTCGAGGAGGCACTGGGCACGCGCGGGATCCTGGCGCAAGCCGCCACCGCCCTCCTGCCGGTCGGCGTCGGGATCGCCGCGTACTTCGCCGGCGCGAGGACGCTCGGGCTCTCCGAGGCGCGGCGCATCGTGTCCGCGATCACCGGCTACCTTGTCGGCGCTCGCGACCGCATGCTAGCCTGACCCGACATGAGATGTGCTCTCCTCCTGGGCCTCGCTCTCGTCGCGCCGACGGGGCGCGCTGCGGAGCCTCCTGCTCCCGAGCAGTACAAGCTGCGCGTCGAGTACCAGGAATGGCGGCCTGATCTCTCCGCCGAGCTCAGCTCGGGCCTCCTCGGCACGCGCCTGGACCTCAAGGACGACCTCGGGATCGCGGACGAGCGGACCTTCGAGGTCCGGGGCGCGCTCCAGCTCGTTCCCGGGTTCAAGATACGGGGCGGCGTCACGCCGCTCGACTATCTGGCGGACGTGCGGATCGACCGCACGTTCGTGTTCAACGGACGCGTCTATCCCGTGTCGGCGCGCGTGGTGAGCGAGGTGAGCGGCAAGCTGTACTCGGCGCACCTCGAGTTCGACCTGCTCAAGACGCCGGTCGGGTACCTCGGGGTGATGATCGGAGGCGAGCTCTTCGACGGACGCGCCTCCATCGCGGCGCCGCAGTTCGGGCTCATCGAGGCCGAGGAGCTGAACACGCCGGTGCCGGTCGTGGGCGCGACGGGGCGCCTGTATGCCGGGCGCCTGAGCTTCGAGGGCGAGCTCACGGGCCTCACGATCGGCGACCGGGGCCACACGTACGAGATGCGCCTCGGCGCGCGCTTCCACATCGTCGAGCGCGTCGCGGTGGGGGCCGGCTATCGCTTCTTCAAGATCGAAGGCCGGGACGATCCCGACTTCGTCGACTTTCGCCAGGGAGGGCTGACGTTCGGGGCCGAGCTGAGCCTCTGAACGAGGCGATCGTCTCGGAGTACCTCGATCACCTGCGCGTGGAGCGCGGGCTCGCGGAGAACTCGCTGCTCGCCTACGGCCACGACCTGGCGCTGCTGCTCGAGCACGTCCGCGAGCGGCGCAGGCCCATCCTTTCCCTGAAGCAGGCCGAGCTGGCGGATTTCATCGCCCTCCTTCGCTCCCGCGGCCTCGCGCCGCGCTCGGTCGCCCGTGCCGTTCACGCCGTGCGTGGCTTCTACCGCTACGCGGTGCGCGAGGGCAGGATCGAAGGCGACCCGATGGAGAACTTGAAGGCGCCTCGCGCCTTCAAGGCGCTGCCGCGCTTCCTGACGACCGCGCAGGTCGAGGCGCTGCTCGCGGCGCCCGACGTCGCGACCTCCCTCGGCATCCGGGACCGCGCGATCCTGGAGGTGCTCTACGCCACGGGGCTGCGCGTCTCGGAGCTGATCGGGTTGAGGCCGAGGGACGTCGACCTGGAGGTGGGGTTGCTCACCTGCTTCGGGAAAGGCCGCAAGGAGCGCCTGGTGCCGATGGGCCGGGCGGCTCGGCAGTGGGTGCAGCGGTACCTGGACACGGCCAGGCCCGGCTTCGCCCGCGACCGGCCGGCCGTGAGGCTCTTCCTCAGTCAGCGCGGCGGGCCGCTGTCGCGGATGGGGCTGTGGGGCATCGTGCGTCGCCACGCCGTGGCCGCGGGCGTCGAGCGGATCCTGACGCCCCACGTGCTGCGCCACTCCTTCGCCACGCACCTGCTCGAGCACGGTGCCGACCTGCGCGCGCTGCAGGCCATGCTCGGCCATGCCGACATCTCCACGACGCAGATCTACACCCACGTCAGCCGCGAGCGGCTGCGGAAGATCTACGATCAGTTCCACCCGAGGGCGTAGCCGTGATAACCTCGCCCGTTTTGGACGGGGCCCAGAGGGCCCGAGCGCGGAGTAGGAATGGCTAAGAACGGGCGGCACCTCTTCACCTCGGAGTCGGTCACCGAGGGGCATCCGGACAAGATCGCGGACCAGATCTCGGACGCGGTCCTGGATGCGCTGATCGCGCAGGACCCCGCGAGCCGCGTGGCCTGCGAGACGATGGTCACGACCGGGCTTGCCTTCATCGCGGGAGAGATCAGCACCAAGGCCTACGCCGACCTGCCGACGATCGTGCGCGAGACGATCAAGGGCGTCGGCTACACCCGCGCCAAGTACGGCTTCGACTACGAGACCTGCGCGGTCATCTCCGCGATCCACGAGCAGTCGCCCGACATCGCGATGGGTGTCGACCCCGGCGGCGCCGGGGACCAGGGCCTGATGTTCGGCTACGCGTGCAACGAGACCGACGAGCTGATGCCGCTGCCGATCATGCTTGCCCACAAGCTCACGCGCCGCCTGGCCCAGGTCCGCAAGGAGGAGGTCCTCGACTACCTCCGGCCCGACGGCAAGAGCCAGGTCACCGTCGAGTACGAGGGCGACCGGCCCGTTCGCGTGGAGGCGGTGATCGTCTCCGCGCAGCACAGCGACCTCGTCAAGCTGGAGACGATCCGCGAGGACATCCTGGAGAAGGTCATCCAATGCGTGATCCCGCGCCAGCTCCTCGACGAGAAGACGAAGTACTTCATCAACCCGACGGGGCGCTTCGTGATGGGCGGGCCGCAGGGTGACTGCGGCCTCACCGGCCGGAAGATCATCGTCGACACTTACGGCGGCGTGGGCAGCCATGGCGGCGGCGCGTTCTCGGGCAAGGACCCGACGAAGGTGGACCGCTCGGCCTCCTACATGGCGCGCTACATGGCGAAGAACATCGTGGCTGCCGGCCTCGCCGACCATGTGGAGCTGCAGATCGCCTACGCGATCGGAGTGCCCGACCCCGTCTCGATCATGGCCGACACGATGGGCACCGGGAAGGTCGACGAGGCGAAGATCGTCGACGGCATCCGGCAGATCTTCCCCCTGACACCGAAGGGCATCATCGACTACCTCGACCTCCGCAAGCCGCTCTTCAAGGCCACGGCGGCCTACGGGCATTTCGGCCGCGCGGAGTTCCGCTGGGAGCGCACCGACAAGGCGGAGGCCCTTCGCAAGCTGCTCCTGAAGTAGGCGGCCCGCGGTCGTGAGTCGCCGCCGCCGGGCGCTGCTGGGATGCCTGGTCGCGGCGTTGGGGCTCTGGGCCTGGCTGGCCTCCCGGCGCCCGGAAACCGTGCTGGGCCCGTCGCTGGACGACGGCTACGTGCGCGTCGCGGGCGCCGTCCACGTGCACACATCGCTGTCGGACGGAGGGGGCACGCCGCAGGAGGTGGTGTCCGCCGCACGTGTCGCCGGGCTTGCCTTCGTCGCGATCACCGACCACAACAACGTCGGCGCCAAGGCGTTCGAGGGCTATCACGACGGCGTCCTCGTCCTCGTGGGAAGCGAAATCTCGACGACCGCGGGCCACGTCGTCGCCCTCGGCGTTCCCGATCCCGCCTATCGCTTCTCCGGCGACGCGCTCGACGCGCTTCAGGACGTGAGGGACCTGGGCGGGGTCGCGTTCGCGGCGCATCCGTTCAGCCCGCGGTCGGACTTCGCCTGGAGCGGTTGGGAGCTTCCCGGGCCATGGGGGATGGAGCTGGTGAACGGCGACAGCCAATGGCGCGCCGCAGGCTGGGGAAGGCAGTTGCGCACCGCGGCCCTCTACGCGGCGAACCCGACGTACGCTCTGCTGGGCTCCCAGACGCCGCCCGACGAGGCGCTCGCGCGCTGGGACCGGTTGCTCCGGGAGCGGCGCGTCGCGGGCATCCTCGGCGCCGATGCTCACAGCCGGCTGCCGATCTCGAAGCGATTCACGCCGCGCTTTCCGTCCTACGAGGCGGTCTTCCGCCTCTCTCGGAACCACGTCATCCTCGAGGCGCCGCTCGCCGGCGACGGGGCCCGCGACGCGGCCGCGATCGTGACGGCGCTCGGCCGTGGGCGCTCGTACCTGGCCCTGGACGCGATGGCGTCCGGGGACGCGTTCTCGTTCACCGCCGCGGCAGGCGCCGAGCGCGCCACGATGGGGGACGACGTGGCTCTGGAATCGAGGCCGATGCTCCGGGTCCGCGCCCGAGCGCCCCGTGGAAGTCGCGCCCGGCTGGTCCGCGACGGCGCGCTCGTCGTTGAGTCGGAGCCGTCCGAGGAGCAGGGACTCAGCCTCGAG
>DATFEN010000038.1:0-14056 GCA_035251085.1 Vicinamibacteria bacterium | reverse complement strand
CGGAATGTGGCACGGCAAGGTCCTGAGGCCGCCAGGGCTCGGCGCGACTCTCTCGTCCGTCGATACCGCCGCGGCCGCAGCGCTGCCGAACGTCGTGGTGGTCCGCGACGCGGGCTTTGCGGGTGTCGCCGCGCCAAGTGCGCTGCTCGCTGCTCGTGCCCTCGAGGCGCTCCGGCCCGAATGGTCGACGACGCCGCAGCCGCCCGGACGCGACCTGTACGACCGGCTCCGGAAGCCTCCAGCGCGTGCGGCCGAGCCGCCGCGGCGTTCCTCCGCGCTGCACGTGGTCGGCTCCGTAGGCGAAGCGTCGAAGGCCGCGCCTCACACCCTCGCGTCCACTTACACGGTCGCGTACATCGCCCACGTGCCGCTCGAGCCGCGCGCGGCCGTCGCGGAGTGGGTGGGCGGCCGGCTGACCGTCTGGACGGGGACGCAGCGTCCCTTCGGAGTCAAGGAGGAGTTGGCCGAGGCCTTCCACCTGGCGCCGGAGAAGGTCCGGGTGATCGTCCCGGACACCGGCTCGGGTTACGGCGGGAAGCACACCGGCGAATGCGCGATCGAAGCGGCGCGCCTGGCCCGGACGGCCGGCCGCCCGGTCAAGCTGGTCTGGACCCGGGAGGAGGAGTTCGGCTGGGCCTACTTCCGCCCCGCCGGGGTCATCGACGTGCGCAGCGCCGCGGACAACGGCGGGCGCCTGGTTGCCTGGGAGATGCACAACTACAACTCCGGTTCGGCCGCCATCCGCACGCTCTACGAGGCGCCGCACCAGCACATCGAGTTCCACCCCGCGGACTCGCCGCTGCGCCAGGGCTCCTACCGCGGCCTCGCGGCGACGGCCAACCACTTCGCCCGCGAGTCGCACATGGACGAGCTGGCGATGGCGCTGGCGATCGAGCCGCTGGAGTTCCGGCGACGCAACCTGAAGGACCCACGCCTGCTGGCGGTGCTCGCCGCCGCCGCGGACCGCTACGGCTGGGCGGCAGCGCGCTCGGAGCCGGGCCACGGCCACGGCATCGCCGGCGGCTTCGAGAAGGGCAGCTACGTCGCCACCTGCGCCGAGGTCCGCATCGACGCGGCCGGCAAGCTCCGCGTGGTGCGGCTCGTGACGGCCTTCGAATGCGGGGCGATCGTCAATCCCGACCAGCTCCGCAACCAGGTCGAAGGCTCCCTCGTCATGGGTCTGGGCGGTGCGCTGTTCGAGGCCGTCGAGTTCGACGAGGGCCGGATCCTGAACCCTCGCCTCTCGCTCTACCGCGTCCCGCGCTTCAGCGACGTCCCCGAGATCGATGTGGTGCTTCTCGACCGCAAGGACCTGCCCTCCGCGGGCGCCGGCGAGACGCCGATCGTGGCCGTCGCTCCGGCCGTGGCGGGGGCGATCTTCTCGGCCACGGGCATTCGCCTGCGCGCCCTGCCGTTGGTACCTGACGGCATCCCAAGACCCACCCCTTCAGCCTGAGCGTCGATCGGAGGCCGCTCAGTGGGACAATGCGGGGCCTATGCGGACAACCGCTCTTGGGAGAGTCTTCATGGCACTGGCGCTCATTGCCTTTCCGGCTGTCGCTCGACCGTCCGCAGCCGAAGCCGAGAGGAAGCGCTCGGGCTCCTCCCCTTCGTTCGAGGAGGTCAAGGGTTGGATAGATGCCTACAAGGCCGCACATCCCGGACGCGGGGGAAAGGATGCGGACATCAACGGGAAGACGCCCGCCCAGATAGCGGCTGATCCGGCCGCACGGCAGCTCCTTTCACTGTGCGGCAAGGACCAGCGTCCCGTCATCCCCTTGTTGGCGTGGGAGTACGGAGGATCGGATCATCCGTGGAAGAAGCCGGAAGCATCCGCGCTGATCTACTGCGTTCATACTCCGCTGAAGGATGCATCTCCGAACTGGCGGTATGACGCGGCGAAGGACCACGTCACGGCCGACGTCTACGTCAAGTTTCCCGACCACAATCCCTGCAAGAACCGGTCAGGCGCGCAACAGGTGACCGCGTGTATCGGGGACTCGACGAACTTCGAAATACTCGTGGACACCGCCAGCATCGATGACGGGAGGGACGTCGGGCTTTCGCTGGCCAGCGCGTCGACCACGCTCAGACTCATCCTGCCGGACGCGACGAAGGTGCACCTCTGGGACGACGAGTAGGCGCGTCGAAGCCCAGCCGGCGCAGGAACCGCGTCGACCGGCCCGCTCCGCATCCGAAGTCGAGCGCCCTCCGCCCGCGCACGTACGCCGCGATGATGGCGGGCAGGTCCCGGTAAGCCAGGTAGTACGTGCCCGGGAACTCGAGCCTGGCGTAGGCGTCCGCTCGCGTCTCGTCATCGTAGACGTTCGAGAACCCGGGCTCGCGCGACGCGTGGCGTTCAGGCGTCGCGGTGGTCTCGGAAGAAGCGGGCGAGGGCCGTTCGCTGGGCTGCCGCCACGGAGGCCCGTAGCTGTTTCATCTCGGACTCGTCGAGGGGGCGGAAGGCTCTCGCCAGCGCGACGTTCCGGTCGAGCAGCTCCGGCTTCGGCATTCCCACGCTGGCGAGCGCGACCGGCAGCGAAAGCGCGTAGTAGAGCAGCTTCCCGGCCGGGGCTCGGCTCTGGAGCCGGTCCTGGCCGAACACCTTCATCGCGATCACGCCCAGGTTCTTCGTGGTGGCCACCGGCAGCGCGAGAGCCTCGTAGCTCTTCTCCGCCATCGAGACCGGCCGGGCGCCGTCGTCGTCGAACTCGATCCGGGCCCGCGACACGTTGAGCGCCATCTGCACGCAGTCGAAGTCGTGCCGCTCGAGCGCCGCCTTCATCGCCACGGGGTCGGCGTGTCCGGTGATGCCGGCGAGGCGGGCGACCTTCTGGTCCCGGGCCTCCAGCACCGCCTCGAGGACTCCGCCTTTCGCCTCGATCGCGGCGAGGTCGTCGAGGCTCTCGAGGCCGTGGACGTGCAGGACGTCGAGCCGATCGGTGTTCAGCCGCTTCAGGCTCAGCTCGATCTGGCGTCGCGCCGCGTCCGCGGTGCGCGCGTCGAGCTTCGTGGCCAGGAACACCTCCTTGCGGCGGGTCTTCACGACGCGGCCGACGCGCTCCTCGCTCTTGCCCCCGCCGTAGTTGTGAGCCGTGTCGACGTAGGTCACGCCGAGGTCGATCGCGCGGTTCAGTACCGCGATCGCCTCGTCGTCGTTCTCGTAGGAGAGGAACCGGCTCCCGCAGCCGAACGCGAGGATGGGGAGTCGGACTCCGCTGCGGCCGAACGTCCGGGCGGGCAGCGTGCCCTGCTCGCCGGAGGACTTGAGGGCGAGCGGAGCCGCGGCCGCCACGCCGAGGAATTCGCGCCGGCTGAGCGTCACGTCTCCTCCTTCGCATCCGGCGCCCTGCCCGCCACGCCGTGAGTCAATCCTATCCCGCCCAGTACTCGAACATAGATGAGCTTCACCCGGTGCGGCCACCGGTCCAGGAGACGCCCGCCCGCTGCGTCAGCGCACTCCCGACCGACGGCCGTATTCCCGGCGTCAACTCCGACTCAGAACGAATGGCGATACTGCACGCTCACGATGTCGACCTTCGCGTGATAGTGGCCGATCAGGTTGCCCGTCGGCGGCGAAGTCGGCGCGGTCTGGTTCGGAAGCATGCTCATGCCCTCGTCGATGAACAAGTGCGAGTAGCCCAAATCGAGAGCGCCGGCCTTGCCGAGCCGGTACTGGAAGCCGATCGCGGCCCAGATGCGGTCCTGGTCCGGCAGCCGTGGCGTGCGGTGGGCGTCCTGCACGGGCGTCCTGTCGTAGGCCGTGCCGAGCCGGAGCGTCCAAGCGTCCTGCAGCTTGTAGTTGAAGCCGAGGCCCGCGCGCCACGTGTCCTCGAAGTTGAGCGGGACCTGGCTCAGGACGGGTCCGCCGGCCCGTTCGATGGTGAGAGTCTGGATCGAGCTCCAACCCGTCCAGGTCCAGTCGGCGAGCAGCTCCACCGTCTCGCCCTCGTACGCGGCCGCGACGGAAACCGTTTCGGGCAGCTCGATCTGCGCCGTGACCGGTCCGTCCGCGAAGCGCGCGTTGAGTGCGGTGCCCAGCCCCCCGAGCGGTCCCACAGTCGCGAAGCTGGGCGCGCCCGCGAAGGTGACGTTGCCGTCGAGATCGTGCTTTATGGCCGAGCGGTAGGTCGCGGCCAGGCTGCCGCTGTCGCCGATCTCGAGCGCCGCGCCGACGTTCCAGCCCCAGCTCCAGGTGTCGCCCTCGACCGCGCTCAGGCCCTCGAGCGCCAAGCCCGCTGGCCCGCCCAGCTGCGCGAGGATGCCTGCCCCGGCCGCGGGTCCGGCAGCCGCCACTGCACCACCGAAGGCCAGGCCGCCATAGGGCACCTCCTGGGACAGCGTGGCCTTCAGGCGCTGGTAGTCGGCGCCGCCGCCGATCGAGAACGCGTCGCTCAGCTTGATCGCCACGGTCGGGTTGATGTTGATCGTATGCACCTCGGAAGAAACCGCGGTGAAGCGACCGACCCAGTCGCTGTCCCACTCCGTCTTCAATCCGAACGGAGCGTTGACGCCGAGGCCCAGCCACCATTGGGAAGCGACCTGCCAGGAAAAGTAAGCGTTCGGCACGGGCACCCAGCCGCCCGCGTCGCCACCGGTGTTACCCAGGGGGACTGGGATCGACACCGGGCCGAGCTGGGGTCGTGTCGAGGCGGTGTCGTCGAAGGTGGTCGCGATGCCGACCGGGCTCACCGCCACGACGACCTGCTTGCCGGAAAGGCGCGCCAGCCGGGCCGGGTTGAAGAAGATCGCGCTGGCGTCCTGCACCCCCGCCGCCTGGCCCGCATAGGCGTTGCCCAGGCCGCTCGCGTTCTGCTCCACGAGCTGGAAGCCGGATGCCAGGAGCGGCGCGGGCCACGCCGCCAGAGCGCCGACCACGAGCGACGCCAGGGCCCTGCGGTACGAGTATGGATGCCTCATGGGACTGCCTCCCTCTTGGGATGATTGCGTCGCGAACGAATACTCTGCTTGGGCGCAGCTGGCGCCGCTGCTCGCGGCTGCCCCTTCGCCCAGGCACGGAGCGCCGCGAACTCGGACTCGAAGACGGCGACGAGGGACTCGGGGTCGGGGACCAGCCCCCGGTCCGTCGACACACCCACCACGACGCGCCCGTCGTAGCTGAAGATGCTGACGCCCAGGCCCATCCGTCCGGACTGCGGCACCCAGAACATGACCGTTCCCACGCGGCGGCCGCAGAAGTACACGGGCCGGTCCGGTCCGATCACGTTGGTCATCACGGCCGTGGACTTCGACCCGAACAGGTTGACGAACACCTCGGCCACCTTGCGCGGGGCGAGGCCCAGCGCCTCCAGGAGCTGGAAGCCCACGATCGACTCCGGGGAGCGCTTGATGGCGGTCATGCGCTGCTTCACGAGCTCCAGGCGCTCCCCGCGGTCGGCCACGCCCACGGGCAGGGACACATAGATGAGTCCGAACCGGTTCCCGAGGTCGTCGGCGAGCTCGGGCCGCCGCAGGTTGACGGGCACCATGGCGTGGATCTCCAGGCCGCGGGTGCGCACGCCACGCCTCGCCAGGAAGCGCCGCAGGCCGCCGGCGACGGCTGCGAGAAGAACGTCGTTCACCGTGGCGCCGGCGCGGGCGCCGACAGCCTTGACGTCCGCCAGGCTGAACGCGCGCGACCACGCTGCGCGCTTGGAGACGCCCAGGGGCCCGCGCAGCGGCGTGAGGGAGTCGGAGGGGCGCATCAGCATGTCGAAGAACACGGTGGCGCTCTGGGCCGCAGACAGGGTGAACTCCAGCAGGCGCGACGGGTGGCGCACGGCCCCGACGCCTTCCCCCACGAGGTGTCCCACCTGGAGACCGGCGCGGACGGCGACCTCCACGGCCGCCGCCGCCTTGTCGGCCAGCCAGCCGACATGGTCGGCGATATGGTCCTCCAGCGGTCGCCGGAACCCCGGGACCGCGTGGGACTCGACCCAGGGGACCTGATCGGTCAGCGAGAGCAGGACGTGGCCCAGGGCCAGGCCGTCGCCGATGCAATGGTGAACGCGCATCAGCACGGCGCTGCCCTTGCCCACGTCCTCGATCAGGTGGCACTGCCAGAGCGGCTTGCTGAAGTCCAGCGGCATGCTCATCAGGTCGCTCACCACATCCCGGAGGGCCCCGAGGCCACCCGGGCGCGGCAGCGCCATGCGGTGCACGTGGGCGCCCAGGTCGAAGGTGACGTCCTTCTCCCAGAACGCGCTCGATCCATCCTGCCGTACGCGATGGGTGAGGCGGGGGAAGCGCTCCGTCATGCGCTCGTGCAGTGTCGTGCGCAGGAGTTCCACGTTCAGGGGCCCGTCCACCACGAAGAGCCCCGTGACCATCATCAGGTTGGTGGGGTCCTCCATGTGCAGCCACGCGGTGTCCACTGCGCTGAGCGGGGTTCCGTCCTGGACCATGTCGGGCATGAGGGCTTTCGCCGGGCGCGCGTGTGACTGGTTCGTTCCGAAGCTGGTGATGACGTGCTTCGAACTGAATGCAGGGGCAGCAACTGTGATGCCAGCCCGAAACGCTCCAAGTCAGCCCATCCGCGGCAGTTGGCCGCGAAAACTCGGCGCGTGCTCGGAGCGGGCGCGGCAATTCCTTCGCATGTGCGTCCGTGACCCGATAGACGGGGCGGCGTTCCTGATGCACGGTGGACGCTGGAGCCGGCTTCGCGGCCGTACTGGTCGATTTCGACGGCTACCGCCAAGCCTCACTCCCGCGCCCCAGCTCCCGCGCCCAGCACGGCCGCGACCCGGAAGCCGAGATCGTCGTACGAGGTATCACAGGCGTCATGTGGCTCGACCGTGAAGCCCGCGTTCCGATGTATGCGCGCCGAACCGAGCTGGTCTACGATCATGTCGGCAGGGTTAGGCCGAGGGGCGCATGTTCCCCTATCGTGACGAGAACGAGACGATCCGAACACCGTACGCGACATACGCCCTGATCGCGCTCAACGTCGGGGCCTGGCTGCTCGTCCAGGGCGCCGGGACGAGCCTCTCCCTCGCGCGCTCGGTCTGCGAGCTGGGCCTGATTCCCGGCGAGCTGACGGGGTCCGTGACCCCGGGGACGGCCTTCCCGATGGGGGAAGGGCTCGTGTGCCTCACCGACCCGGGGCGCCAGGCCGCGAACGTGCTCACGTCCATGTTCCTCCACGGCTCCTGGATGCACCTGCTCGGGAACATGTGGTTCATGTGGCTCTTCGGGAACAACGTCGAGGACGTCATGGGGCGGCTCCGCTTCGCCGTCTTCTACTTGTTGACGGGCGTGGCGGCGGCCATGACGCAGGTCGTTCTCAACCCAGACTCGGCTGTGCCGATGGTGGGCGCCTCGGGCGCGATCAGCGGTGTGATGGGCGCTTACGTCGTGCTCTACCCTCATGTGCGCGTGTTCGTCATGGTGCCGCTCGGGTTCTTCCTGACCTCCATGGCATGGCCCGCCTGGATGATGCTCGGCTACTGGCTGCTCCTGCAGTTCGTCAGCGGATTGACCGTCCTCGGACGGGAAGGCGGCGGTGTGGCGTTCTGGGCGCACTTCGGCGGCTTCCTGGCTGGAGCGGTGCTCGTGAAGCTGTTCGCACGAGCTGACCTCGTCGCCGAGCACCAAGCGCACCACTGGCGGCCACGGCGCCTGGGTCTGCGCCCCTCGCACGACGCCCACTGGCGCTAACGGGTTCGAGATGCCCGGCGAGGACCCCGCGCGAGCAGCCGCCTGAGGGGAAGCCGTGCCTGGTGGTACTCGCGAAGGCGCCCGAGCGGGTCCCGCAGCCCTACCTCGAGGGCAGAGTCGCAGGGCGAGCGGCTGGACGTCGCAGGCTCGGCCCTCTACGGCGTGGGACTGGCCGCTATCATGTATGGCCTGGGACGACTGCCGGGCGTGGCCGGGGTGGCCCTGCTAGCCGCCGGACTCGCCACGCTGGCTGCCTTCGTCGCCTGGGCGCTGCACGCACCCCAGCCAGTTCTCGACATCACCCTCTTCCGCGCCAACCGGGTCTTCGCGCTCTCGAACCTCGCCGCCCTCGTCCACTACTCGGCCACGTTCGCCGTCGGTTTCCTGCTCAGCCTGCGCCTCCAATACGTGGACGGGCTCACCTCCCAAGCGGCCGGGATGCTGCTCGCCGTCCAGCCCCTCGTCCAGACGGGTATCTCGCCCTTCGCCGGCCGTCTGTCGGACCGGGTGGATTCCCGCGTCGTCGCCTCGGCGGGGATGGGCTTGACCGCCGTCGCGCTGGCGCTGCTCGGTTGCCTCGGCGCGGCCACCTCGCAGGCCTTCGTGCTCGCGTGCCTGACTCTGCTCGGTGCAGGCCTGGGCTTGTTCGCCTCGCCGAACACCAACGCGGTCATGGCCAGCGTGGAACGGCACTTCTACGGAGTGGCTTCCGCCATCCTGGCCACGATGCGTCTCGTGGGCCAGATGCTCAGCATCGGGCTGGCCGCCCTCGTGCTGGCCCTCTTCGTCGGTCACGAGCCCATGGTTCCCGCCCGGCACGCCCCCTTCCTCGCCGCCCTGCGGGCGGCCTTCTTCGGGTTCAGCGTACTGTGCGCAGCCGGCACGCTCGCCTCACTGGCCCGCGGCCAGACCGCCACTGCCGGCGGGAGACAACCCTGATTCGGCAGCCCATGCCCTAACGCGTCCGGGCACGCAACGCGTCGTCCAGCGCGCGGTCGAGGCCGTAGATGTCGTCGTAGAACTCGATCCGTCCGTCGGCCCGAACGATCGCCGTCGTGTAGTAGATGAAGACAGGAATGGGGACGGCAAGATCCACTTGGAGCGTGCTCTCGCCCCGCATCGCCTGCTCGATGCGGGCCCGCGTCCATCCGGCCTCGCTGGCCAGGACGAACTCGGCCAGGGCCAATGGGTCTTCGACGCGGATGCACCCGTGGCTGAAGTCGCGTCGGGCGCGTGCGAACAAGCCGGTGGCCGGCGTATCGTGCAGGTAGACGTCGTAGGCGTTGGGGAAGACGAACTTCACGAGACCCAATGCGTTGCGTGCGCCCGGCCGCTGGCGGATCCGCAAGGTGCCGATCTCCAGTTGAGCGGCGGTGTCTTGAGCCCAGGGCAGCGCAGTCGCGTCGTTCGCCGCCGCCACGACCTCCATGTCCTGGGCCGACAGATACGCCGGGTCCCGCAGCAGCTCGGGAAGGATCTCGTTCCTGACGATGCTCAGCGGAGGGTACCAATATGGGCGGAAGGTCAGATAGCGCATGTCCTCCGCGAAGAGCGGCGTGCGCCAGCGTGCAGCACGCCCGACGACCACTCCCATCTGGACGACCGGACGATTTTCACCTGCGGACTCGAAGCCCACGAGGCGAAACGCAGGAACGTTGACGACCACGAGACGTCCCGGAGGAGCGGCCGGGAGCCAGCGCAGGCGCTCGAGGGCCAGCTCGATCTGCCGCACACGCAGTGGCAGGGGCACCGTGAGCTGCCGGAACGTCTCGGAACCCAAGACACCGTCGGGCTCGAGGCCATGACGCGCCTGAAAACGCCTGACCGCCTCGAGCACCTCGCCTCCGTAGACCTCGCTCGACTCCAGAGGCGCCGCATCGCCCGGGAGGTCCCCGAGGGCTCGCAGAACTCGGGCGAGTTGCGGCAGATCGGCGTAGGCCTCGCCCTCGCGAAGTCTGCGGACGTCGGTGAACGGTGAGAGGGCGAGGTCGCGGGCCAGCGCGCGGTAGCGCGCGAGGGCATCCTTCAGCCGGCGGTACTGTGCGAAGCTCGGTTCGAACGCCCGGACGGCGCCAGCCAGGTCGTCCTCCGCGATCGCACGGCTCAGGTGCTCCGCCAGCGGGCGATCTTCGCGGGCTTCGTAGTGGAAGCCGACGTCATGGGGGTCGACCCGCCCGCCGCTCAGGTCAGACAGATACCGAAGCAGGGACCGACCGAGGGCCGTGTCAAAGGCGGCAAGGTCATCGGGAGTCGGAGTGGTCGCTCCAGCCAGGGCCATCGCCTGGGCCTCGAGACGGTCCACTTCGTAGTCGTCGGGCGCGAGGCCGTGTGCGTCAGCCGCGCGGAGGAGGTCGATCGCCTGGTACGCGGCGCGCGCCGGGCGCCCGGCCGCGCACCAGTGGGGCCGGCATTCCGCGCTGGACAGACCCGGCAGACCGTAGCGAGGAGCGGCCGACACGACGCCCCAGGACAGAGTCACGCACCCGACCAGCAAAGCCCACGTGAGCCGCCGAGCCATCGCGTGCCCACCCCTTAGGAGAACCGCGCCGGGGTCGAAACCGCCTGCCCTTCGTGATACAAGTTCAAGATGCGTGCCGAGATCGTCTTCCCCAACTCACTGACCGGCACCGCCACCACGCGCCGCGGCTTCGTGAAGCACGCTGCTCTGGCCGCCGCGGGCGCATTCCTTTCGCGTCGGGCGCACGCGGAATCGCGGCGCTCGCTGGCGTTCTACAACCTGCACACTGGCGAGAGCCTCCGCGTCGACTACTGGTCGGAAGGGACCTACACCGCCGGGGCGCTCCACGACATCGACCACATCCTGCGCGACTACCGAACCGGAGGAGTCAAGGAGATCGACATCCGCCTCCTCGATCTCCTGCATCGACTGACAGGAACTCTCGGCTCGTCCGAGCCCTACCAGGTCATCTCGGGCTACCGCTCGGCAGCGACCAACGCCTCGCTGCGCGCTGGCAGCGACGGAGTGGCCCGCCACAGCCTCCACGTCGACGGCCGCGCCATCGACGTGCGTTTGCCAGGCGTCCGCCTCGAGGACCTGCACCGCGCGGCGCTGGCCCAGCGAGGGGGGGGCGTCGGCTACTATCCCTCCTCCGCCTTCGTCCACGTCGATACGGGCCGCGTCCGCGCCTGGTAGGGCGCGGCGCATCCGGCTGCTGCGGGCGAATTCGCCCCCGAAACGCCTGCGCGCCGGCGCCCGCGATCGCGCGGTGCTTGCGCCCCTGCTGACCCCGCCCACGCGCAAGCGCCACAGGATCCCGCGTCGCCGGCAGGGCCGCGCCGCGGCCTTGATTCGGCCGCCCCGCGATCTGCTGTTCTCGAGCCCTCCTACGGGAACTGGCCCAGCGCGACGAGAAGGTCGAGCCGAGCCTGGCGCAGGCGGTCCTCGGCCACGGCCGCCAAGATCTCGGCCTCGCGAGCGTCCCGCTGGGCCTGCACCACCTCGATGTTGGTGGTGGCGCCGGCGCGGTAGGCGATCTCGGTGATGCGGAGCGCCTCGCCCGCGCTGTCGGCAGCCTGGCGCGCCGCGGCCACGATCAGCTCGGTGCTCCGGACCGTCTCCTGGGCGACGCGCAGCTCGGAGCGCGCTTCGAGCGTGAGCCCGTCGAGGCGGAGCCTGGCCGTGTCGCGGTCGGCGATCCGCACGCGCTTGTCCGGGCGCAGCGTGCCGTCGAAGATCGGGACGTCCAGCACGAAGAACGCGCGCCACGACTTCGAAGGCTCGAAGAGACCCGCCGGCGTGACGTAGCGCGGCGTGAAGGAGGTCGTGACGGTCGGCAGCCAGTTCTTCCAGGCGTCGGACACCACGCGGTCGGCCGCCGCGAGCTCGGCCGTGGCCAGCCGGATGTCCGGCCGTGCGTCGAGCCAGCTGTCGTCACCGGGCGGCGGCGCGGGAGGGAACACGGGCTCGCCCTTGGCGCCCACGGGGCCGCTGGCGAAGACGACGACGCCCAGCGCCTCCTGGGCCTGCCTCACCAGCAGCTCGGCGAGCTGCAGCAGGCCCTCGGCGCTCCCCAGCTGCTGCACCGACCTCACGTGGTTGAGGCGGCTTCCCTGGCCGGCCTCGAGCCGCGTGCGCGTGTACTCCTCGAGCGCCCGCGCGGTGTCGCGGTTCCGGAGCGTGATCTCGCTCTGCCGCTCGGCCGCGATCACGGCGAGATAGGCCTGCGCGGCGCTGATGGCGACGTTACGGCGCGTCTCGACGGCAGAGGCCTGCGCCGTGCCGACACGGTCCGCGGCCTGGTTCTTGGCCGCCCAGCCGGCGGCGTTGAGCACGGAGTACGAAGCGGTCGCGGCGAACGCCGTCTGGGTCCTGGGCTGGACGATGCTGCCGTTGAAGCCGCGCGCGGCGTCGAGCACCGCCGTCCCGATGTTGCCGTAGGCGAGCGGCAGGAAGACGCTGCGGGCCTGGGACAAGAGCGCGTCGGCGCGCAGGATCGCCTGCGCGGCCTCGCCGATGCTCGGGTTGCGGCTCGTCGCACGCTCCACGGCCTCTTCGAACGTCAGCCGCTCGATCACGGGTGGAGCTGTCTCGCCCACCGGCGGCGCCTGGGACGCGGCGTCTCGGGCGAACCCGAGGACGGCAAGGCTCGCGCCCAGCGTGGCCCACCACCTACTCATGGGCCGCCACCGTGGTCGCCGGGGGAGCCGCCTCGAGGGCACTGCGGCGCAGCGTGCCGGGGGCGAGCGTGCGGATCACGACGTAGAGCACCGGGATGAAGATGACCGAGAGCAGCGTCGAGGCCAGCATCCCGCCGGCCACCGAGGTGCCGACGGAGTTGCGGGCCCCGGCGCCGGCGCCGGTGGCGAAGGCGAGCGGCAGCACGCCGAGGATGAACGCGAACGACGTCATCAGGATCGGCCGCAGCCGGATCCGGCTGGCCTCGACTGCGGCATCCAGGATCGAAAGGCCTTGCTCGCGCAGCTGCTCCGCGAACTCCACGATGAGGATCGAGTTCTTGGCCGCGAGCCCGATCAGCAGCACGAGGCCGACCTGGCAGAAGACGTCGTTGGCCAGGCCCCTCAGGAACTGGGCGCCAAGGCCGCCGATGACCGCGATCGGCACGCCGAGCAGGATGATGAAGGGCACCACCCAGCTCTCGTACTGCGCCGCGAGAACCAGGTACACGACGATCAGACTGAGCGCGAAGATGTAGATGGCCTGCGTGCCCGACTTCTTCTCCTCGAGCGACTGGCCGGCCCACGCGAAGTCGAAGCCCTGCGGCAGTGTCTCGCGCGAGAGGCGCTCCATCGCCTCGAGCGCCTGTCCCGAGCTCATGCCGGGCGCCGCAGCGCCGTTGACCTCGGCCGAGCGGAACAGGTTGAAGTGGCTGATCACCTGCGGCGCCGTCGTCTCCGTCGCGCGCACCACGCTGTCGAGCGGCACCATCGCGCCGGTGGCGGAACGCGCGTAGAGCTGCCGCAGGCCGTTGGGATCGGCACGGTACTGCTGGTCGGCCTGAACGTAGACGCGGTAGGCGCGGTTGTTGAAGTCGAAGTCGTTCACGTAGGCGGAGCCGAGGAAGACCGCGAGCGCGTCGGTCACCTCGCGCAGCGGCAGGTCCAGGTTGCGCGCCCGGTCACGGTCGATATCGACGACGAGCTGCGGGTCGTTCGCCCGGAAGCTCGAGAACAGGCCGACCACCTCGCCGCTCTTGGAGGCGGCCCCGATCAGCGCCCCCGTGGTCCTGGCGAGCCCTGCGATGTCGCCACCGGTCTGATCGAGAAGCTGGTACTGGAAGCCGCCGAAGACCGAGAGCCCCTGGATCCCCGGCGGCGCGAACGGGATCACGAGCGCTCCCGTGATCCCCATCAGCGGTCCACGCAACCGGTTGAGCACGGCCGCGAGCGAGTGGGTCCTGCCGCGCCGCTCGTCGTAGCCCTTGAGCCGCGTGAAGATCAGCCCGTTGTTGGGCGCGGCGCCGCTGAAGCTGAAGCCTACGACGGAGAATGCCGCGAGGACGTCGGGGTCGCTGAAGATGATCGCCTCCGCCTGCTTCGCGATCTCGGTGGTGTAGCCGAGCGAGGCGCCCGCGGGCGCTTGGATCACGCTGATGAAGTAGCCTTCGTCCTCGTCGGGCACGAAGGCAGACGGCACCCTCCTCACCAGCCAAGAGGCGCCGAGGAGACAGAGCCCGAACAGCGCCAACATCAGCGGACGCCGAGCGAGGCCGAGCTTCAACGCGCGCAGGTAGAACGCCGTTCCGCCGTCGATCACGCGGTTCACGGCGCCGAAGAAGCGGCCGTGGACGTGGCTCTCCTTGTCGAGCAGCAGCGCCGAGAGCGCCGGCGTGAAGGTCACGGCGTTGAAGACCGAGAGCACCACGGCGAAGGCGATCGTGAGCGAGAACTGCTGGTAGAGCCGGCCGGTCGTACCGGGGAA
>DATFEN010000027.1:0-7129 GCA_035251085.1 Vicinamibacteria bacterium | reverse complement strand
GCACTTGGCGCGGCGACACCCGCAAAGCCCGCGTCGCGGACCACCACGACGTTCGGCAGCGCTGCGGCCGCGGCGGTATCGACGGACGAGAGAGTCGCGCCGAGCCCTGGCGGCCTCAGGACCTTGCCGTGCCACATTCCGGGCCGCGTCACGTCCGAGGTGTAGCGATGGCGGCCCGTCACGATCTCGCGGCCGCCCACCTTGGGGAGCGAGCGGCCGATCACGCTCCACCGCTCGGGCGGCGTGAGGGCGACGTCGTCGCCGATCGTCTTGACGAGCTTCTGGCCCTTCGTGAGGGCGCCGAACCCGATCGCACGGCTGGTGGCCGCGTGAGTCACCTGACCGTCCGCCACCGCGAGGGCTCCAGGCGCAAGGCCCCACTGCCGAGCGGCCAGCTCCACCAGGAGTTCCCGAGCCACCGCTGCGGCTCGCCGCAGCTGAGGCGCCATCAGGGGCGTCGTGCGGCTGCCGAACGTCCCCATCTCGACCGGCGTCAGATCCGTGTCGCCCATCACGAGCCGGATGGACCCGACCGGCGCGCGCAGCTCCTCGGCGACCGCCTGGGTCAGCGAGGTGCGAGCGTTCTGGCCCACCTCGACCTTTCCGGTGTAAACCGTGACTGAGCCGTCCTCGGCGACGTGGAGCCAAGCGGCGAGGTCGCTGGTGCCGCCCTCGCCGGGACCGGGCCGGCCCGTTTCCTGTGCGCTCGCGTCCCGGCCAGCGATCAGGACGGCGACGCCCCCCAGGAGCTGGAGGAAACGGCGCCGCTCCACCTCGAAGCGATACGGAAGACGCTCGGGCAGCTCGTAGCGCTCGGGCTCGAAGTCGGGTCGGTCTTCGCTCATCGCCGCTCCCCTGCCCGAGCCGCCTGTCGGATCGCGCGGACGATGCGCGGGTACGTGCAGCAGCGGCAGAGATGCTTCTCCATGGCCCGGGCGATCTCGGCCTCGCTCGGGTCCGGCGTCTGGCGCAGCAGCGCCACTGCCTCGACGATCATCCCCGCTGTGCAGTACCCGCACTGCATCGCATCGGCTTCGAGGAACGCCTCCTGGACCGGATGGAGCTGCCCGTTCTGCTCGAGGCCCTCGATCGTCGTCACGGACTTGCCGGCGACGCTCGCCGCGCTCGTGACGCACGAGGCGGTCGGGTGACCGTCCACGAGCACGGTGCACGCGCCGCATTGCGCCTCGCCGCAGCCGTACTTGGCGCCGGTCAGGTCCAGAACGTCGCGCAGGACGGAGAGCAGGCTCTCGCCGGCGTCCACCTCGACGCGCCGCGCCGTGCCGTTGACCGTCAGCTCGAGCCGAGGCATGGCCGCCTCTCTCATTCATACAGCGAGGAACGCCTCAGGTCCAGGCTGGAACGCCCTCGCTCCTGCGCTTGGAGAATCCTTGGAACTTCCCAGGGACTCCGGATGCCTCCGCCAGCCATCCTCCTCGTGGAGGTGGAGATGCACCGTGCCCTGATGCTGATCGCCCTGGCGGCCGGCCCGGCACACGCCAGCGACGAGTTCGAAGCCCCGGCAAACGCCAGCGTCTCGTTCGGGGCCGGGCCGCTCCTGGTCGACGAAGGGGCGAGCGGCGGCGTCGGCCTGAGCTACTCGCTCGTGCCGCATCTGGCCCTGACCCTCGAGGCGCAGGGCGCGATCAACAGCAATGGCGATACCGGGCTCTTGGCCTCGGCCGGCCTCAACGCCACGCTCCTGCCCCGCCACCGCGTCTCCCCCTATGTGCTCGCCAATTACGGGTGGGGCCAGGCCTACCAGGACAACGGAAAGGCGATCCAGCTGGGCGCCGGTCTCTCCGCTCGCGTCGACCGCCGCTGGAGCGCCTTCGTCGAGACACGCTTCACCGTGATCGACGCCGGCGGTTACGACATGCCGTATCTCGACTGGCCGTTGCGAGCCGGCGTGCGGCTCGACCTTCCGTGAAGGCCGGTGTGCTGCTTCAGCGCTTCAGCACGTCGGGCCTGCTGAGGTAGCGCGAGCTGAGCTTCCAGGCATCGCCGTCCTTGGTCCAGATGTCGATCACGGCGAACTCACCGCTGCGGTCGAGGGTGGTCCCCGCAGTGGCCGTCCGGTTCGGCTGCAGGCGAACCACCGCCACTTGTCCGAAGACGCGCGCCGCGAGGTGGCGGATCTCAAAACCGACGAGGGTGTAGTGCTGGGAGGTCTTCAACCACTCGCTGCGGTTCATGACTACCGGGGGGCGCCCCTCGAGTAAGGCGCTGAAGGCGAAATCCTTCGCCACCAGCTCATCGAGCGCTGGGATGTCCTTCATCTGAATCGCGCCCGAAACGCGAGCCTCCAGGGTCTGGAACGGCTCTTTCTCGGGGTCGGCAGCGGGGTTGGACGGGGCGGCCTGGAGGAGCATCGCCATGAAGGCGCAGCTGAGGATCATGAGGCCTCCTTTGGCGGCAGTCTAGCGTCCAGCCTGCCATCGCGCCACCGCGGAGTCGCACAACCATTGCTGCCCTCGATCCGGGCGCCCCCTCGTTCGACGCGCACGCGCCGGACGTCGTTCGGATCCGCGTAAGGCAGGTCGGCCGTCGGCCGGCCGGTCTCGATGAAGGCGGCGATGTCCGCGGCGACCGCCTCGGGAGCGCCCCATTGCACGTTGTGCCCCAGGTCGTCTTCCTGCTGGCCGGAGGCCGGCAGGGGCCGCTTCCCGTACGTCTTGAAGAGGTAGCTCGTGCGGCACGCACTCGCGGCCGTGTCGAGAGACGCGCGCAGCCGCGCCTGGTCGGGCTGGTCGAGGAAAACGTTGTCCTGCGTCGCCCAGATCACGAGTGTCGGGACCGTGAGCCGCGTGAGTCGATCCCTGTTGTCGACCGCCGCCAGGTTGCGGATCGTGCCGATCCAGGTGCCCAGGCGCGTGTGCGCCGTCTCGGGGTTGACGGCGTCGATCAGCTCCGGGTCGGCCACCGGGTCGACGACCCAGTTCCGCGCGTTCCAGGATTCGACTCCAGGGTCGGCATCCAGAGGCGTGAGGTTGTAAGCGTCTTCAGGCCACCGGAAGCCGGATCGGCGCACCAGGGCCGACTTCCACGCCCCCTCGATCGTGTCCGCCTTGAGGAAGCCGTGGAACACCGGGTTGTCCAGACCGCTCGCGAAGCTGGCGATGAGCACGAGGCTGAGGAGCCGATCCGGATGGGACAAGGCCAGCTCCTGGGCGGTCGCGCTGCCCATCGAGTGGCCGACCACGTGGGCGCGGCCCAGGCGGGCATGGTCCATGAACGCGATCACGTCGGCTGCGAAGTCGGCGAACTCGAAGCAGCGCTCCGGGGCAGAGGCGCAGCCGGCCTCCTCCGGCATCGACGAGCCACCGTGGCCACGCGCGTCGAGGGCGAAGAGGCGCAGTCCCGAGTGGCTTGCGACGAGCGCCTGCATCGTCTGCAGGAACGAGCGGCTGGTGTCGGTGAAGCCGTGGAGGAAGACGACCGGGGCGCCGTCCGGATCGCCGGCCTCGACGTAGCGGAGGGTCACTCCAGTGGACAGCCGAGCGCTCCGCGTTTCGAAGGCTCGGCCGGAGGTTGCGCAGGCTCCGGTGAGAATGACGGCGACGGCCATGGAAGCGAGCGGATGCATCGAGCGCATGGTTCGGACCTCCGTGGGGCGCAGCCAACCGGGCGACCCAGAAGAAGAAGATAGGGAGCCTTGCGTCGATGCGCTTCGCTCGTTCCGGCCATTCTGGAATGAGCCCGGCCACTGGCCGAATCGGGCCAGCCCGCTGGCTGGCTCTCTAGAGGAACCCGTTCCTGGCCGCCCATGCGACTGCGGCCGCCCGCGAAGGCAGCCCCAGCTTCAGGCGGATGTTGGAGATGTGCCGGTGAACGGTGTGCCCGCTCAGGAACAGGCGCTCGGCGATCTCCTTGTCACCCAGACCTTCGGCGACGAGCCGGAGCACTTCCATCTCTCGGGCGGTGAGTGCGGCATCGAGGATGCGCTCCTCCGGCGGCCGCGAGGACGAGGGAAGGGCCGGCTGCTCCGCCAGCTCGGCGAGCAGCCTCTCGGCACGGGACGCCTCGCGGGCGGCACGCAGCCGCTGGAAACACTCGAGAGCCGCGCGGGCCTCCTGTCGCGCCGCGGCGACACGGTCGAGCCCGGCCAGGCATCGCGCGAGATCCAGACGCGCCTCCTCATGTTCGCCTCGAGACACGCGGAATACGCCGTCGGCCACCAGGACGATCGCGCGGACGCTCGCCGTCCCGATGCGATCGGCGAGCGCACGCAACTCCACGCGCGACCGCTCGGCTTCGACGAGCTGCCCCAGCGCCAGACGGGCGCGGGCCAGCAGTTCGAGAGCGATCGCCCGTCCGTTCCAGTTGTCGGGGGGTGTGCGCCGTAGGAATCGCTCCAGCAGATCGGTCGTGGTCGCGGCGTCGCCGTTGTCCCAGGCCATGGCCGCTCGGCCCAGCAGGGCCAGCGAGCGGCCTTCAACCCGCGCGAAGAGCTCCTCGGCCTCGTCGAAGCGGCCTTGACGCCGGCGCAGCTCCGCGAGCTGCTCGATGCCTTCCACGACCAGCAGCGGACGGCTGGCGGCCAGCCGCTCGATGGCCTCGATCAGCTCGCGCTCGGCATCGGCCCACTCCCCTCGGCCGATGAGCATCGCCGCGTGCTGGGTGCGGCACACGACGAGCGACGGCTCGATGGCCCATTCGCGGCTGAATCGCTGCACACGCTCGGACCATTGCGCAGCGCGTTCGTAGTCGCGCACGCGCTCGCAGGCGTGAACCAGCAGACAGCAGGTGGCACCGACCGCGTTCAGCGCGCCCATCTCGCCGGCGAGGGCCGCCGTGGTGGCTTCGTCCAGGCAGCGCATCCCGTCCTCGACTCGACCTTCCGCGACCAGCACCAGCCCCTGAAGGGCCCGGGCGAGCATCTCCAGATCGACCAGCCCGAACCGGCGTCCCAGCTCCAGGGCCCGCACGCTGCTTTCCCGGGCCGCGGCGATGTCGCGCCGGTACAACAGGGCGAAGTGTCCCTCCGACAGGGCGAGCCAGCCATGCTCCGGGCCCGGATCGATCTCCTCCAGCAGGCGCCGAGCCCGCTCGAGCCATCCCGATGCCGGAGCCTCTCCACGCAGGTCGGCGCTGTCGACCGCCAGTCCGCAAGCGACCCGTGCGGCCGCGCGCGCGTCTCCCGCCTCCCGATACAGTCGAAAGGCCCGCTCACGCGTGACCAACGACTCGTCCCCGCGGTCCAGCCAGAAAAGGGCCCAGCCGAGGCCCTCCAGGGCGTTGGGCGTCTCCTTCTCGGCGCAACTGGCCTCGAAGGCGGCGCGGGCCTCCTCCCAGGCATGCCGGTCGAGGGCGACGTGCGCTTCGTCCAGCAATCCACGCTGCCGCGGCCCATCGCCCACGCGGATATTCTCCCGCCAGCGGCCGCACCCTCCAAGGTGGACCCAGGAAAGCGCGACCGCTGGCGGGACGGTTCAGCCGAGAGGGCCGCCCCTCAGGCGGCGCGCCTCAATACTGCCGCACCGGAGCGACGGGGGCTGGACACGTCACGGCCGATCAACATCTCCGCAACGCGGGACGAGGCCCCATCGTGGAACCCGGCCTCACCGTCCCAGCGCTCCGGGTTTCGGAACGTGCCGAAGACGACGTCCCAAAGCGGCAGGTCCGCGTAGTTGTAGCGATGCAGGCCGCGCTCGTGGTGGACACCGTGGCTCTCGGGACGCTGGATCAAGTAGCCCAGCCATTGCGGCGTCCGGATGTTGGCGTGCTGGAAGACGGCGTTGAAGGCCAGGAACGCTGCCGCGAGCGCCCCCGCTTCGGGACCCAGGCCGAGCACCGGAAAGAACACGAGGCTGCTCCAGGTCGTGAACAGCACGGTGTCGAGAGGGTGCGCGTAGTAGGCTCCGAGGGCCTCCAGGCTTTCCGCGCTGTGGTGCATCTGATGCGCGGCCCGCCACAGCCAATCGAAGCGATGGGCCGCGCGGTGGTACCAGTAGTGCACCAGCTCGTACACGAGGATGCCCGCCGCCGCGCCGCCCCAGGTCCCGAGCACCGCGCCGTCGACCAAGCTCGGCCCGGCGAACACGACGCCCCACAGCTCGCCCACCTTCAGGGACAGCAGAAAGCTCGCGGCGCTGACCACCAGGGCCAGCGGCCTCCAATGGCGCGGCGCGACCAGCGGCCGGTGCGGCCGCAGCACGTCCCAGACGACGAAGACGGGCAGGCTCAGGAGTCCCACCCAACCTGCGAACTCCGCTATCCCTCCCATGCGAGGTTCCTCCTTCACGGCCTCGGGCCGGCACGTCTCCCGGGCACGAGGATGAAGGTAGGTTGCAGACGCGAGCGTGGCTTCGCTCGTTCCGGCCATTTCTCGACTCGGCCGGAGATGGCCGGAAGGGGCCAGGGGGCGCCGCTTAGAGCACAGTGTCATCGGCGCGACCGCAGCGGTGAGCGGGAGCCTCGTGCGTTCAGGAGCGCTTCAGCAGCGCTGCGATCCACCCGATGAAAGTCAGGACGAGGAGTGGGTAGCCGAAGAACGGCAGCGGTGCGGTCGCCGGCAGCAGCACCTCACCCCAGGAGATGCGCGCCGCCACAACGGCGAACGACAAGGCAGCGGCCACACCGGCCAAACGTACCCATGTGGCCAGCGTAGAACGACTGCCGGAGCGCTGCGTCTCCAGCGAGGGTCCCTGCGATGCCGAATACTCCGCCGATCGCAAGACCGACCGCCGCGACGATGTCCAGCCGCCTCGGGGTGGATGAATTCACACGGTATCCTGTCTCGAGTCGACCCAGAATGTCGTGTCAGGAGGGCCAACGAGGTGTACCTGGCTTTAGCCGGAGGCAGACTGTGAAGGCTTATGTCACGACGACAGGCGCGGTGTTTGGCGTGCTGACTCTGGCGCATGTCTGGCGAGTACTCGAGGAGGGGCTGCATCTCGCCAGGGACCCGTTCTTCCTTCTCATCACGCTCGCTGCCGCGGCGTTGTGTGCTTGGGCTTGCCGCCTGTTGTCGTCCGCGACGCGCGCATGACACTCACTGAGACCTTGTCTGACCGCGCACCGTTTCGCGTCCGCACTCGCACCCTGGCGCTTAAGGAATCATGCAAATCCACGGATCGGCGAGATCGCAAGCGAGCCTGACCGGGTGGTGCGTGTCGACAGCGTCGAG
>DATFEN010000021.1:0-9907 GCA_035251085.1 Vicinamibacteria bacterium | reverse complement strand
CTCGGGCTCGCGGAACAGCTCCTCGACGCTGCCGATCTCGCGGCCCTGCGCGTCGACCGCCCAGCGCGCCAGCGCCGAGCGCTCGTGCAGGCGGGCCAGCCAGCGCGGCGGGCGCGAGAGGTTGTTCTGGAGTTCGGCGAGGTCGTTGAGGCACACGGCCAGGATCGCCTGGTCGGGCCGGTAGTGGCGAGCGATTCGTTCCCACGCGATGCGCTGCTGGCGCGTTGACCAGCCCCAGAGAGCGACGTTCATGACCTCGATGCGCTGGCCCTCGGCATCGAGGGCGGCCTGCAGCACCTGCGGAAAGGCCTCGGCCGCCTCGATGCCGGCGCCGAGCGTCACGCTGTCGCCGAGCACCGCGACCCGCCAGTCTCCCTCAACCTTGTCGACGGGATGGGCGACGTCGCGCAGGCCCTCGGCGTTCCACTCCTGCCTCTGCGGCCAGCCCGAGGCATTCGAGGCGACGGTGTAGAAGTCGCCCTCCCAGCGCTCCTCCCAGTCCCACAGGTACTCGGCCACCGGCTTCGGCGGCCGCGCTTTCTCCACTCGGCGGGCCAGCCACTCGAGGGACGCAGTGAAGGCGACCAGCGAGACGCAAGCCAAGGCCAGGTTTCCGGCGAGCTCAGAGAGACGGACCATGGACTTCGCACAATCTACATTCATGCGCCGGGATCCGGCGAGCCGCGAATGCCTGCAAACCACCGTGTGGTGCGCGGCGTCTACCTCTTGCCGGCCTCGAGCCCCCGACATACCGTTTGCCGAGGGGTTCGGAGCGGGCCAACTGGAATGCAGGGAATCTTGTCCGACGTGCGACTCGCCGCGCGCTCCTGGGCCAAGCGACCGGGTTTCACCCTGATCGCTGTCGCCTCGATCGCGCTCGGGATCGGGGCCAACACCGCAATCTTCACCCTGGTCGATCAGGTGCTGCTGCGGCCCCTCCCGGTCCCGAACCCGCAAGAGCTGGTCCAGGTCAGCTTCAATGGAATGCGCTACGGATCGAACTGGGGCGACGGAAGCGAGGTGTCGTACCCGACCTACGCCGAGATTCGGGACAACAACGAAGTGTTCAGCGGCATGTTCTGCCGGTTCGCTTACGACATCCACGTCGGCGACGGCAGCCGCACCGAGCGGGTGTCGGCCGAGCTGGTCTCTGGGACCTACTTCCCGGTCCTCGGCGTTGGT
This sequence comes from Vicinamibacteria bacterium, assembly GCA_035251085.1. Lineage (GTDB taxonomy): Bacteria > Acidobacteriota > Vicinamibacteria > Fen-336 > Fen-336 > DATFEN01. The sequence goes on along the minus strand of DATFEN010000021.1, from coordinate 8,725 downwards.
GCGGCGCTGGGGCGTACGCTAGCACCGGAGGACGACCGCACGCCGGGCGGGCATCCCGTGGTCGTTCTCAGCCATGCTTACTGGTCGAGCCGCTTCGCCAGCGATCCCGCCGTGCTCGGCCGCTCGCTCGTCGTGAACGGCCGGAGCTACACGGTGGTTGGCGTGGCCGAGCGGGGCTTCGGGGGCATCGAGCTGGGGCGCGCCGCACAGGTTTTCCTCCCCGTCATGATGAAAGCCGAGATCACGCCCGGATGGAGCGGGTTGGACGAGCGCTTGATGCGCTGGGTCCGCGTGTTCGGACGGCTGAGGCCGGGCCTCACGCGCGAGGCGGCCGCGGCGGCCGTCCAGCCGTTGTTCCGCACGGGCCTCGAGGCCGACCTGGCCGATCCCGAGTTTCGAACCGCCCCCGACGAGCTGCGGAAGCGCTACCTGGAGAACCGGATCGCGATCACTCCCGGCGGCCAGGGACGATCGCGGTTCCGGCAGGAGCTGTCCGGGCCGCTCTGGGTGCTGATGGGCACCGCGGTCGGGGTGCTGCTCATCGCCTGCGCCAACGTGGCGAACCTGCTGCTCGCCCGCGGCGCCGCACGCCAAAGGGAGATGGCGTTGCGCCATGCCCTGGGCGCCAGCCGATCTCGGCTCGTCCGGCAGCTCCTCGTCGAGAGCGTGCTGCTCGCCCTGGCGGGCGGGCTGGCCGGCGTGCTCCTCGCCGCCGTCGGCGCGCCCATGGTGTTGCGCCTCTTCGCAAGCCGCGATGCCCCACTCCCCGTCTCGACCTTGCCAGACCTGCGCATCCTCGGCTTCACCTTCGCGGTCTCGACGCTCACCGGCATCCTCTTCGGCCTCACTCCAGCCCTGCGAAGCAGCCGGCCAGACCTGGCCCAGACGCTGAAGGACCAGGCCACGAGCGTCGCGGGCGGCCAGGCCCGGCTCCGCAAGGCGCTGGTCGCCTCCCAGGTCGCGGTGTCGCTGCTCCTGCTGATCGCGGCGGGGCTCTTCCTGCGGACGCTGGACAATCTGCTCGCGGAGAACGTTGGCTTCGACACGCAGCGCCTGGTCAGCTTCAGCGTCGATCCCTCGCTGAACGGCAACAGCCCCCGCCACACGAAGGAGCTCTCGAAGGCGCTGCTCGAGCGGCTGACCGCGGCCCCGGGCGTGGCTGCGGCGAGCCTGGCCTCGACCCGGCTCCTCGATGGGAACCAGTGGACGAGTGACTTCACGGTCGCGGGATATCGGCACGGCGAAAGCGAGGACATGGAGCAGAACTGCAACACGGTGAGCCCGGGCTACTTCCGTGCTATGGGCATCTCGATCCTGGCTGGGCGCGAGTTCGACGAGCGCGACCAGCGCCACGAGGAGATGCCCGATGACCAGCTCGAGCGCCAATTCCGTGTTGCGGTCGTGAACGAGCGTTTCGCCAGGAAGTACTTCGCGGGTCGCGACCCGGTCGGGCAGCGGATCGGGTTCGGCACGAACCCCGGCCAGGCCATGCCGATCGAGATCGTGGGCGTCGCTGCCGATTCGAAGTACACCGGCGTCCGCGACGAGACCCAGCGGCAGGTCTTCTTCCCATTCCTCGAGAGCGCCCGGCCGAGGGGCTTCACCGTCTACGTGCGGGCCAATCAGTCTCCCGAGCCCATGTTCGATGCGGTGCGGCGGATCGTCCACGAGCTCGACGCGAATCTTCCCGTCGCCGCCACCCGCACCCTGTGCCAGCAGGTGGAGAAGTCGGTGCGCCAGGAGCGCATGGTGGCGACGATGTCCGCGATCTTCGGAGGGCTGGCGACGCTCCTGGCGGTGGTGGGGCTGTACGGCGTCATGGCCTACAGCGTGGCGCGGCGCACCCGCGAGATCGGCATCCGCATGGCCCTCGGCGCCCGCATGGCGGACATCGCGTGGATGGTCGTGCGCGAGGCGTTGACCATCAGCGCGGCGGGGATCGTCCTCGCGCTTCTGTCCGCGTTCTGGCTCGGCCGCCTGGTGGCCAGCCAGCTCTACGGCGTCACCGTCACGGATCCGCTCACGGTGGCCTCGGCAGTCGGCCTCCTCGCATTCGTCTCGCTGCTCGCGGGGCTCGTGCCGTCGCGGCGGGCTGCGCGAGTCGAGCCGACCGCGGCCCTGCGCTACGAGTAGCCGGCGCGCCAGCGCCGGGGTTCAAACTACAATCACGCCACGGAATCCCGAACTTGCGCTACCGCCTGGTCCACCTGACCGGCAGCCTCGCGGGCCGCATCCGCGAGGTCGACTCCACCGAGATCGTGCTCGGGCGGGATCCGGCCGTGGCCGAGGTGGTCTTCGGCCCGAGCGACCGGCACGTCAGCAGACGGCACGCCTCGATCGCGGTCGAGGACGGCGTCCTCAAGCTGCGCGACCTCGAGAGCAGCACGGGGACGTTCCTCGGCGGCGAGAACATTGCCGAGGCCGATCTCGACGACGGCGACGTGATCGAGCTCGGCCAGGGTGGTCCGCAGGTGCGCATCGAGTGGAGCGCTGGCGGCACGCTCCTGATGCCGATCCCCAACCTGAAGACGGCGCCGCCTCAGGAGCCCGATCGCGAGCCGCCGCCCCGGCCGTTGCCGGGCTCCCGGCTGCGCCTGACGTTCCTTTCGGGGACGCGCAAGGACTCCTTCGTCGAGCAGGCCGGCGCCGTCGTGCGCATCGGCCGCGCCAAGGGCAACACGGTCTGGACCCCCGAGGACCGCGTGGTCTCGGACCAGCACGCGAAGATCGTGCGTCTCGAGGATGCCTACGTACTGATGGACCTCGAGAGCACGAACGGCACGTTCCTGAACGGCCAGCGCATCGAGCGCGCGTCGCTGCGCGACGGCGACGCGATCGGGCTGGGCGCGGGCGGGCCGGAGCTGCGCATCCAGATCCTCACTCCGGACCTGGCCGAGCGCCTCTCCCAGGCCACGGTCGTGGTCCCCAACTTCGCCGAGCTGGCGCGCCGCGCCGGAGAGACGTTCTTCCTGAGCGAGGTGCCGATCGACCGCGAGCAGCTGACGCTCGGCCGCGGTCCCGAGGCCGACCTCCGCCTCGAGTCCCCCATCGTGAGCCGCGCGCACGCCCGCGTTCGGCGCGACGACGGCGGGATGACGCTTCAGGATCTCGGCAGCACGAACGGCACGTTCCTCGGATCGAACCGAATCGAGGAGGCGGCGCTCCGGGACGGCGACCGCTTCGTGGTCGGGCCGTTCATCGTGGAGGTGGCCGGCCGCGCGCTACGGCTGCTCGACACCCGGAACCGCGCCCGCCTCGACGCGCGCGGGCTTTCGGTGAGCGCCGGCGGCAAGCCGATCCTGGACGCCGTCTCGCTCTCGCTTCCTCCCGGGTCCTTCACAGCCATCATCGGTCCTTCGGGCGCCGGCAAGTCCACGCTGCTGCGCGCGCTGTCCGGCGCGCGGCCTGCCGATACCGGCGAAGTCTTCCTCAACGGCGCGGACCTGTATGGTGGCTTCGAGGCCTTGAAGGCGACGCTGGGCTACGTGCCACAGGACGACATCGTCCATCAGGAGCTGACGGTGGCGCAGAGCCTGGACTACACGGCGCGCCTGCGGCTGCCGAGCGACACGCGCCGCGAGGAGCGCCACAAGCGGATCGCTGCGGTGCTCGCCACGCTGGAGCTGTCGGAGCGGCATGCGACGCCGATTCACCGCCTCTCGGGCGGGCAGCGCAAGCGCGTCTCGATCGCCACCGAGCTTCTGACCGAGCCGAACCTGATCTTCCTCGACGAGCCGACGAGCGGCCTCGACCCGGGCCTCGAGGAGCAGCTCATGGTGCTGCTGCGCGAGCTGGCCCACAAGGGCAAGACCGTGGTCCTGGTCACCCATACGCTCGACAACATCCACCTCTGCGATGGCGTGGTGCTGCTCGTGGACGGCCGCCTCGCTTTCTACGGAAGTCCAGAGGAGACGCGCGAGCGCTTCGGCATCGACCACATGGTCAACCTCTACGCGCGCCTGAAGGAGAGGACCGCGACGAGCTGGCAGGAGGAGTTCCGCGCGTCTGCCGACCACCGGCGCCTCGTGGACGAGCCGCTGCAATCGGTGCCGTCGCCGCCGGTGCGCGTCACCACGGCCCCGCCCGCGGCGACCGGCATGCGCCAGCTCCGAATCCTCGCGGCGCGCTACCTCGCCGCGCTCAACCGCGACTCGCGCAACGCGCTGCTGCTGGTCGGCCAGGCGCCGCTGATCGCCGGCCTGATCGGCCTCTCTCTGCTCTACGGCCAGAGCGACATCGCGTTCACCAAACCGAAGAACACGATCCTGTTCCTGCTCTCGCTCGTGGCCGTCTGGTTCGGGTGCTCGAACGCGGCGCGGGAGATCGTCAAGGAGAAGGCGATCTACCTGCGCGAGCGCATGGTCAACGTGCGGATCTTCCCGTACGTGCTGAGCAAGCTGGTGGTGCTCGCGGGCCTCGCGGCGGTGCAGTGCGTGATCTTCCTGCTGATCCTCCACGCCTGGTTCGGCATACCCGGGCGGCCCGAGCAGCTCCTCGCGGCGATGCTGCTGGCGTCGAGCGTCGGGATCCTGCTGGGCCTGGCCCTCTCCGCCCTCGTCTCCACCGCCGATCGTGCGATGACGCTGCTGCCGATCGCGCTGATCCCGCAGGTGCTCTTCACCTTCCCCGCCGTCCAGATGGACATGAAGGGCCCGGCCGGCTACGTCGCGCGGGCCATGCCGACGTGGTGGGCCTACGACCTGGTGCGCCGAGTGGCCCTCGCGCCCGACGCCACGCTGGACGACGACGCGCTCGAGAAGAAGCTCCAGGAGGGCGGGCCGGTCCTGATGACGCGTGCCCGTTTCGAGCGCATGCTCCGCGACGGCTACATGATGTTCAACTACCGGAGCGCGATCGAGATGACGTGGACAGCGTCGTGGCCCGAAGCCCTCGGCGAGCGCCTGCCGCCGGCGCTCGGCCCGTGGAGGCCCGCGATCGTCGACGCCGCGGCCATGGTCGCTTTTGCTATGGCGCTACTCGGAGCTGCGGCGGCGCTTCAGAAGCGAAAGGACCGACGCGAGTAGCGATCCCTTTCCTCCTGGAAGGACGGCGAGCGCGTGGCCGAGGCGCTCGCAGAGACCCGCTAGGGCGCTCGGCGGTCTAACGGCTCGGCTTCAATGGCAGCTGCATGGGGTGCAGCTCCCGTCGGAACGGATCGAGCACCAGGCCGAAGCCTTCGAGGGTCGTCGCGCCCAGCAGGGCGTCGTCGCCCGGCTGGCCGACGATCACCATCGAGTCTCCCCTCCGTCCCTCGTACTCGAAGGTGGCCGTCGCGATGCGTCGGCGGATGACGGCTCCGTTCGCGAGCACGAACTCGCGGGTCGAGTGCGGCTTGATGCCCAGGCGCCGCAGCACGCGGCCCGGCACGAGCGAGTAGATGGCCCCTGAATCAACGAGGCAGCGAACCGTCTCGGCGCGCCGGCCGTTCGCCGGATTGCCGACCTTGACGTTGACGTGGGTCAGCCCCATCTGATCCGATTATCGGCCGAGCAGGGCTACTTCGCCATCGCCGCGGCGAAGTACGGGTTCTTGTCCACCTTCCGATAGCCCGCTGGCGGGATCGCGAACTGCGAGGAGGCGAGCTTCTTCTCCTGCTTGACGTCCGTCACGATCATGTGGAATGAGCCGGGCTGCGGCGGCGTGCCCTTCTTGGCGCCTTGCTGCGTGACGACGAAGCGGATCTCCATGGGGAAACCGATCTCGGCCCGGATGGCCTTGCGGCAGGTCTCCGTGCGGTCCTGCTGGAACTTGAAGAACAGGTGCTCGAGGGCCGAGCCCGAGACCAGGTGCGAGGTGTGCCAGATCTCGATGTCGTTCTGCTGCTGCACCATGATCCGCTCGTTCTCGAGGGGCACCGAGGCCGCGTAGGTCACGGTCGCGATGCTCTTGCGGCACGGGTAGCCTGCGATCTCCTTGCGCTCGTCGGTGTGGGCGACCTTCGCGTCATAGGCGGTGTTGATCACGCCGACGCCGCCCTCGAGGGCGGTCAACAGGTCGGCTGCGTCCATCACGACGTAGCTCTGGGCTTTCGGGTCCGCGATGATGTAGAAGCGATCGCCCGACTTGTGCATGACCAGCGCGCCCGCAGGCAGCACGAAGTCGGCGCTCAGGATCTCCTGGCGCGAGAGGTCCTGTGCGAGGCTGAAGCGGCTCTGCAGCTTGGAGATGTTGCGCAGCGCGCCTGCCATCGCCTGCCCCTCAGGGGTCGCCCTGGCGGACACCTTCATGTCGGGAGCGATCGCCTGGATGTCGGCCGTGACGACGTAACCCGCGACGGTCTCCGGGACCGGCTGCGCCGCGGCGATCGCGGCGACACCGGTGAGGAGCACGGCCAGCCCGAGATGCTTCATGTCGCGACCTCCTCGCAGTGGCGGATTATAGAATGAGCGCATGCTTCAGCTCCTCGCCGTGCTCGCCACGCTCGCTGCCGCGGAGACCGTCACCGAACCGAGGAGCGGCGTCGCCTTCGACAGGAAGCGCGGCGACATGACCCTCACGGGCATCGGCCTGCGGACCAAGACGTTCCTGAAGGTCAAGGTCTACGCCATCGGCCTCTACGTCTCCGATGCCACGCTCGCGGGCTCGCTCCAGGCCGAGCGCGGCAAAGCCAAGAGCCCGGGCTTCTATCAGGAGCTGGTGAGCGGCGACGGGCCCCGGGCGGTCCAGCTCAAGTTCGTGCGGGACCTGAGCGCCGAGCAGATCCAGGAGGCCTTCCGGGAGGTATTGCACCCAGCCGGCAAGGCTCGAGTGGACGAGTTCGTCTCCTATTTCGGCGCTGTGAAGTCCGGCTCCGACTGCATCCTCGAGTGGGCTCCGGGCGGGATCCTGAAGACGACCGTGGCCGGCGCATCGAAGCCACCGATCGAGGACAGGCTGTTCGCGAGCGCCGTCTTCGGCATCTGGCTCGGCGAGAAGCCGATCCAGGACGACATCAAGGCCGACCTCGGCAAGCTGTTCTAGCTTCAGCGGTCGTACGATTCTTGCCGCGACGCCTCGGAGAGCGGGATCAGATAGCGGAGCGGCTCGGGCAGGACGCGTGACCGCACGGTCGCGAGCGAATCGCTGCCCGCGTAGCTGACCGCCGAGCGCACGTGTCCGCGGATGCGGTGGAGCAGCTCGATCACGGAGCCCTTGTACGGGATCTGGACCTCCTGCCCCTCGGCCGGCACGTCGAGCGCCGTCTCGAGCGCTTCCTCGGACTCGTCGTAGAGCGCCTCGAAGACCGCCTGCGGCGAGGTCATGCCGCGGTAGATCTTGCGCTTCTGTCCGGTGCCCGGGTCCTCGATCACGCGCCCCGGCGATTCGTCGGTGCCGGAGAGCATGCTGCCGAGCATCACCGAGGACGCGCCGCAAACGAGGGCCAGGAACACGTCCTTGTCGTCCTTGACGCCGCCGTCGGCGATGATCGGCACCTCGTCGCCGACCGCGCACCACGCTTCGCGGATGGCCTGGAGCTGCGGCACGCCGGCCGCGGTCTCGAGCCGCGTCCGGCAGCCGCGCCCGGGCCCGATCCCGACCTTGATGGCATCGGCGCCCAGGTCGCGAAGGAATGCCGCTCCCTCCGCGGTGCCGACGTTGCCGCAGATGAGCTCGGCGCTTCCAAAGCGTCCTCGCAGCGCCTCGACCGCGTGCTTCATCACCTCGGAATGGCCGTGGGCGATGTCGATGACCAGCACGTCGGCTCCGGCCTCGAGCAGCGCGGCGGCGCGCTCGAGGTAGTCGCCGCGCGCACCGATCGCGGCGCCGACGAGCAGCCGGCCCTTCCCGTCCTTGCTCGAGCCGGGGCGCTGCCGGCTGAGGATGATGTCCTGCTTCGTGATCAGCCCGCGGATGCGGCGATTCGAGTCGACGAGGGGCAGCTTCTCGATGCGGTGCTTGTAGAGGATGCGCTCGGCCTCGTCCACCAGGAGACCGGCGTGCCCCGTGACGAGCTCGGCGAACGGCGTCATGAACTCCTCGACGCGGGCGTCGTCGTGGCCGGGCGTCCAGGGCATGTCGCGGTTCGAGAGCAGGCCCGCCAGGATCCCGCTGCCGCGCTCCTCCTCGATGAGGATGCCGGTGATGTTGTGCTTGCGCGTGAACTCCCGGGCCTCGCGGATCGTGGTCCCGCGCGGCAGGCACAGCGGCTTGTCCACGACGTGGCCGTGGCTGCGCTTCACCTTCTCGACGCTTTGCGCCTGGTGCTCGATCGGCATCGCCCGGTGGAGGATGCCGATCCCTCCTTCGAAGGCCATGGCCTTGGCCATCCGCGTCCCGGTGACGCTGTCCATGTTGGCGGAGACGATCGGCAGCTCTAGGTTCAGTTGCCGCGAGAGCCCCCCCCGCAGCGACACCTCGCGCCGGCTCTCCACGTGACCGCACTGGGGCCGGAACAGGAAGTCGTCGTAGGTCCGCCCTACGAACTCGGGCTCGATCCGGCGGCTCATCGGCGCATCATGTTATATTGCAGCTTCCTTCGAATGCGCCCGTAGCTCAACTGGATAGAGCGTCGGCCTCCGGAGCCGAAGGTTGTAGGTTCGAGCCCTACCGGGCGTACCAAGAAATCAATAACTTAGCGGAATCCGCTTTTGGCCCCTTCATCGGGGACAAATCGGGGACAAGTTCTTGGCGGCGGCTGACCACCTGAGGCTGAGACTACTTGCCTTTCTTCTCCAACGATAGCTGCACTCCACCACCGCCCTTGACCGCCGCCACTATATCTTGAAGCACATTCGCGAGCGGTCCG
>DATFEN010000016.1:0-7009 GCA_035251085.1 Vicinamibacteria bacterium | reverse complement strand
TCGGCGTCGACGAGAAAGACCCGACGCGCGGCCTGGCGGTCGACGAGCAGCCGCGCCAGGGTCGCGCCCAGCTCTCCCGCGCCGAGGATCGCGACGGCGTTCATCCGCGGGCGACTATACTACCGGCCCCTGGAGGACGTGCGATGCACAAGCTGGTCCTGCTGCGGCACGGCGAGAGCCAATGGAACCTCGACAACCGTTTCACCGGCTGGACTGACGTCGATCTCACCGAGAAGGGCCGCCGCGAGGCCAGCGAGGCGGCGCGCCTTCTACGCGAGGGGGGCTACGGCTTCGACAGCGCATATACATCGGTGCTCAAGCGCGCGGTCCGCACCCTCTGGATCGTCCTCGACGAGATGGACCTGATGTGGATCCCGGTGCATCGCTCGTGGCGTCTCAACGAGCGCCACTATGGCGGCCTCCAGGGGCTCAACAAGGCCGAGACCACCGCGAAGTTCGGCGAGGCGCAGGTCAAGATCTGGCGGCGCTCGTACTCCACGCCACCGCCGGCGCTCACGCCCGAGGATCCGCGCTTCCCGGGCAGCGACCCGCGCTACACGGCGCTCTCCAAGCACGAGCTGCCCCTCACGGAGTCGCTGAAGGACACCGTGGCCCGCTTCCTCCCCTACTGGCACGATGTGATCGCTCCCGAGGTCCGCTCCGGCAACCGTGTCCTCATCGCTGCCCATGGCAACAGCCTGCGCGCCCTCGTGAAGTTCCTGGACGACGTCCCCGAAGAGGAGATCGTCGAGCTGAACATCCCCACGGGCATGCCGCTCGTGTATGAACTCGACCCGGAGCTCAGGCCCATCCGTCACTATTACCTCGACCCCGAGGCTGCACTGAAGGCCGCGGAGGCCGTGGCGAGGCAGGCGAGCACCAAGCGCTGATGGCCCTGTCCCTCGCGACGGCGCTGCGGGGAACGGCCTCGGAGGAGTACGGACCCGCCCAGCTCCGGGCAGATCTCCTGGCCGGCGTGGGCGGGCAGACGCTGCGGGCGCTCGCGCGCGCCGGCTGGCGGAACCGCAAGGGGCGGCTGCGCATCTTCGAGTCGTTCGAGCGCGCCGTCGAGCGCGCGCGCGAGCACGTGCTGACCGCAGCCGGGTCCCGGTGATAACTTCGCTACGAACCCCACCGGGTGACGATTGGCCTCGGGCCCGCAAGGCTTGCGGATCTCGACCTGCGCTGGGCACGGGTCTTCGAATGTCGATCGGCTGGAAGAACGTCCTCGAGTCCCGCAAGGTGGCGTCTCTCTAGGCAAGGAGGAGTCGAACGATGATGCGAGCGCTCTCCACTCTTTCCCTCGGCGCACTGCTGGGCGTCGCGGCAGCGGAGCCTGCTCCGACTCGCCGCTACGTGGAGCCGCGGATGCCCGCCGACCCGCGGCCCTTCAGCGATGCCGTGCTGGTCGGAAACACCCTCTACCTGTCCGGCAAGCTCGGGCTCGACGCGGATCGCAAGGTCCCGGCGGAAGCGGAGCAGGAGGCACGCAACGTCCTGAGCGACATGCAGAAGACGCTCGCGAGCGCAGGCATGACCATGGACGACCTCGTCTTCGTCCAGATCTTCTGCTCCGACGTTGAGCACTACACGAAGTTCAACGAGGTCTACCGGACCTACTTCAAGAAGGAGCTGCCCGCCCGCGCCTTCATCGGCTCCGGCAAGCTGCTGTTCGGCGCCCGCTTCGAGGTGCAGGCGATCGCGGTCAAGCGCTAGCTGCGCCCGAGCAGCTCTCGGACCGCGCGATGCGCCTGGTCGATGGCTGCGTCGGTGTACGAATACGCGTCGGAGTCGGCGTTGGCGATGGCCACGCGGCCGAAGGGACGCCGCGCGCGTACGCACGGCTGCTCGCCGCCTTCGAGCCAGAACGGATCCCAGAGCGAGCTGTACTGGTACGCATAGCCGTGGGGCCAGCGGTTAACGGTGATCGCCGCGATGTCGCGGGCCGGGTCGAAGCCGCCGGGGCCCAGCATGCGGCCGAGCTGGGCTCGGATCTCGCGCTCGTAGACCTCGAACGGAGTGTTCAGCAGCTCCAAGCGGCCGAGCCGGTGCTGCTCCCGGGCCGGAAGGCCCGGGCTGCACGGCGTCTTGCCGAGGTGGAGCACGATCGGCTCCTCGGGCGCGTGGGAGCACCTGTAGCCGCCCACGCTGACCGGCATGTCCAGGCCCACGTTCGTGTGGTAGCCGCCGGGGGCGTGGATCTGCGAGACGCCGAGCTTGACCCAGGCGGTCCAGTCGCGGACCACGACGTTCGTGTAGAGCAGCGGCACCTTGATCGCCTCTGAGAGCGCCTGCTTCTGCTCTGCCGGAAGCTCCCCGCAGATGTATGGGATCACCGAGTTCCAGCACGCCAGCACGCAGTGCGCCGAGCGCACCTTCTCGAGCTTGCCGCCGCGCACGTAGGAGACCTCGACGGCGCGAGCCGAGGCCGGATCCCCATCATGGGCTACCTTGACGACGGTGCTGCCGAGCCGGATCCGCGCCGGCGCGCCAGCCACGTCGAGCGCGCCATAGCGGGCCCGCGCCAGCACCACGTCGTCGGCGCTGTTTCCGGGGATCGCGGCGGGCACGAGGCCCCGCACCAGCAGGCGCGCGACGGTCGCGTTGCCGTCGGGGAAGTGGAAGAAGTAGCTCTGCGCCTCCTCGTTTGGGATCGCGTCACGCCCCATCCCGGGGCCAGGCTTGGCGTCGAGGCCGAGACCGTCGAAGCCCGGCAGCCCAAGTCCCCAGGCGTCCTGGGCAGGGATCCCGTCGATGCCGAAGCCGTAGAGGCCGTGGGGGCGCGCCTGGAACACCGGCACGACGCCGGCATCGCAGCCAGCGATCTTCGTGAGGTACTCCGCGTAGCTGATCCGCGCGAGGCGGTCCTTCTTCCGGTCGGAGGTGAGGCCGGGCAGGTAGTCCTTGGGCTCGCGGTAGAGCCGGTAGAGGTCGCCGCGCACCGCGTCGGACACTGGCGCCTCGGCCAGGAAGCGCTTCAAGGCCGCGTCGAAGTCGCCGCTTTGCGTACGGCGGCGTCTGCGTCCGCCCGGCTCCAGCACCAGCCGATCCGCGCCGAAGGTCTCCTTGTCGAAGAACAGTCCCGTCCCGAGCCCGCGAGCGCCGTAGACGTCCCAGTCCACGACCTTCTCGAAGCGCGACACGTCGATGCCGAGCTCCGCGATCAACGCCTTCGCCACCGCGCTGTAAGGGGCGGGGCTGTCGATCGAGAACGTGCCGCCGTAGCCGAGCAGGAAGCGGCTTCCGACCGTGAACTCGTTGCGTCGCGCGTGTCCGCCGAAGTCGTCGTGGTTGTCGAGGAGCAGGACGCGCGCCTTCGCCCCGGCCGCCTTGCGATAGTAGTGGGCCGCCGACAGCCCCGAGATGCCCGCTCCGACCACGACGAGGTCGTAGCTCTCGCCCGTGTCGCGGGCGGTGCCGGCCGTCCGCCAGAAGCTCCCGTCACGCAGCGCATGGGCCGCCTCGTAAGCCCCCTCGTGGCTTCCGCGCAGGCCCGTGAGCGCGGGCGGGTAGGGCTCGGCCTCGAGCGCGTGGAGCCAACGGGGCGCGAGCAGGCTCCCGCCGATCGCGAGCGCGGAGCCGTTCAGGAAGTCGCGGCGGGTGATGCGGCGATGCATCCCGAGGTCGTGGTCGCGGCGGGCGGTCATGAAAGGCTCCTCAGCGGGGCCGGCGGTTTGCGCGCATGCTACTTGAGTCCGAACTCGCGCTCCCGGAGCCGTTTGATGCGGTCGCGGATCTCGGCCGCCCTTTCGAATTCCAGGGCCTTGGCCGCTTCCCGCATCTGTTTTTCGAGGGCCTTGATCTCGCGGTCGATGTCCTCGACGGTCCGGAAGCGATCCGCCTCGTCGATCTCGGGAACGGCCACGTAGTCCTTCTCGTACACAGAGGCCAGGATCTCGCCGATGCTCTTGCGGATGCTCTCGGGCGTGATCCCGTGCTCCTCGTTGTAGGCTTTCTGGATCGAGCGCCGCCTGTCGGTCTCGCCCAGTGCGGCCTTCATCGAATCGGTCGCCTGGTCGGCGTAGAGGATCGCGGTGCCGGAGACGTGGCGGGCCGCGCGGCCCATGGTCTGGATGAGCGAGCCGGAGGAGCGCAGGAAGCCCTCCTTGTCGGCGTCCAGGATCGCGACCAGCGAGACCTCGGGCAGGTCGAGACCCTCGCGCAGCAGATTGATCCCGACCAGCACGTCGAACTCGCCCTTCCGCAGGTCGCGCAGGATGCGCATGCGCTCGAGGGTCTCGATGTCCGAGTGCAGGTAGCGCACCTTCACGCCGAGGTCGTGGTAGTACTCGGTCAGGTCCTCGGCCATGCGCTTGGTCAGCGTGGTGACGAGCACGCGTTCGCCGCGCTCAGCGCGGATGCGGATCTCGGCGAGCAGGTGGTCCACCTGGCCCTGCACCGGCCGCACGTGGACCTCGGGGTCCATCAGACCGGTGGGACGGATCACCTGCTCGACGAACACGCCTTTCGTCTTCTCCAGCTCGTAAGGCCCCGGCGTCGCCGACACGTAGACGACCTGTCCGAGCCGCGCCTCGAACTCCTCGAAGTTCAGCGGCCGATTGTCGAGCGCCGAAGGCAGGCGGAAGCCGTACTCGGCCAGGGTCGACTTGCGCTGCCGGTCACCGTGGTACATGCCGCGCACCTGCGGGATCGACTGGTGGCTCTCGTCCACGACCACGATGCAGTCCTTCGGCAGGTAGTCGAGCAGCGTTGGCGGCGGCTCGCCGGGCCTCCGGCCCGAGAGGTGACGCGAGTAGTTCTCGATGCCGTGGCAGTGCCCGACCTCGCGCAGCATCTCGAGGTCGAACATCGTGCGCTGGTAGAGGCGCTGCGCCTCGAGCAGCTTGCCCTCGCGCTCGAGCTCGGCCTTGCGCTCGAGCAGCTCCGCCTCGATCGTGCGGAACGCGTCCTCGAGGCGAGGGCGCGGCGTGACGTAATGGCTCGAAGGATAGATGGCGACCTGGGCCAGCCGCTCGATGGTCTTGCCCGTCAACGGATCGAAGGAGGCGATCTGGTCCACCTCGTCGCCGAACAGCTCGATGCGGATCCCGGTCTCCTCGTAGGCGGGGACGATCTCGACCACGTCGCCGCGGACGCGGAAGGTGCCCCGGCGCAAGTCCATGTCGTTGCGGTCGTAGCGCGCCTCGACCAGCTTCGCGAGCAGTTCGCGGCGGTCGAGGGTGTCGCCCTGGCGGACGAACAGCAGCATCCCGTAGTAGGCCTCGGGCGAGCCGAGGCCGTAGATGCAGGAGACGGACGCCACGATCACCACGTCGCGCCGCTCGAACAGGCTGCGCGTCGCCGACAGCCGCATGCGGTCGATCTCGTCGTTGATGGTGGCTTCCTTCTCGATGTAGGTGTCCGACTGCGGCACGTATGCCTCGGGCTGGTAGTAGTCGTAGTACGAGACGAAGTACTCGACCGCGTTCTTCGGGAAGAAAGCCTTGAACTCCTGGTAGAGCTGCGCCGCAAGCGTCTTGTTGTGGGCGAGCACGAGAGCGGGGCGGTTCACGCGGTGGAGCATCGACGCGATCGTGTAGGTCTTGCCCGAGCCGGTGACGCCGAGCAGGACCTGGTGCTTCTCCCCGCCGCCGATGCCTTCGACCAGCTCGCCGATGGCCTGCGGCTGGTCGCCCTTCGGCTGGAAGTCGCTGACCAGGTCGAAGGGGGTGTCGAGCTTTGCGGGGGCGAGGCGGGACTCCTCCTGCTGGCGGCGGGTCAGCAGCTCGGATCGACGCTCGGCCATTTCCCGATCATATCGAACCTCGGTCAGGGATAGACGAGGTTCCGGGGGCCTCGGAGCGGACGGGTGAACTACCGTACCATCCCGCGAATGGATCCTCTGGACGGCATCCGCGTCGTCGACCTCACCCGCATCCTGGCCGGGCCCTACTGCACACAGGCGCTGGCCGACGCGGGCGCCGACGTCATCAAGATCGAGGAGCCCGGCAAGGGCGACGATACGCGCGGCTGGGGGCCTCCTTTCGTCGAGGGTGAGAGCTGCTACTTCCTGTCGGTGAACCGGGGCAAACGCAGTCTTACGCTGAACCTCAAGGAAGCGGAGGCAAGGGACATCCTGTGGCGACTCGTTGATCGCGCGGACGTCCTGGTCGAGAACTTCCGCCCCGGCACGCTCGACCGCATGGGGTTCTCGTACGCAGCCGTGCAGCGCCGGAACCCGCGGCTCGTCTACGCGTCCATATCCGGCTACGGCCCCGACGGGCCGTGGGGCGGGCGCCCCGGGTATGACGCGGTCCTCCAGGGCGAGAGCGGCCTGATGAGCATCACTGGCGGGCCGGAGGGCCCGCCGTACAAGGTCGGCGCGTCCGTGGTCGACACGCTCGCCGGCATGACGGCGTTCCAGGCGATCCTGCTCGCGCTGTTCCGGCGCGAGCGCAACGGACATGGCGGCCGGGTCGACGTATCGCTGCTGGAGAGCGCCCTCGCCGTCCTCACCTATCACGCCTCCACCTACCTGCTGACCGGCGCGGTCCCGCAGCGATTGGGGAACCGCCATCCGAACCTCGCGCCGTACGAGACGCTCGAATCGGCCGACGGCTCGGTCATCGTCGGTGTCGGCAGCGAGTCGCTGTGGCGCACCTTCTGCGCCACCCTCGGTCGTCCCGACCTCGCCGACGATCCGCTCTTCCGCTCGAATGCGGACCGCGTTTCGAACGGTACGGCGCTCCGGGAGGCGCTGACGCCCGTGGTTCGCTCGCGCCGCACGGACGAGTGGCTGGCGCTTTGGGAAGGCGCAGGCATCCCCTGCGGCCGAGTGAGAAGCATCGCGGAGGCGCTGGACAGCGAGCAAGTGGCCGCGCGCGACCTGCTGGT
Organism: Vicinamibacteria bacterium; assembly: GCA_035251085.1. Classification (GTDB taxonomy): domain Bacteria; phylum Acidobacteriota; class Vicinamibacteria; order Fen-336; family Fen-336; genus DATFEN01. The sequence continues at coordinate 175 of DATFEN010000016.1, read as the reverse complement.
GGAGATCGACCATCCTCGCTTCGGCCGCGGCCGCTTCGTCGGGAGCCCGATCCACCTCGACGCCGCGACGCGCAGCGCGCGCCGCCCGCCGCCCGGGTTGGGCGAACACACCGTCGAGGTGCTGTCGGAGCTGGGCCTCGCGCGGCAGGAGGTCGAGCGCTTCGCCAGGCAGGGC
>DATFEN010000003.1:0-4999 GCA_035251085.1 Vicinamibacteria bacterium | reverse complement strand
GTACGAGCTTGGCTTCCCAGGTCTGTCGAACGTCGTCTACCTGATCGACAACGTCAACGCGAACACCGAGACGCTGGATCCCACCACGACGCCGGGCTTCGAGCACCTGGGACGGTCGTCCTTCGAAGATCCCGAGCACATCTACGACTCGGTCGAGATCACGGCCATCAAGACCTTCTCCGGGCGCTGGTCGCTGCTCGCGTCGTACCGCTGGTCGAAGCTCCGGGGCAACTTCGAGGGCTTCTTCCGCTCCGACAACGGCCAGTCCGACCCGGCCATCACCTCGCTGTTCGACTTCCCGACCAACGACCCGAGCTACACCCAGATCGGCGTTCCGCAGTTCGGCTACCGAGGCGACATCCGCTTCCAGGGCAACAGCCTGGGGGACGGCCTCCTGCCCAACGAGCGGCCGCACCAGTTCAAGCTCTACGCCAACTACACCTGGAGCGCCTTGAACCTCGGCGTGGGCTTCAACGCCGGCTCGGGACGTCACCTCACGGCCCTCGCGGCCAACCCGATCTACGGCAACTCGGGGGAGATCCCTGAGACCCTCCGCGGGGGAGGCGTCCAGACCTTCGACGCGGGCTTCCTGGAGAACACCGAGACCGAGGTGATCCTCGACCTGCACGCCGATTACACGTTCAAGATCAACGACAGCCAGCGCGTCCTGCTGATCGCCGACGTCTTCAACGTGTTCGACGATCAGGATCCGCAGTGGTACGACGTGTATACGGAGACGACGCCCGGCGTCGTCAACCCCAACTACGGCTATCCGCTGTTCGGCGGCGCCGCCAGCAGCAACTCCTTCCACCCGCCGCGACAGGTCCGCCTCGGCGCGCGGTTCGAGTGGTAGGGACGTCTCTGATTCCGGCCGCCGTGCGCGACCGGAGTCGACCTCAGGGGGCGGGAGTGATCCCGCCCTCTGCTTCTCAAAGGAGCGTCACCGTGCGCGGAGCAGCCGAGCGGTCTTCGTGATGTGAGGAGGTGGCGGGCTCGCATGCGGTGCGGGGATCTCGTGACATGAACGCTGCACGCCGACGATCCAGAACGCACGATCCTGGTGGCTTGCCGCGGCCGGCCTCGCATAGAAATGCCGGCGTGGGTGCGACCGGCCGGGGCCTGACGAACCAAGCCCAGGAGCGGACGTTACTGGCGCGCTGCAATGAGCGCAGGACATTGAAGGACCTCCTGTACGACTTCGAGCGTGGACTGATCCTCGATGCCCTACAGACGACTGGTGGTCGACAGAAGGACGCGGCCCTGGCGCTCGGCATCCTGCCCACCACGCTCTGCGAGAAGATGAAGCGTCTCGGGCTGCGGGAGCGGGACTCGGCGGCGTTGCCGAGGGACATTGACGGCGCCGGGACGGGCGCGCCGGCTGCTGCGTTGGTCGGCCCCGACCTGTACAGAGCGGCCAGGCTAGCTCGGGCCGAGCTTCGCCCGGAAATGGATATCCTCGAGGCCGTTCAGACCGTCCATCGTCTCGGACCCCGCGACACCGTCAACAGCATCGTCATGGGAGACTGCGCGGAGCATCAGGGGCGACGGCTCAATGTCGCGATTCAGTGGCAGGGTTCGGCACTGAGTCTGGTGCGAATGATCCTCGAGGGTACGAGGGTCCTTGAGGAGACGGTCGTTCGCGCCCGCCGCCTTCGGCGGGTGCTACCCCTGACCCGCCGCCTGATCGAGCACGCTGAGTGCAAGACCCTCTCGGTTCACCTGGGCGAGTGGAGCTTCAGGGTGGGCATCAGAAACGGCGTCGTGCAGGACGTGAGTCCCCTCCGCTATCAGTCACGCGGCGGTCTCGCCGCAAGGGCACGATCCGAGCCAGTGTTCCTGGGCCGTCCGGTTGGTTCGGCGGACCCGCCGCGCATGTAGGCGGGTGTCTAGAGCGCCTCCCGATACAACGCGAGCGCCTCGCTCTCGCCGAAAGGCCGAGGGTTGAACTGTCCGGTCCACTGGCGCGCCGCATGCTGCGCGAGAGCGGGCAGGTCGTCTGGCTTCGCCCCGGCTGCGCGCAGCCCGCGCGGCAGGCCCGCCCGCACGGCCAGCGCCTCCAGCCTCTCCGCGAGCCGCGAGCTCGGATCGGGGCCAGGATCGTGTCCCGCGGCGCGCAGGAGGTCCGCGTAACGCTTCCCGGCAACGCTGCCGTTGAAGCGGACGACGTGGGGGAGTAGCAGGGCGATCGCCTGGCCGTGGACGATGCCGAAGCGGGTCGAGAGGGGGTTGGCGCACGCGTGGGTGGCCCCGAGCATCGAGGCCTCGATGGCGGCTCCGGCCCAGTGAGCGCCCAGAAGCATCGCGCCGCATGCCGCGAGGTCGCCGGGATCGGCCAGGATCCGCTCGTAGTGCGCGTCGAGCAGGCGGAAAGCCTCGCGCGCGAAGAGGTCGGACTGAGGCGTGCGCTTGAGCGTGACGTAGGACTCGACGGCGTGGGAGAGCGCGTCGTAGCCCGAGGCCGCCGCCACGGCTCGGGGTTGGGACACGAGCAGCTCCGGGTCGAGGAGTGCGACTCGGAACGCGGCGCCGGGATCGCCGCACGCCATCTTGTCGTGGTCGTCGTCGGAGATCAGGGCGTAGGACTGCGCCTCGCTGCCCGTTCCCGCGGTCGTCGGGATGCCGATCATCGGCAGGAGCGGCGTCACGGTCTTGCCGTAGCCGCGGTAATCGGCGATCCGGCCGCGGTTCGTGAGCAGGAAGTTGATGCCCTTCGCGCAGTCGAGGGAGCTGCCGCCGCCCAGCGCCACGAGGGAATCGACCTCTGCGCCACGCGCCACGCTGGTGCCGCGCTCGACCGTGGCGGCGTCCGGCTCATGGTCGAAATCCTCGAACACCCGCACGTCGAGGCCCGCGGCCTCGAGCAGGCTGCGCCCGCGAGCGGAGTGGCCCGAGCGGGCGAGTCCGCGGTCCGAGACCAGGAGAGGCCGCCGCAGACCCAGCTCCGCGGCGAGCGCACCGAGACGGGACAGGCAACCCGGCCCGTAGACGACGCGGGTGCGTGGCGCGAAGTCGAACGGGCCCATGCGCCTTGATACCACGACGGCGGCCTGCTGGGGCGATTCTGCTAAGCTGCGCGGCCCGATGCGTCGTCCCGCATGCCGGTGGCTCGTCGCACTGCTCGCCATGTACGCTCGGAGCGCGGCGGCCCACGACTTCGCGTTCACCGACGTCCGGCTCGTCGTGGAGGCCGAGGGCGCGTTCCAGGTCCAGCTCGCTTGCGACCTCGATGCCCTGGCGCTGGGCGTCGACTCCTCCGCCGACTCCGCAGCCCTCGCGGCCGAGATCGACGCCCTCGCCGCGCCCGAGCGCGAACGCCTGATGCGCGAGCTCGCGGAGCTCCTGAAGCGCCGTGTCCGCATCCGCTTCGACGGCGCCCCGGCGACGTTCGAGGTCGCCTTGCCCGATGCGGGCCGTCCTGAGCCTCCCGGCGCGCTGCCGACCGCCCTGGGTCTCGTCGCACGCCTCTCCGGACGCGTCCCGCCCGGCGCGCGGGAGGTCTCGTTCTTCGCCTCGCGCGCGTTCCCGCCGGTGCGCCTCACCGTCAGGAGCGAACGGTCCGGAGTCGAAACGACCGAGCTCCTCGCGCAGGGCGCCGAGAGCCAGCCCATGGCGCTCGCCGGCACGATGGCTCCGTCCATGCTCACTACAGCGTGGCGCTTCCTGGGCCTGGGCTTCGCCCACATCCTGCCCCTCGGCTTCGACCACATCCTCTTCGTGGTCGGCTTGACGCTGTTGTCGTCCCGATTCCAGCCGCTGCTGGCCCAGGTCACGGCATTCACGGTCGCCCACACCGCGACGCTCGCGCTCTCGACCCAGGGTGTCCTGCAGGTGCCGCCCCGGATCGTCGAGACCCTGATCGCGCTCTCGATCGTCTACGTGGGCGTCGAGAACGTCGCCCGCGCCGAGCTGCGTTGGAGCAGGCTAATCCTCGTGTTCGGCTTCGGGCTGCTGCACGGGCTGGGCTTCGCTGGCGTGCTGCGCGGACTGGGTTGGCCGGAAGATCGCAAGCTCACCGCGCTGCTCGCGTTCAACGCGGGTGTCGAGCTGGGCCAGCTCGCGGTCATCGGGCTGGCCATCGCCGCCCTCGCGATGGCCGAGCGCGCCGGCCTGGACCGCCGCCGTCTGGGCTTCGCCGCTTCGCTGGGGATCGCGGCCGCCGGTCTCTACCTCGCCATCGAGCGCGGCCTGCTGGCCTAGGCCGTTGATGAGAGATCCTCGGGGCCACGGTCATCGAAGGCCCTCGACCAGGAAGAGATCCGAGAGGATCTGCTGGTAGGAGTACGCGTAGGCCTGCCCATCCCGGGTGATGGAGACCTGGCTGATGCCAGTCACGCCCACGGGGTCTCGCGGTTCGACCTCGCGCACCAGGCGCCTTTCGCCGCGCTCGACGTCGAGCGTGAAGAGGCGCGCCGGGACCTCCCCTGGATCGAAGACGAAAAGGCGCCGCCCGTCGGGCGACCACTGTGCCGGCACGTCGTTCACGCCAGCGCCCGGCACTCGCCTCGCTTCTCCGCCCTCGACCGGGACGACGGAGATCCCCCCCGCCGACTCGGCGTAGGCCAGGAGCCGGCCATCAGGCGAGACCGTCATGGGCCGCTGCTCGTTGCCGCTGAGCAGGCGCAGTGCGATCTCGGGCGCCAGCGGACGCGGCGGTTCCGCCCCGAAATCCGTGACGAAGAGGCGCAGCGCTCCCGCACCCTCGCGAGCCGCGAGGACGATGCGGTTCCCGTCGGGCAGGATGCGGGCTGCGGGAGTGAGAAATGTCCAGCGAGGAGCCGCCCGCGGCGTCGCCGGCGTACGCCTTGGCCAGGCCGAAGTCGAGGACCTTGACCTTGCCGTCGGGTGTGATCTTGACGTCGGCGGGCTTGAGGTCGCGATGGACGATGCCCTTCTCATGGGCTTCCTCGAGCGCCTCCGCGATCTGCTTCGCCACCTCGAGGGCTTCTTCGATCGCGATCGGCCCACGCTTGAGGCGGACCGCCAGATCCTCGCCTTCCAC
>DATFEN010000329.1:0-13153 GCA_035251085.1 Vicinamibacteria bacterium | reverse complement strand
GCCCGCCGCTGCCCACGAGCGCACACGCCTCGCCCTCGGCCACGTCCGCATAGGTGCGCACGATGGGCAACACGTCGCCCTCGACCAGCACCACGAGCTGCGTCGGGTCGCCGTCGACCGTCGTCAGCATCGCCTCGAGGTCGGCCCGGGAGATGCTGCTGGAGAGGTTGCCGAAGCGGTCGGCGTGGACCACTTCGCCCTCCCAGTCGCCGCCGGCGAGTCGCCGAGGCCGGGGTATCTCGAATACCACCGGATCGGGAACCGGGGCGCCCGTCTCTTCCAGCGGCATGCCCGCCGCGAGGCGCGCCGCGACCGGCCCGAAGACGTCGCGCGCGTGGAACGTCGGCGAGACCTCGTGACGGAACAGGCCCGCGTTGGTGATCGCGTGGATCCGCGCATCGGCGTGCGCCGCCAAGATCAGGGTGAACACGCCGTTGTCGGGGCCGACGAAGAAGTATCCACCGGCGGCGAGCGCCAGCTCACGGCGCTCGGACCCGACACCCGGATCGACCACCACGACGAAGGCAACGCCGGCCGGGAAGGCGCGGTACGCCGCCTCCAGGGCGAACGCGCCGGCGCGAACGTCATGGACCGGCAGGTCGTGGACGATGTCCACGACCTGCACCTCGGGTACTGCCGAGAGCACGGCGCCCTTCAGCGCGCCGACGTAGTGGTCGCGGGTACCGAAGTCCGTCAGCAGAGCCACGATGGGACGCATGCCGGCGCATTCTAGAATGGTGGCGTGCGGCGGATCTACCTCGACCACAACGCGACGACGCCGCTGGATCCTCGCGTCCTCGACGCGATGCTGCCGGTGCTCCGAGACGACTTCGGCAATGCGTCGAGCCTCCATCATTTCGGACAGCGCGCCCGCGCCGTCCTGGAGGACGCGCGGGCCGAGGTGGCAGCGCTCGTGGGCGCGTCCGCGGCCGAGATCGTGTTCACGGGCAGCGGCACGGAGGCCGACAACCTGGGGCTGCGCGGGCTGGCCCTCGCCAGCGTCGAGCCGCGCCGCACGGTGGTCCACTCGACCATCGAGCACCATGCCGTGCTCCACACGGCCAGGGCTCTGTCCGCCGAGGGCGTTCGCGTCGTCACCGTGGCCGTCGGGGAGGATGGAGTGGTCGACCTCGATGCCCTGGCAGCCCGCGTGGACGAGCGCACGGCGGTGGTCGCCGTGATGCTCGCGAACAACGAGACGGGGGTGGTGCAGCCGATCGCCGACGTGGTCCGCATCGCTCGGGCCCGGGGCGCGCTCGTGCATTGCGACGCGGTGCAGGCTGCGGGCAAGCTGCCCGTCGACGTGCGCGCCCTGGATGTCGACACCCTGGCCCTCTCGGCCCACAAGCTCTATGGGCCGAAGGGAACGGGGGCGCTCTGGATCCGGCGCGGACTCAAGCTGAAGGCGCTCCTGCATGGCGGCTCCCAGGAGCGGAACCGGCGGGCGGGGACGGAGAACGTGGCGGGCATCGTGGGCTTCGGCCGTGCGGCCGTGATCGCGGAGGGCGAGCTCGACGGCGGCACGGCCCGCCTGTCGACCCTTCGCGACGACCTCGAGAGGCGGCTGCTGGACATCCCTGGAGCGCGCGTCAACGGGACCGGACCACGGGTACCGAACACCACCAACCTGTCCTTCGATGGCTGCGAAGCCGAGAGCCTGATGCTGGCGCTCGATCTCAGCGGCATCGCGGTCTCGACCGGGGCGGCGTGCGCCGCCGGCGCGGTCGAGCCGTCCCATGTGCTGCGCGCCATGGGATTGCCGCTCCAGCGCGTGCAGGCATCGCTGCGCTTCTCGCTCGGGCGTGGGACGACCGCCGAGGAGGTGCAGCGCGCCGCCGCCGCGGTCGCCGACGCCGTCGCGCGGCAGCGCAAGCGCTAGAATCACGCGCTCGTGAGAGAGGCCTGCCGGATCACGCTCGTGACCGGCTTGCTTCTCGCGAGCGCCGCAATCCCCTCCGCGGCCCTCCCGCCGGACCACCCGCCGGTAGCCAGCGCCGTCGCGCTCGAGGCGCCCCCCGTGCTGGACGGCGAGGTGCTTCAGGACCCGACCTGGCAGTCGGCGCCCGTGCTCACCGAGTTCTGGCAGACGACGCCCGACGAGGGCGCACCCGCCTCGGAGCGCACCGAGGTCCGAGTGGTCTACACCAAGGAGGCCCTGTACTTCGGGATCGTGTGCCACGACAGCGAGCCGTCCCGCATCGTCGTGAACGAGAGTCGGCGGGACTCTCCCCTCGAGGAGACCGACAGCTTCCGGATCGTCCTCGACACCTATCGGGACCGCCAGAACGGCTTCGCGTTCGGGACGAATCCGACCGGCCTCGAGTACGACGGCCAGGTCACGAGCGAAGGCGAGGGGGGCGGCGGTCTGGGCTCGTCCCTCGGCGGCTTCAACCTCAACTGGGACGGTTCCTGGGAGGTCAAGGCCCGCATCGGCGAGCACGGCTGGAGCGCCGAGTTTGCGATCCCGTTCCGCACCCTGCGCTATGCAGCAGGCAATCCGCAGAGCTGGGGCGTGAACTTCGAGCGCACGATTCGCCGTCGCAACGAGACGGCCTACTGGGCCCCGCTGGGCCGCCAGCACACCCTCTACCGGTTGTCCTCCGCAGGCGCCCTCGACGGGCTGCACGTGCCGAGTCAGAGGACCCTCCAGGTCGCGCCCTACGCGCTCGCACAGGGCAGCCGAGACTTCGAATCCGGTGGCGGCCGCGACGGGCACGCCGACGCGGGCGGCGAGCTGAAGTTCGGGGTCACGCCGAGCCTCACCCTCGACCTGACGGTGAACACCGACTTCGCCCAGGTCGAGGTGGACGAGCAGCAGATCAACCTCGACCGCTTCAACCTCTTCTATCCCGAGAAGCGTCCCTTCTTCCTCGAGAACGCGGGGTTCTTCTCGGTCGGCATCCCCGGCGAGGCGGAGCTGTTCTTCAGCCGGCGCATCGGCCTCGGCCCGGAAGGCGAGGTGGTCCCGATCCTGGCTGGCGCGCGGCTCTCCGGGAAGGTGGGCCGGGTCAACATGGGCGCTCTCGACATGCAGACCCGCGGCGTCGAGGGCGTCGCACCCGCCAACAACTTCGCCGTGGCGCGCGCCTTCCACGAATTGCCCAACCGGTCCGGAGTCGGTCTGCTCTTCGCGAACCGCCAAGCCACGGACGACGGCGCCGGCTCCGACCACAACCGGAGCTTCAGCGTCGACAGCCGCTGGGGCATCGGTCGATACATGGACCTGGCGGCGTGGGCGGCGAGCTCCCGGACCCCGGGCGCACGAGGCTCGCAGCATGCCGCGCACGCCTCCGCCACCTGGAACACGCCGAGCTGGCTGCTCTTCGGCAAGTACACGGACGTCGGCGCAGGCTTCGATCCACAGGTCGGGTTCCTGCTCCGAAGCGGTTACCGCCGGCCGGAGTTCCTGGTGTTCCACACGCATCGCTTCCATGAAGGGGCCCTTCTCGAGGCACGTCCGCATGTCTCCTACGACGGATACTGGAAACCCGACGGCTTCCAGGAGTCGGGCTTCCTCCACGTCGACAACCACCTCGAGTGGCGAGGCGGGTGGGAGCTCCACACTGGATTCAACGTGATTCGGGAGGGCCTGCTGGAGCCCTTCGAGATCTACCCGGGGATCGTGGTTCCGCCGGGCACGTACGACAGCGTGGAAGGGCAGCTCGTCGGGATCACGAACAAGGGTGCGCCACTGAGCCTCGAGACGCGGCTCACGGCAGGTGGCTTCTTCGATGGATCGCGCGTCTCGGCGACCTCCACGCTCAGGGGCCGGATCGGCGACCGTTTCAACGCCTACGTCGATTGGTCCCGCAACGATGTGTCCCTCGAAGCGGGCCGCTTCGTCACGAACCTCGTCCGCACGCGGCTTTCCTATTCGTTCACGACGCGGCTCTACGTACAGGCGCTCGTGCAGTACAACGACCGCGTCTCGAACTGGTCCACGAACCTGCGACTCGGCTGGCTGCAGACGGCCAACACGGGCTTGTTTCTCGTCTACAACGAGAATCGCGACTCCGAGCGCGGCGGGATCGGCCCGCGAGATCGCAGCGTCACGCTGAAGTTCAGCCGCATGTTCGAGCTGTTGCGCTAGCGCTCCCGCGGCGCCCGCGCGTCAGCTACGGCTGCAGAATGACCTGGTACGTCCCGGATTCGTTGCCGGAGCCCAGGTTGGCGATCACGAGAGTGTACGCCCCCGCCTGGAAGCTCGGGAGCGACAGCCGTTCGGGCTTGGTCGTGCTCTCGGCGCTCGCGACCTCCACGCACTGGTCCGTGGCGACCATGGCGAGATCGCACGCGCCGCGCGCCACGCCGAAGTCGAGGTCGTTCGAGGCGAACGTCCAATCGACCGTGATCTCGAGGCGACCGCTCCGGGAGGTGCTGAACGGAAAGAAGGCCACGAAAGTCGGAGTCCCGAATCCTCCGATCGCGAAGTTGCCCTGCGCGACGACCTGCGGCGTGCATTCGGTGCGGGGGTCGATGGACCGGATGGCGAGCCACCTCCTCCTCCGCAGCCGGGCAAGACCAGCGCGAGGAGCAAGGACACCAGCAGCCCGCCCGGATGGGCGTCTACCATGCGCTTGAAGAGCATGGGCCCTCCCTTGTTTACGCCATAGTCGCCGCGGGGACTTCTGATCGCATGCTACAGGTCCTGTCAACCTCCGCATGCCGCGATGACCGCCGCATCGTGAGCCTCGCCTGCCCGGACTGGCGATCGTGAGGATGAAGCGGATCCAGTAGCGGCTACGCGCGGCGGGAGCGGACCTGCTCGTCCGCGTGATAGGACGAGCGCACGAGGGGCGCGGACTCCACGTGGCCGAATCCCAGCTTCAGGGCGAAGGCGCGGATCTCTTCGAACTCCGCCGGATCGTAGAAGCGGACGATCGGGAGGTGCTCCAGGCTGGGGCGCAGGTACTGCCCGACCGTGAGGATGTCGGTGCCCGAGGCGCGGATCGCGCGGACGCAGTCGTCGACTTCGCTTCGGTCCTCGCCGAGACCGACCATGATCCCGCTCTTCGTGAGCAGGCCGGCATCCTTGGAACGGCGCAGCAACTCGAGAGAGCGCTCGAAGCGGGCCCCCGGTCGCACGCGGCGGTAGAGCCGCGGCACGGTCTCGGTGTTGTGGTTGAGGATGTCGGGACGCGCCTCGATCACGGCCTGCAAGGCATCCCAGTCACCCTTGAAGTCGGGGATGAGGACCTCGACGGTGCATCCGGGGAGCCGGCCGCGGATCGCACGGATGCAGGCCGCGAAGCTGGCCGCGCCGCCGTCCTTCCGGTCGTCCCGGTTCACGGAGGTGATGACGACATGGCGCAGGCCCATACGGGCCACGGCGTCGGCCACGCGCCGCGGCTCGTCCGGATCGGGCGGACCACCCGGCAGGCCCGTCTTCACTGCGCAGAAGCCGCAGGCCCGCGTGCAGACGTCGCCGAGGATCATGAAGGTCGCGGTGCCCCGATTCCAGCAGTCGCCGATGTTGGGGCAGCGCGCCTCTTCGCACACCGTGTGGAGATCGAGGTCCCGCATCAGGCGGACGAGCCCCTCGTATCTTTCTCCGATCGGGGCGCGGGCCTTGATCCACTCGGGGCGCCGCAGCAGTGGAACGGGTACTGAGGCGGTCATGACACCGGAACGGAACTACTCCTCGTCGTCGATGTCGTCGGGGTCATCCCAGGCGGCTTCGTCGTCATCGTCGTCGCCCTTTCCGTCGTCGTCGTCGAGGTCCTCGTCATCATCATCATCATCGTCGTCGTCGTCGAGGTCGTCTTCTTCTTCGTCCGCGTCCTCGTCCTCGTCGGTGTCGTCATCGTCATCGTCATCGTCGTCGTCGTCGAGGTCGTCGTCCTCGTCGTCCCCGGAGTCGTCATCGTCATCGTCGTCGTCGTCGAGGTCCTCGTCCTCGTCATCCAGCCACAGGGCGCGACCTTCGCTCACGGGTCCTCCTGATTCATCACCGGCTCCAACGTAGCACGAAAGGGCAGCGTTCCGTATTATGCTTCGGTGCCAAGCGAGTCGAGGAGAGCGCATGTGATCATCGTCTGTCCGTCCTGCTCGTCCCGATACAAGTTCGACGAGACGAAGCTGGGCTCGCGACCCAGCGCGCGGACGAAGTGCGCGAAGTGCGGCGGCACGATCGAGATCGAGAACCCGGCCCTCGGGGCGTTCACGCTTCCCCCGGGCTCGATGCCGCCGGCGGCGCCCGGAGCACCGGGAAAGGAGCACGCCGCCCAGAAAACGCCCGCCACTCCGCGCCCGGCCTCGACGAGCGACGACAAGCTGCGCACGAGGGAGGTCGCCGTCACCTCGGCTCGTGAAGCCACCATTACGGGGCGCGACCTCATGAAGGCGGGGCTCATCGAGCTCCCCAAGGACAAGCGCTACTCGCTGGCCGTGCTCCAGGGCGCCTCGACGGGACAGATCTTCCCGATCAGCCAGGTGCGGACGACGATCGGACGCTCCGGCGCCGACATCGTGATCGACGATCCCGAGGCCTCGCGGGTGCACGCGGCGATCGAGATCCTCGGCGAGCACGCGATCATCCGCGACCTCGGCTCGACCAACGGCACGTTCGTGGACCTGGAGCGGATCGAGCAGCACGTGCTCTACAACCAGAACGAGTTCCGGATCGGGAGCCACGTCCTGATGCTCATCGTCACCGAGCTCGAATAGCCGCCGCCGATGCGGCCGGGCGCTGCAGGAGGCGACATCGACCTCGAGGCCTTCCGCAGAGAGGGCCAGCGTTTCGTCGACTGGGTGGTTCGGTACCTGGGCGAGCCCGGGCGCTATCCGGTGCTGTCCCGGCTTCGGCCGGGCGACGTCGCGGCGGCGCTGCCCAAGCGCCCGCCGGCCGGCCCGGAGCCCATCGAGGCGCTGCTTCCGGATGTCGAGCGGCTGATCGTGCCCGGCCTGACCCATTGGAACCACCCGGGGTTCTTCGCGTACTTCGCGAACTCCTCGACCGCTCCGGCGATCCTCGGCGAGCTGCTGTCGGCCACCTTCAATCCCAATGCGATGCTATGGCGCACCGCGCCGGCCGCCACCGAGCTCGAGCTGGTGGTGCTCGACTGGTTGCGCCAGATGCTCGGCTTGCCCGACAAGCTGTTCGGCGTCATCCAGGACACGGCCTCGGCCTCCACCCTGGTCGCGTTGGCCGCGGCACGCGAAGCCGTGCCAGGCCTCGACGCCCGCCAGCGCGGCCTGTCCGGGGCGCCCCGCTTGAGGATGTACGCTTCGGAGCAGGCCCATTCGTCGGTCGAGAAGGCCGGCATCGTCCTCGGCATCGGCCGCGACGGCTTTCGCGCGATCCGCTGCGATGCGGGGTTCCGCATGGACGTCGGCGCGCTCGCCCAGGCGATCGCCGAGGATCGCGCCGCCGGCCTCCTGCCGTTCGCCGTCACCGCCACGACGGGCACGACCTCGACGACCGCGATCGACCCCGTGCCCGCGATCGCGGACGTCTGCGCCCGCGAAGGCCTCTGGCTTCACGTGGACGCGGCCTATGGCGGTGCGGCCGCGGTGGCGCCCGAGCTGCGCTTCGTGCTGGACGGGGCTGAGCGCGCCGATTCGATCGTCATGAACCCGCACAAGTGGCTGTTCGTGCCGATCGACCTGTCGGTACTCTACACGCGCCGGCCCGAGGTCGTGAAGGCCGCCTTCAGCCTCGTCCCCGACTACCTGCGCACGCCCGAGGAAGACATCGCCCCCAACCTGATGGACTACGGCGTGAGCCTGGGCCGCCGCTTCCGCGCGCTCAAGCTCTGGTTCGTGATCCGCGCTTTCGGGGTCGAGGGCATCGCGGACCGCATCCGCGAGCACGTGCGGCTCGCTCAGCTGTTCCGGTCCTGGCTCGAGACGGACGCGCTCTTCGAGATCGCGGCGCCCTCGCCACTGTCCGTGGTGTGCTTCCGCTTGCGTTTCGCCGGGGTGCCGGCCGAGGAGGCCGACCGTCGAAACGAGGCCACGGCCGACGCGGTGAACGCCACCGGCGAGGCCTACCTCTCGGCCACCAGGCTCGATCGGCGCGTGACCCTCCGCCTCGCCATCGGCAACGTCCGTACCGAGGAGCACCACGTGCGGCGCGCCTACGAGCTGCTCCGCGAGGCCGCGCTGCGGCTCGGCGCCTGCGCCGCTTAGGCCGGCCTATACTGAGCCGTGCGCGTGGTCGCCGCTATGTCCGGGGGCGTGGACTCCTCCGTGGCCGCCGCTCTCCTCAAGGAGCAGGGCCACGAGGTCGTGGGGATCTCCATGCAGCTTCACGACCAGACCGAGGGCAGCGGTCCGTCCTTCGGCCGCTGCTGCGCCCTCGACGATCTCCACGACGCGAAGGCGGTCGCGGCGCGGCTGGGCATCCCCCACTACGTCCTGAACCTGGAGCGGTCGTTCGCAGACGGCGTGGTGTCGCCCTTCGTCCGTGACTACCTGGACGGACGCACTCCGCTCCCCTGCGCCCACTGCAACACCGAAGTCAAGTTCGCCAGCCTTGTCGAGAAGACCCGTGCCCTCGATGTCGCGCACGTGGCGACGGGCCACTACGCCCGCAAGGACGAGGACCCGGCCACCGGACGCGCGCGCCTCCTCCGCGGCCACGACCGGCGGAAGGACCAGTCCTACTTCCTGTTCGGCCTGACACAGGAGCAGTTGCGGACGGCGCTCTTTCCGGTGGGCGGACTAGAGAAGAGCGCCGTTCGGCGGCTCGCGGCGGAGCGACGGCTGCCCGTAGCCGACAAGCCCGAGAGCATGGAGATCTGCTTCGTGCCCGACGGCGACTACGCCGGCTTCGTGGAGCGCCAGGCGCCCAACGCGGTCCGGCCGGGGCCAATCGTGGACGAGGCGGGTCGCGTGCTCGGTGAGCATCGCGGCGTCCATCGCTTCACGGTTGGCCAGCGCAAGGGTCTCGGCGTGACTGCCCAACGCCCGCGCTACGTGCTGCGCGTGCTGCAGGAGTCGGCGACGGTCGTCGTCGGAGACGAGCAGGCGCTGCTCGCCGACAGCCTGGTGGCGCGTGACGTGAACTGGCTCTCGATCCCGCCGCCCCGCGGGGAACTTCGCGCCGACGTGCGCATCCGCTACCGGCACGCCGAGGCGCCCGCGATGCTGACGCCTGTCGACGACGGCCGGGTCCAGGTCCGCTTCGACGCAGCGCAGCGCGCCCTCACTCCCGGACAGGCCGCGGTCTTCTACGACGGCGAGGTTTGCCTGGGTGGTGGCTGGATCGTCTAGGGGAATGCGGGCGACTGCGGCTCCGCTCGAGACTTCATCAAGAACTCGCCTCACGCGCGCCGTCGAGGCTACCGCAGCAACTCCAGCGTGCGGCGCGCCGATTCCTGCTGGGCCTCCTTCTTCGACGAGCCCTCGCCGACCGCGACCCCGCGTCCCGCGATGCGGCACTCGACGCGGAAGCGGCGCCGATGGCTCGGACCGCTCTCCTCCACGACCGCGTACTCGGGGACGGCCTGGCCCCGCGACTGCAGCAGTTCCTGGAGCGCGCTCTTGTGGTCCACGATCGCATCCTGCGGCCCGGCCTCGATCTCGGCGCCGAAGTCCTGCTCGATGAAGCGCCGCGCGGCTTCGACGCCGCCGTCCAGGTACACGGCAGCAACGACCGCCTCGTAGGCGTCGGCCCAGAGCGTCACCTTGCGCCGTCCTCCGGTCTTCTCCTCGCCGCGCCCCAGGAGCAGCAGCTCAGGCAGGCCGAGAGCCTGCGCCCGGCGCGCGAGGCCGGACTCGCCCACGAGGTGCGCGCGCATTCGGGTCTTGGTGCCCTCGTCGCCTTCCGGATCGCGCCGGTGGAGCTGGTCCGCCACGAGGAAGCCCAGCACCGCGTCGCCGAGGAACTCGAAGGGCTCGTTGTGCCGGACTTCGGGCCCGGCCTCGTTGGCGTGGCTCGTGTGGGTGAGGGCCCGGTCGAGCCGGCCCAGGTCCGCGAAGTGATGGCCAAGCCGGCGGGCCAGCGACTCGAGCTCGGCCGTGCGCTCGGCCTTCAACGCGGCGCGTCTCTCCCGCGTTCGAAGACGACGCGTCCGCCCACGACGGTCAAGTCCACCGGCGTCGCCAGGATCTCCCGCGGCGGGATCGCGAACAGGTCGCGCTCGAACACGACGAGGTCCGCGAGCTTGCCCGGAGCGAGCGTGCCCTTGTCCTTATCGGCAAACTCCGCGAAGGCCGAGCCACGCGTGTAAGCGTCGATCGCATCCTCCAACGACACTCGCTCCTGAGCCTGGAACCCTCCGGGCGGACCGCCCTCCTTGAACTCGCGTGTCACGGCCGCGTACAGCCCGAGACGGGGGTCGAGGGGCTCGACGAACCAGTCGGTTCCGAATGCGAGCGTGACCCCGGCCCTCAGGAACGAGGCCCACCGGTACGCATCGGGCAGGCGCTGGCGTCCGATGTGCTTCTCGACGAAGCGCATGTCGTCGATGCAGTGGGAAGGTTGAACCGAGGCGACGACGTCCAGCTCGCGAAAACGCTGCAGATCTCCCTCGCGAACGTGCTGGGCATGCTCGACGCGGAAGCGGCGGTCACGCGGGCCGTGCTCCTTCACGGCCTTCGCGAGCGCATCGAGGACCCGGGCGTTGGCGCGGTCCCCGATCGCGTGGACGGCGAGCTGGAAGCCGGCGGCGTCGGCGTCGAGGATGAGGCGCTCGAGCTCCTGATGGGCATAGAGGAGGAGACCAGTGGACCTGGGGTTGTCGGTGAAGGGGTCGAACAGCGCCGCCGTCGCGGAGCCGATCGAGCCGTCAGAGAGGATCTTGAGCGCCCCCAGCCGGATCCAATCGTCACCGAGGCCAGTGCGCACGCCGGTGCGCTTCAACGGATCCAGCGACGGCGACGCGTACCGCCATACGTAGAAGCGCGCGGTCAGCTCGCCCCTAGCCCGCAGCTCCTGGTACGTCGGCAAGGCATCGACGCTGGAGTTGTCCTGGATCGTGGTCACGCCGTGCTGCGCGGCCTCCCGCAGCGCCGCGCGCGCAGCGCGCAGGTTCATCTCCCGAGTCGGCTCGGGCACGGCCTTGAACACGAGGTCCTGGGCATTGTCCTTTAACAGGCCGGTGGGCTCGCCCGCGGCGTCCCGCACGATCTCGCCACCCTCCGGCGCCTTCGCGTCGCGGGTGACGCCGGCCATCCGCAAAGCCAGGGAGTTGGCCAGGGCCATGTGTCCGTCGAGCCGGCTCACGAACACCGGGTGCTCCGGCGTGACCGCGTCGATGAGCTGCCGCGCCGGCTCGGCCTTCGATGGCCAGGCCTGGTGGTCCCAGTTGCCCTGCAGGATCCACGTCCCCTTGGGCAGCGTCTTCGCGTGCTCGCCCAGGCGACGCGCGAAATCCGCCTCGTCCTTCGCCGGCCGCAGGTCGACCGACAGCAGGCCGAAGCCGCCGTCGAGGAAATGGACGTGGGCGTCGTTGAAGCCGGGCACGACCAGCCGGCCACGCAGCTCGACGACCCGGGTGCCGGGTCCCGTGACCGACGCGATCTCGGCATCGCTGCCCACGGCGATGACGCGCTCGCCGCGGACGGCGATCGCTCTGGCATCGGGTAGGCCCTTTCCGGCCCAGACCCGTCCGCCCCGTAGCACGAGATCCGCTTGCGCGTTCATGAGCACCGCCAGGATTAGAATTCGCACCTCAAGCCACCTTCAGGATCACCATCGTCATGTCGTCGTGCTGCGCCGCCTCGCCCACGAAGCGGCGGATCTCCTCGAGGATGCGCTCCTTCAGCTCGTCGCTGCCGAGGGCCTCGCTCGCCTCGAGGATCTCCCGGAGCCGCGCCTCGCCGAACAGCTCGGCTCGCGTGTTCATCGCCTCCGAGAGGCCGTCCGTGAAGAACAGGAACGAGTCGCCCGGAGCGAGCGGCACGTGTGCCTCCTCCAGGATCTTCTCGAAGCGGTCGCCGCGATCGATGCCGAGGCCGAGCCCCGGCGGGGTGAGGACGCGTGTTCGGCCGGTCGATTTCTCCAGATGCAGGATCGGGCTGTGCCCCGCCCGCGCGTATCGCATGCTCGCTGCCGCCGTGTCGACGACGGCGTAGGTCATCGTGATGAACGAGCGCGCGTCCATGTTCGCCGACAGGATGCGGTTCGCCTCACACAGGAGCTTCGCGGGCGAGTCGTAGATGCGCGACAGCGATAGCACGAGGCCCTTGAGCTCGGCCATGTAGAGCGCCGCCGAGGTGCCCTTGCCGGAGACGTCCGCGATCAGCACGCCCATGCGCGTCGGGGACAGCGGGATGAGGTCGTAGTAGTCCCCACCCACCTCGGCAGCCGGAAGGCACAGCGCCGCGATGCGCAGGCCGGGCAGGGTGATCGCGCCTTCGAGGGGGAGCAGGCTCATCTGGATCTGCCGGGCGATGCGCAGCTCCTCCTCGAGGCGCTCCTTCTCGGCGCGCTGCCGGAGCAGATCCTCGATGCCGCGGCCCATCGAGTTGAAGGACTCGGCCAGCTCGCCGAGCTGGTCGCGGCTCGTGACCTTGATCACGTGGCCGAAGTCTCCCTGCCGAAGCCGGTCGGTCCCGATCGAGAGCGCGTGGATGCTGCCGGTGATGGAGCGCGCCAGCAGCAGGCCGAGTCCCAGGGCGATGAAGTAGACGAAGAGGAAGACGCCCGCCACGATTGCGAGGGCTTTCACGAGCAGATCGGCCATGTTCAACGCGCCCGGGGACAAGTGCCGGATCAGCTCGATCGGCTGGAACCCGAACGTCATCGGATCCGACTCGCGCTTGCCGGTCTCCCAGTCGGTGCGCTCGGGCGTGGCGATGAAGGCCATACCCCCGGTGGGCGCGTCGCCGAGCCGTCGTGCGCCCGAATCGTCGAGGTCGAAACTCACTCCACTCTGGTCCGACTGGGAGTGCAGCGTGCCGCCGGCCGTGTACATCTGGATGCCGGTCCGCGCGGACAGCCTCTCGAAGATCTTCTGGTCGAGCGGCGACTCGAGGAGAAGGAACTCCTCGCCCTCGCGCCACAACCCTCGCAGCACCTCCCCCTCGCCGGCCTTCACGAGTCCTGCGAAGCCGGGCGACTCGAGCCATGGGGGAAGCGTCGCGGGCAGGCCCAGATCGCCCGCGACGCGCCGGCCGCCGCGCGCGAAGACGAAGCGCAGCGAGGGATGCAGCTCGCGCGCGGGCGCGAGGCGTGCCGCGAGCGCCTTCTCGAGCGCCCCCGGCT
>DATFEN010000324.1:0-3391 GCA_035251085.1 Vicinamibacteria bacterium | reverse complement strand
TCACCGAGGCCGAGAAGCTGGTCCGCCTCGAGTTCACGCAGGCGGACAAGGATCAGATGGCGGGCAGTTGGCAGCGCTCGATGGCCGCGACGATGGAACGGCGCACGGGGCCGCGCAAGGTTCCTCTCGAGGCAACGCTCCCTCCCGCGACGCTCTGGGACCCCATGATCCCCGGACTGCCCGCTCCGCCGACGCGCGACCGCTTCGTGCGGAGCCCTGGAGCGCCGGCTCCACTGCCGAAGCGCGATGACGAGATCGCCTTCGCGCCCGTCGCCGTGCAGTCGCGCTGGATCGAGTCGCGCGCTCTGACGTCCGAGCGTCTGACCCGCATCTATCTCGACCGGATCGCGCGCCTCGACGGCAAGATCCGGTCCGTCATCACGGCGACACACGAGCACGCTCTCCGCCAGGCGCGGCAGGCCGACGCGGAGATCGCGGCCGGGAAGCGCCGGGGCCCGCTCCACGGCATCCCGTTCGGAGTCAAGGACCTCCTCGACACGAAGGGCATCCTCACGACGTACGGCGCCGAGCCGTATCGAGAACGCGTGCCCGACGCGGACTCCGTCGTGGTCCGGCGGCTCTACGAGGCCGGCGCCGTGCTCGTCGCGAAGCTGTCGCTCGGCGCCCTGGCGCTGAACGACGTCTGGTTCGGCGGCCAGACGATGAACCCGTGGCTGCTCGAGGAAGGCTCGGGAGGCAGCAGCGCGGGCCCGGGCGCGGCGACGGCGGCCGCGCTCGTCTCGTTCTCGATCGGAAGCGAGACCGGCGGCAGCATCGTGGACCCGGCGATGCGGTGCGGCGTGACGGGGCTGCGGCCGACATTCGGCCGCGTGCCGCGAACGGGCGCCATGACGCTCTGCTGGTCGCTCGACAAGCTCGGGCCGATGACGCGCGGCGTCGAGGACGCCTACCTGGTGCTCGCAGCGATCACGGGCCCGGACCCGGGCGATCTCTCGAGCGTAGAGAGCAGGCTCGACTTCGAAGCCAACGCTCCCGTGAAGGGGCTCAGGGTCGGCTTCCTACCGAAGTGGATGGAGGAGGCGCCGGCCACCGAGGTGGACCGCGCGGCTCTCGAAGCCACGCGCCGGCTAGGCATGGTGCCGGTCGAGGTCAGCCTTCCGGACTGGCCCTACGGATCGCTCAACACCATCCTCTTCGCCGAAGGGGCGGCCGCCTTCGAGGAGCTCACCCTCTCGCGCGGCATCGACCAGCTCACGATGCAGGTGCCCGACGCCTGGCCGAACCTCTTCCGTCAATCGCGCTTCCTCTCGGCCGTGGACTTCGTCCAGGCCGACCGCATGCGGCGGAAGGTCGCGCAGGAGATGGCGCGCCTCTTCGAGAAGGTGCACGTCCTGCTGGTCCCGTCGCTGCGAGACGAGATCCTGACGATCACGAACTTCACGGGGCACCCGGCACTCGTCCTGCGAGCCGGATTCGTCGAGGTGATGCAGGCGCGCAGCGACTGGGCGCCCGACCCGGCGCGCCCGCGGCCCACCTTCGCCTCGAAGCGGCGCGTGCCCCACGGCGTATCACTCATCGACCGGATGTTCGACGAAGGGACGATCGGGACGGCCGGCATTGCGCTCGAGAAGGCCTTAGGCGTCGCGGCGGAGCGGCCGGCCGGCTTCTGATCGAGGTGCCAGGCCGCCAGTCGCTCGCCGACCTCGCCAGGCGGGTCCGCTGATTCAGCGGGCGCGCCGCGATGGACGCCTACTCCAGGGTCTCCTTGACCTTCTCCGTGACGAAGAACTCGATCACGTCGCCCGGCTTGACGTCGTTGTATCCCGCGATGCCGATACCACACTCGAGGCCGGCCTTCACTTCGGAGGCGTCGTCCTTGAAGCGCTTCAACGAGCCCACCTTGCCGGTGTAGATCACGACGTTGTCGCGCAGCAGGCGCACCTGGGCCTGGCGCGTGACCTTGCCGTCCTGCACGTAGCAGCCCGCGATCGTTCCGACCTTGGATATCTTGAAGGTATCGCGAACCTCGGCGGCGCCGACACGCACCTCTTTGAGCGTGGGCTCGAGGAGGCCCTCCATCGCCTTCTTCATCTCCTCCACGGCGTCGTAGATGACCGTGTAGAGGCGGATCTCGATCTTGTCGCGCTCCGCGGCGTCGGCTGCCTTGCGCTCGGGCCGCACGTTGAAGCCGACCACGACCGCAGTCGAGGCCTGGGCCAGCAGCACGTCGCTCTCGGTGATCGCGCCTACGCCCGAGCGGATGACGCGCAGCTTGATCTTGTCCTGCGGCAGCTTCTGGAACTGGTCCACGACCGCCTCGATCGAGCCTTGCACGTCGGCTTTGATCACGAGCGCCAGCTCCTTGAGCTGACCCTCGGCGATCGCCCTGGACAGGTCCTCGAGGCGGACCTTCGACGAGGCCGCCATCGCCTTCTCGCGCAGCTTGAGCTGCCGGAAGTTGACGATCGACTGCGCCTTGACGCTGTCGGTCACGACTAGCAGCTGGTCGCCGGGCTCCGGCAGCGCGCCGAGGCCCAGGATCTCGGCAGGCGTCGCCGGCCCAGCCAGCTCGAGGCGCTGTCCCTGGTCGTCCATGAGGGCGCGGACCTTGCCGGAGACGGCCCCCGCGACGACAGTGTCCCCCACCCGCAATGTGCCGTCCTGGACGAGCACGGTCGCCACCGGGCCGCGGCCCTTGTCGAGACGCGCCTCGAGGACCGTGCCCGAGGCCGGCTTGCGCGGGTTGGCCTTGAACTCCTTCATGTCGGAGACGAGCAGCAGCATCTCCAGAAGCTGGTCCAGGTTCTGGCGCTTCTTCGCGGACACGTTGACGAACACGGTCTCGCCGCCCCACTCCTCGGGCATGAGGCCGCGGTCGGAGAGCTGTTGCTTCACGCGGTCCGGCTGCGCCTCGGCCTTGTCGATCTTGTTGACGGCCACGACGATGGGGACGCCCGCAGCCTTGGCGTGGTCCATGGCCTCGAGGGTCTGGGGCATGACGCCGTCGTCGGCGGCCACGACCAGCACGACGATGTCCGTGACCCGAGCGCCCCGCGCGCGCATCAGGGTGAACGCCTCGTGACCGGGCGTGTCCAGGAAGACGACCTTCCGATTGCCGACGTCCACGTGGTAGGCGCCGATGTGCTGCGTGATGCCGCCCGCCTCGCCGGCCGCCACCTGCGTCTCGCGGATCGCGTCGAGGAGCGAGGTCTTGCCATGGTCCACGTGGCCCATGACCGTGATCACAGGAGCGCGCGGCAGGAGGTCCTTGGGGTCGGATTGCTCGGCCTGCTCGAAGACCACCGTCTCCTCGAAGGACTGGATCGTCGCCTCGTAATTGAACTCGCGGCAGATCTCGATTGCGAGCTGAGGTTCCAGGCTCTGATTGACCGTGGCCATGATGCCGCGCTGGATCAGGGCCTTCATGATG
>DATFEN010000320.1:0-23837 GCA_035251085.1 Vicinamibacteria bacterium | reverse complement strand
AGGTCCCTCCGCGGGCGCGGCGCACAGCGCACCGCCCGGCGAGCTGCCGAGATGGCCTCGCGCGGACGAACCTGGCCGACGATGGCATGGGCGATGCGGATCTGCGAGCGGCAGGTGCCCTCGAGCGAGCGAACGCTCGCGAAGGCCTGAAGGGCCTCGCGGGCCTCCGCCTCGGCGCCTCGTGCGTCGCCGGAAGCCAAGTGCAGGTCTGAGGCGAGCAGGTGATGCTCGCCGCGCAGACGCGGCGCTTCGAAAGCGCACTCCCGCGCGCGTGCCAGGGACCGATCCACGGCCGCAAGGTCGCCCCTGGCCAGGTCCACCATGGCCCGCCGCGGCCGAGCGACCGTGTGCTCGCGGTCGTCGCCCAGGCGCCGGAACAGGTCGACGGCCACGTCCAGTTCGCTGGCGGCCTCGTCCCAGCGCCCGATGAAGGCGAGCAGGTCGCCGCGATCGGCGCGGGCGCTCGCCTGCTCGTCGACGCGCGTGGTCGCACGGGTCGCCTCGATGCGGCGCCCGTGCGCGCGCAACGCGAGCTCGAAGCGTCCGCTGTCCCGGTGGATGCCGGCGACCGCCTCGAGCGCCCTCACCATGCCGTCGGGACGGCGTGCCTGCTCGTAGAGCGCAAGCGCCTCGTCGGCGGCTGCGCGCGCCGCTTCGAAACGCTGCTCGTGCCACTCCAGGTGCGCGATCTCCTCGAGGCCGCGCGCCCGCGTCAAAGGCGAGCTCGCGAGGCCCGCCGCGCGCCTCAGTTCCGTGAGCGCGCGACCGGTCCGCCCCAGGTGCCACAGCGCGCGGCCCCGCACCAGCCGCAAACGCGCCTCCTCGTCGTGGTCCTCGGGCCGGGTGCGCAGGGCGCGGGTCGCGATCCGCAGCGCCTGCGTGTGTTGCATCATCTCGAGCAGGGCCTCGGCCTTCTCGAGCGCGAAGCGAGAGCGACCTCCCCGGGCACGGCTGGCCGCGGCCAGCACCTCGGCGTGCCGGCCGAGGGCCTGAGCGGCGCGCACCTGCAGCTCACCAATCTCATGGAGCGGCATGTTTTCTCCTGGGAGGGAACGGCCGGGACTCTATGTTCCACGGCCGCCGGCCACGAACGCCTTGTGACACTTCCACCCAGCGTCACAGCGGCCAATCGCCCGGCCCACGGATCGCCTTGACACCCCCCGAACCCCGCCCTTAGTCTCCGCGGCGGTCGATGCTGCGCTTCCTGACTGCGGGCGAGTCGCACGGGCCGGCGCTGACCGTGGTGATCGAGGGCCTGCCGTCCGGCCTGGGCGTCGACCGCGCCGCGCTCGACGCGGACCTGCGGCGCCGCCAGGGCGGCTATGGCCGCGGCCAGAGGATGAAGATCGAGAGCGATGCCGTCGAGATCCTCGGCGGCGTGCGCCACGGCCGCACGCTCGGCAGCCCGGTCACGCTCCTCATCCGCAACCGCGACTTCGACAACTGGCGGGACGTCATGTCGCCCGATCCGCAGCCCCTGGAGGCCAAGGCGCGGAAGGCGTTGAAGCATCCGCGGCCCGGACACGCGGACCTGGCGGGCGCGCTGAAGTTCCTGAAAGACGACCTGCGCGAGGTGCTCGAGCGCGCCAGCGCACGGGAGACGGCCGCCCGAGTCGCCGCCGGCGCGCTTGCGAAGGGCCTGCTCCGCGCGTCCGAGGTCGAGATCCGCAGCCACGTGGTCCGCATCGGCTCAGCGGCCGCCGAAGCGTCCGGGCAGCCCTGGGAGAGCCTCGGCGCGATCGAGGAGAGCCCGGTGCGCTGCGCCGACGCGCGCGTGGCCGAAGCGATGATCGCCGAGATCGACGCGGCGAAGAAGGCCGGCGATTCCGTCGGCGGCGAGTTCGAGGTCGTCGCCCGCGGCCTGCCGCCCGGCCTGGGAAGCTACACGCAATGGGACCGGCGCCTCGACGGGCGCCTCGCCCAGGCGCTGATGTCGATCCCCGCCGTGAAGGCCGTGTCGCTCGGAGGGGGCTTCGAGGCCGGCATGATTCCCGGCTCCCGCTTCCACGATGAGATCCTCTACGACGATGGCGCCGGCATCGTGCGTCCCACGAACCGGGCTGGCGGCCTGGAGGGCGGAGTGACGAACGGCGAGGAGCTGCGCGCTCGCGCCGTCGTGAAGCCCATCCCGACGCTGATGCGCCCCCTACGCTCCATCGACATGCGTTCGAAGGAGCCCCGCACGGCCTCAGTCGAGCGCAGCGACACGTGCGTCGTGCCCGCTGCTGGCGTCGTCGGCGAGGCGATGATCGCCCTCATCCTCGCCGATGCGATGCTCGAGAAGTTCGGCGGCGATTCCCTGGACGAGTATCTGGGGCACCTGGAGGCGACCCGCTCGCAGTGGCGCGCGTTCCTGGCGCGACGTCCCCAGGAGGCCTGATCCGGGCGTGGCCATCCATCCTATCCGCAAATGGGGAGATCCCGTGCTTCACGCGCCGTCGCAGCCAGTGCGCGAGATCGACGACGCGGTGCGCCGCCTGGTCGACGACATGGTCGACACGATGTACGCGGCGCCCGGCATCGGACTGGCGGCACCGCAGATCGGCGTGCCGCTGCGCGTGATCGTGGTGGACCTCACGGTCGGCGAAGACCGCACGCAGCTCATCTGCCTCGTGAACCCTGAGATCGTCTCGAGAGAGGGCGAGCAGCGGCACGAGGAGGGCTGTCTGTCCGTACCCGGCTACGGCGGCTCACCGGTGCGGCCGGCGAAGGTCGTCGTCAAGGGCCTCGACCTGGATGGCCAGGAGCGCGTGCTCAACGCCACAGACCTGCTGGCGCGGGCGTTTTGCCACGAGATCGACCACATCGACGGCTTCGTGTTCGTGGATCGGCTCACGCCGCTCAAGCGCGACCTCATGAAGCGCAAGCTGAAGAAGCGAGCCCGCTCCGGCTGGGACGCGTAGTTGCGGGTCGTCTTCATGGGCAGCGGGGCCTTCGCCATACCCTCGTTCGAGGTGCTGGTCGACGCCGGGCACGGCGTGGCCGCTCTCGTCACTCAGCCAGACCGCGAGAAGGGCCGGGGTCGCGCCCTCGCGCCGCCGGCACTGAAGCCGGTCGCCGAGGCCCGCGGCGTGAAGGTCCTTCAGCCGAACCGCGTTCGCGAAGCCGAGGCGCAGGCGGCCCTGCGCGCCCTCGCTCCGGACGTTCAGGTGGTCGTCGCCTACGGCCAGCTGCTCCCGCGCGCCGTCATCGACATCCCCCGCTTCGGCACCGTCAACGTCCACGCCTCGCTGCTCCCCCGCTACCGGGGGGCTGCGCCGATCGCGTGGGCCATCGCGAAGGGCGAGACCGAGACAGGTGTGACGACGATGCTGCTCGACGAAGGGCTCGACACCGGACCGGTTCTCCTACGTCGCGCGACGCCGATCGCGCCCGAGGAGACTGCTGCAGAGCTCACACCACGGCTGGCGCGGCTCGGGGCCGACCTGCTCCTCGAGACGTTGCGCGACATGGAGCGCGGCGCCCTGAGGCCGGAGCCACAAGACCCCGTCCAGGCGACCCTCGCACCGATCCTCAGGAAGGAGGACGGGCGGCTCGACTGGAGGCAGCCTGCTCCGGCTCTCGCGTGCCGCGTCCGCGGTTTCAACCCCTGGCCGGGGACCTTCACGACGTGGGCTGGCTCTCGGCTCGCCGTCTGGCGCGCGCGAGAGGCTCCGGGGCGTGCTTCGGCGGTCGGAAAGATCCTCGGCCGCGAAGGCGACTCGCTCCTCGTCGGTTGCGGCTCCGGCACCACGCTGGCGTTGACCGAGGTGCAGCCCGAGGGCCGGAAGCGCATGAGCGGTGCGGCCTTCGCCCTCGGCGCGAGGCCGGGACCCGACGCCCGCTTCGAGTAAGCACCGTGTCGACGCCGGCGCGCGCAATCGCCCTCCGAGTCCTGCGCGACGTGGAGCGTGGTCCCGGCACGCTGGCCGACCGCCTGGCCCGTGCCGACGTCGCAGACCTTCCGCCCCGGGAGCGCGCTTTCCTTCACGAATTGGTGCTGGGAACGCTGCGGCGCCGCGGCGCGATCGACCACGCGCTGGGCCGGCTCCTTGACCGACACCTCGACCGAGTCGACCCGCGGCTCCGCGCCGTCCTGCGTCTCGGTGCTCACCAGCTCCTTCACCTGCGCGTCCCGGCGCGCGCCGCAGTCCACGAGAGCGTGGCCCTGGCGCGCAGCGTCTCGCCGCGAGGTGCCGGCTTCGTCAACGCCGTCTTGAGGCGGCTCGCTCGCGAAGGCCCTCCGCCAGAGCCCGATCCCGAGCGGGATCCGCTCGCCTGGCTCACGACGTCCGCCTCCTTGCCCGAGTGGCTGGCCAAGCGCTGGCTCGCGCGCTTCGGCCCCTCCGGCGCAGTCAGACGGGCCCGCGGCGCGATCGTCGAGCCGCCCGCCGTGTTTCGACTGAACCCGCGTCACCCGGACGCGATGCAGCGCATCGAGGGGGCGGGGCTCGAGCCGCGGCCTGCCGCGACGCCCGGCGCGTGGGTTGCGGGCGGTGGACGCCCTGCCGATCTTCACGCGGCCGGCGTCCTCTACCTGCAGGACGAGTCGGCGCAGCGCGTTGCTGCCCTGGCCTGTGGCCCGGGTCGGACTCTCGACGCCTGTGCAGCTCCCGGCGGAAAGACATTGGTGCTCGCGGACTGGCTCGAGGAAAGAGGCGAAACAGGCTTCGTGGTCGCGGTCGAGGCCTCGCGGCGACGGCTCGAGACGCTGGCGCGGCTGGCCCGCGCCTGGGGATCGCCCGGGGTCCATCTGGTCCGGGGCGACGCCGAGCGCCCCTCGTTCGCCGGGATGGCCTTCGACCAGATCCTCCTGGATGCCCCCTGCTCGGGCCTTGGGACCCTGGCGCGCCGTCCCGACCTGCGCTGGCGCGTCCATGAACGTGACCTCGCGTCCCATGCCGCGCGCCAGCGTCGACTGCTCGATGCGCTCGCGCCGCTCTCGCGGGACGGGGGGCGGATCGTCTATGCGACCTGCTCCTCGGAGCCGGAGGAGAACGACCAGGTGGTTGCGGCCTTCCTGGCGGCGCGCCGCGACTATCGGCTCGAGGCGCTGCCGGCCGCCTCGGCCGACCTCGCGACAGGCGAGGCGGGCTTCTTCGCAGCGGTCCTGCGCCGCGGAGGAGATTCGCCTTCATGATATTCTGACCGCTCACCTTGAGTCCCAAGCGCGTCCTATCCCTGACGATCAAGACTGGCGCCCTCGGGCTGGCCCTGCTGCTGGCCGCGGGGGTTTCCGCCCTTCTCACGATGCGCTCCGTCCTCGACACGCAGCAGGTCGAGGTCCCGACGCTCGTGGGAAAGCTCATGCCCGAGGCCGCGGGCATCGCCGGACGCCGCGGGCTATCCCTCCGCGTGGAGGGCAAGCGCAACGATCCCCGCATCCCCCCTGACCACGTCGTGTCCCAGGAGCCGCCGTCCGGCTCGGCGTTGAAGAGCCATCGGAGCGTCCGCGTCTGGCTGAGCCTGGGACCGCGCAAGCTGACACTACCCGCCGTCGAGGGCCAGAGCCTGCGGACCGCACGGGTCGCCCTCGACCAGACCCGGGTCGACGTGGCTCGCGTCGCCGAGGTCGACGATCCGGCGGAGGAGGGCACCGTGCTCGTGCAGCACCCGCCGCCGGGCGAGGTCGAGGTCATCGAGGGTGGCCTCTCGCTCCTCGTGAGCCGCGGCTCGGCGCGGCGCGACTACGTCATGCCTGACCTGATCGGCCAGCGGGCCGACGCCGTGCTGGCGCCGCTCACGGCCGCCGGCCTCAAGGTCTCTGACCTCCGCTACAGGAGCTATCCGGGCGCCGCGAGCGGCGTGGTCCTGCGCCAGAGCCCGCCAGCCGGGCATCGCGTCAGCCGGCGGGCCAGCGTAAGCCTCGAGGTGAGCCAGGCCCAGCCATGATCCTCGCCCCGTCCATCCTGGCGGCCGACTTCGGGCGCCTGGCCGAGGAGATACAAGCCGCCGAGCGCGGCGGCGCCGGCGTCGTCCACGTCGACGTGATGGACGGCCACTTCGTCCCGAACCTGACGGTCGGGCCGCCGGTCGTCAAGGCGGTGCGGCGGGCAACGAACCTGCCCATCGACGTCCACCTGATGATCGAAAACGCGGACCGCTACGTCGACGCCTTCGCCGACGCGGGGGCGAGCTGGATCAGCGTCCATGTGGAGGCGCTGGCCCACCTGCAGCGGACGATCGCCCACTTGCGAGGCCGCGGCGTGACCGCGGGCGTCGCGATCAACCCGGCCACCCCGCTCGCGACCCTCGACGAGATCCTGCCCGAGCTGGAGTACGTGCTCGTGATGTCGGTCAACCCCGGCTTCGGCGGCCAGGCCTTCCTCCCCGCGAGCCTCGACAAGATCCGGCGCCTCTCCGAACAGGCTCGCGCCCGCCGGCTCACGGTGCGCATCGAAGTGGACGGGGGCGTCGACGCCACGAACGCGCCGGCGCTCGTCGCCGCCGGCGCCGAGATCCTGGTTGCGGGCTCAGCGGTGTTTGCTGGCGGAGACGCCGAAGCCGCCGCGCGGCGCCTGATCGAGGCCTGCCGGTGATCGAGTCGCGCTCGCGCGTCCGCGTGCGCTACGCGGAGACCGATCAGATGGGCGTCGCCTGGCACGGCAACTACTTCGCGTGGTTCGAGGTCGGGCGCACGGACTTGCTGCGCGGCCTCGGCGCGACCTACCGCGACATGGAGACACGTGGGCTCCGCCTCCCGGTCATCGACTGCCACGCTGCGTACCTGCGTCCCGCCCGCTACGACGACGACCTGGAGGTGCTGACGCGCCTCCGAGGCATGGGGGGGGCGCGCCTCGAGTTCGAATACGAGGTGCGGCGCGAGGGCGTTCCGGAGCTCGTCGCCACCGGCGCCACGACCCACGCTTCGACCGATGCGGCCGGCAAGCCTCGCCGCCTGCCCGAGGAGCTGCGGAGGCTGCTCGTTTGAAGACGCTCGTGACGGGCGCGGCGGGCTTCATCGGCTCGCACCTCTGCGAGCGGCTGCTCGCTGAGGGCCACGACGTGGTGGGCGTGGATGCGTTCGTCGACTACTACCCGCGCGAGGTCAAGGAGCGCAACCTGGCCGCGGCCAGGTGCGACACCCGCTTCCGCTTCGTCGAGGGCTCGCTCCTCGGCATGGACCTCGCCGCCCTGCTCGAGGATGCGCGCCACGTCTACCACCTGGCAGCTCAGGCCGGGGTTCGCGCCTCGTGGGGACGTGACTTCGCCGTCTATTCGGACAACAACGTGCTCGCAACGCAGCGCCTGCTCGAAGCGGCTGTCGCGGCCGGTGTTCCACGCTTCGTCTTCGCGTCCTCCTCTTCGGTCTACGGCGACGCTCCGGCGCTCCCCCTGCGCGAGGACGCCGCCTGCCATCCGGTCTCGCCCTACGGGGTCACCAAGCTGGCTGCTGAGCACCTGGTCCAGCTGTACGGCCGGAACCATGGGCTGCCGGTCGTGAGCTTGCGCTACTTCACCGTGTACGGCCCGCGTCAACGCCCCGACATGGCTTTCCACCGCTTTCTCAAGGCCGCGCGCGACGGCGCCTCGATCACGATCTACGGCGACGGGCGCCAGACCCGCGACTTCACCTTCGTGGACGACATCGTGGCGGCGACCCGGGCGGCGGCCGAGACCGGGCGCCCAGGCTGCGTCTATAACGTGGGTGGCGGCGAGCGAGTGACCCTGGCGAACGTGCTCGAACGGATCTCGCGTGTGACGGGGCGCGCCCTGGAGATCGCCCGCGAGGAAGCCCAGAAGGGCGACATGCGCGACACGCACGCCGCGACCGAGGCGGCGCGGCGCGATCTCGGCTTCCGGTCGACCGTGCCGCTCGACGAAGGCCTCGCCCGGGAATGGGCCTGGATCCGGGAGTTGCCTTGAAGCGCGCCCTCGTGACGAGCCTGCTGGCCCTCGGGCCGCTCGGCTGCGCGTCGGGCGACGCCGACCTCGCGATCCTCGCGAGCAACTCGGACCAGGTCATCTGGGAGGCCGGCCAGACCGCCTTCGGGAAGAAACACTGGGAGAACGCGCGGCAGCACTTCCGCCGCATCATCGACGCATTCCCGCAAAGCCAGTACGCCCCGGAGGCGCGGGTCGCCCTGGGCGACGCGTACTTCAACGAGGGCGGCGATGCAAACTACATCTTGGCTGTCTCGGCCTACCGCGACTTCGTGACGCTCTACCCGTCGCATCCGAAGGCCGACTACGCGCAGTTTCAGACCGGCGAGTGCTACTTTCGGCGGCGGCACGGCTCTGATCGCGACCAGACCCCGACGGTGGAAGCGCTGGCCGAGTTCGATCGGCTCCTCGAGGCCTATCCGCGCTCGCAATGGGTCGAACCAGCCAAGCTGCGCATCCGCGACTGCCGCCAGAGCCTCGCCAGGGCCGAATTGCACGCAGGCTACTTCTACCAGCGCACGCGCAAGGCGTGCCGCTCGGCGATACCCCGCTACGAGGGCCTCGTCGCCGAGTACCCCGACTTCGACGGGATCGACGAAGTCCTCTTCCGCCTCGGAGAGTGCCTCATGGCACAGGGGCGCCCGGCCGAGGCCCTGCCCCATCTTCAACGCCTCGTCGATTCGTACCCTGGCAGCGGCTGGCTTCAGCAGGCGCGCGAGCTGATCGATGAAGCCATGAAGTCCGCGCCGGCCCCTCCCCCGAAGGCCGACGCGGGACCGCCACCGCCTCCTCAGCCGTAAGCTCAAGTGTCACTTTAGAATTCCATAAAAAAGCTCTTGACGAGGCGTTCTTTTTCCTGTTAGCATCCGCCAAACTTCCGCGTGTCTTGCGGGTTGCCCGCCGTTTTGGCGGCGAGTTTGAAGTGGCGGGTGCTCATGGACTTGTGGACGGAAGCGGTCCCGTCCAGGAGGTAAGGCAGTGAGACCTTTGGGAACCACACTCCGCGGCCTTGCGCTGCTGCTCGCCCTTGCCCCGTGGTCGGCTGCACAGGAGGCTCAAGGTTTCACGCCCCGCCGCGCCGGCGATCAGCCGGCACCGCCGGGGCTGCTGATCGGTCCGGCGACCGTCGCGCCCCACTGGTCCAAGAACAAGTACCCCGAGAGCATCCCCGAGGGCGCCTACTACTACATCGTCGTCCGCGGGGACACGCTTTGGGACATCTCCGCGCGCTTCCTCAAGAACCCCTACCTCTGGCCGCAGGTCTGGAACGAGAACAAGTACATTCGCGACGCGCACTGGATCTACCCCGGTGACCCGATCATCCTTCCCAAGATCGCTCTCCTGGCGGAGGGGGCGGGCGCGGCCGGCCCTGAGGGAGTCGGCGAAGAGGAACTCGGTGAGGAGCTCGAGGCCGGTTCTGTGCTCTACCCCATCACCGAGGCCGCGACCATGCAGTGCGCCCCGTACGTCGTGCAGCAGAAGGAGGACGACAGCCTCCAGATCCTCGGGTCG
Source organism: Vicinamibacteria bacterium (assembly GCA_035251085.1). Taxonomy (GTDB): domain Bacteria; phylum Acidobacteriota; class Vicinamibacteria; order Fen-336; family Fen-336; genus DATFEN01. The sequence goes on along the minus strand of DATFEN010000320.1, from coordinate 14,462 downwards.
GAGGACGGCGCCGACAAGTCCGCCTTCACGGCGCGGGACATCCTCTACCTCAACAAGGGCTCCAACGCCGGGATCAAGGCAGGCGACGTCTTCACGTTCCACCAGGCCGTCTACGACGTCCGTCACCCGGTCACGGGCAGCAACCTCGGCACCAAGATCGAAACCACCGGCTGGGGTCGCGTGATCCTCGTGCAGGAGAACGTCGCCAGCCTCATCGTGGAGCAGATCTGTGACGACATCCACGCCGGCGACTACCTCCGCACGTTCGAGAAGGCGAACGTTCCCCTGGTGCTCAGGAAACCGCCGGCGGACCGCATGACCCCGCCCTCGGGCAAGGCGCACGGCTATGTCGTGGACCAGGCCGCCGACGCCATGATCTCCGGAACCGGAGGCATCGTCACCATCGATCTCGGCACGGAGGCTGGGATCGCGCCCGGCAACGTCATGGTCATCTACCGGACGATGTATCCCTCGGTGCCGACACCCCGCAACGTCATCGGAGAGCTCGCCGTGCTCGCCACGCGCGAGAGGACGTCAGTCGCCAAGGTGATCTACAGCCGGGACGCGGTCATGAACGGCGACGAGGTCGAGCTGAAGTAGCGGAGCGCAACTCGCCTCGCATCGAAAGGCCCGGCCTGTGCCGGGCCTTTCCTCCTTCAGGCCGCGTCAGGCCGCAGCGCCGGGCAGCCCAGGCTCCTCCGGACGTGTCGAGGGACGCGACACCGTCTTCCAGAAGCGCCGGAAATAGTCGAGGCCCGAGGCCAGGGCCATGATGACGACGACCCAGAGCGCCACGAGGCCGACGATCCGGAACATCGGCCACCGGATCGCGAAGAGCAGCAGGAAGATCGCCACGACCTGCGACACCATCTTGCCCTTGCCCAGCCCCGACGCCGGGATCAGGATCCCCCGACTCGCCGCGACGTTGCGCAGCCCGGTGACCGCGAACTCCCGCCCCACGATGATCACCACCATCCACGCCGGCACCGCATCCATCTCCACGAGCGAGATGAACGCGGCAGCCGTCAACAGCTTGTCCGCGACCGGGTCGAGAAGTATGCCCAGCCGCGTGACCTGGTTGCGCTTCCGGGCGAAGTAGCCGTCTAGATAGTCGGTCAGCACGCCCAGGCCGAACACCGCCGCGCCCAGGAGCAGCCCATGCTCGGTGCGCGTGAGCAGGAGCACGACGAGCACCGGCACGAGGAAGATCCGGAGCATCGTCAGGGCGTTCGGCAGGTTCACGCCCGGCCTCTCAGAGCTTCAGCACCTTCGGGGACGCGATGCCGCGCGTCGCGTTGCGCGTGTCGAGAACGAGCTGAGCCTCCTCGACGATCTCCTCGTAGCGGTAACCGGAGTGGTCCGTGACGATCACCACGACGTCGGCGTCACGCACCGCGGGCATCAGCTCTTGCGATTGCAGCGTCTGGCCGTCCAGGCTCAGGCTCGGCACGTACGGGTCGTTGTACGACACGCGGGCGCCACGGCTCTCGAGCAGCCTGAGGATGTCGAGGGCCGGCGACTCCCGGACGTCCTCCACGTCCCGCTTGTAGGCGATTCCCAGCACCAGGACGTGGCTTCCCTTGACGCTGCGCTCCCGATCATTGAGCGCGTCCGCGACGCGGTCGCAGACGTACTCGGGCATCTCCGAGTTCACCTCGCCCGCCAGCTCGATGAAGCGCGCGCGATAGTTCAGCGTCTTGAGCTTCCACGACAGATAGAACGGATCGATCGGGATGCAGTGGCCGCCGAGGCCGGGGCCGGGATAGAACGGCATGAAGCCGAAGGGCTTGCTGGCCGCCGCGTCGATGACCTCCCACACGTCGACGCCCAGGCGGTCGCACATCAGCGCGACCTCGTTGACCAAGGCGATGTTCACGCTTCGGAACGTGTTCTCGAGCAGCTTGACCATCTCCGCAGCCTGCGGGGAGGACACTGGGATGACCGTGTCCACCGCCCGCCGGTAGAGGCTCCGGGCGACGGCCGCGCAGCGGGGCGTCATGCCCCCGATGATCTTGGGCGTGTTGCGCGTGTTGAAGCGCGGGTTGCCGGGGTCCACACGCTCGGGCGAGAAGGCCAGGAAGAAGTCCTCTCCCACTTTGAGGCCGCCCGCCTCGAGCCGTGGCAGGATCAGCTCTTCGGTCGTCCCCGGATAGGTCGTGCTCTCCAGGACTACGAGCTGTCCTGGCCGCAGTCGGGCTGCGATCGCGTCGGTCGCGTCCACGACCATCGACAGGTCGGGATCCTTCGTCTTCCCGAGCGGCGTCGGAACGCAGATGACGATGGCATCGCACTTCGCGAGCTGAGCGAACTCCGTCGTCGCCTTGACCTTCCCCGACTCCACCAGGGGCTTGAGGCGCGAGGAGGCCACGTCGCTGACATACGACTCACCGTCGTTGATGGATGAGACCCTTTCCACCGCCAGGTCGAAGCCGATGACCGAGAGGCCGGCGGTTGCGAATTCGACGGAGAGGGGCAGGCCGACATAGCCCAGCCCGATCGTGCCCACGCAGGCGGTCCTCGCCTCGATCCGGTTCAGGAGCTCCGCACCGACACCGCTCTGCGGCGCTTCGAGAGTCGCCGTCTGGCTATCGCTCATAAACCTTCAGATCTTAAGGCAGCGACGCCAGCGCCGTCAATGAAGATGGCGGCCGAAGTGGTTTCTGTTCCTAGAGATACAGGGAATTCCCTACAAGCCGTCGGGCCTCCTCCTGGCGCCGGGTGCTATGATCCCCGGCCCGATGAAGGCCGTCATCCTTGCTGGAGGCGAAGGCACCCGCTTGCGGCCCTTGACCCTCGGCACTCCGAAGCCCGTCGTGCCGGTCGTGGATCGGCCGCTGCTCCAGCACCAGCTGGACCTCCTGGCGTCCATCGGCGTCAACGAGGTCGTCTTCTCGATCGCCTACAAGCCCGAGCAGGTCCAGCGAGCCTTCGGTGACGGCACCGGCGTCGGGTGCCGCATCGTGTACGCCGTCGAGGAAACGCCCCTCGGCACCGGCGGCGCCGTCAGGAACGCAGCCCCTCACCTGGACCGGCGCACCCTCGTGCTCAACGGCGACGTCCTGACCGATGTCGACCTCGGGGCGGTCGTCGAGCTTCACGAGCGATCGAGAGCCGCCGCGACCATCGTTCTCGCGCCGGTGCCGAACCCCGCGGCGTTTGGCCTCGTCGAGACCGACGCAACGGGTCGGGTCCGGCGCTTCGTCGAGAAACCCGATCCGTCCCAGATCACGACCGACACGATCAACGCGGGGATCTACATCCTCGAAACCAGCGCGCTCGACCTCATCCCTTCGGGCGTGAACCACTCGATCGAGCGGGGGTTCTTCCCCAGCCTCATCTCGCGCGGCGACTGCGTCATGGCCCACGTCCACACCGGGTACTGGATCGACGTCGGCACGCCCGAGAAGTATCTGCAGGTCCACAGGGACATCCTGGGCCGCCGCCTCTCCGTGGACCTCGCCGGCGAAAGCCGCGACGGCGGCCACGTTCACCCGTCCGCCCGGATCGATGCTGCCGCGAGGCTCGAGGGCCCGTTCTACGTCGGCCCGCGCTGCCGGGTGGCCGCCGACGCCACAGTCGGGCCCTTCAGCGTCCTGGTCGCCGACGCGACCCTGGCGCCGGGAGCGCGCACCGCGGACAGCGTCGTCTGGGCCGGCGCCAGCCTCGGCGAGAATGCAACCGTCGAGGGCGCACTGCTGGGACCGGGCGTCCGAGTCGGCCGGCACGCCGTGGTCGGCCCCGGGGCATGCCTGGGCGAGGGAACCGTGGTCTCGGACCACTCGCGCACACACTAAGGAGAGCGATGATCGACCCGTCCATCTTCAAGGCCTACGATGTCCGGGGCCTCTATCCCAGCCAGCTCGACGCGGAGGCGGCGCGCCGCATCGGCCGTGCCTTCGTGGACTACCTGGGGGCACGGCGCATCGTCGTCGGTCGCGACGCTCGCCTGTCCTCGCCCGAGCTGTCCCAGGCCTTCGTGCGCGGCGCCACGAGCCAGGGCTGCGAGGTGACCGACATCGGCGTCGTCGGGACCGACATGATGTACTTCTTCGCGGCCAGGAACGACCTCGACGGCGGAGCCATCATCACCGCTTCTCACAACCCCAAGGAGTGGAACGGCATCAAGATGGTGCGCCGGGGCGCGCTCGCCCTGTCGGGCGACGCCGGCATCAAGGAGATCAAGGAAGCGCTCACCTCCGGCCGTTTCGCCGACGCGCCGCCGCATCCGGAGAAGCCTCCCCTCGAGGCGGCGATCAGCGACGAGTATGCCGCACACTGCCTCTCGTTCATCGACGCGGAGAAGGTCCGGCCGCTCAAGGTCGTCCTGGATACCGGCAATGGGATGGGCGCCATCGGCGCCGAGGCGACCTTCAAGCGGCTGCCCGTCGCGCAGGTGCGGATGTACTTCGACGTCGATGGGACCTTCCCCAACCATCCCGCAGATCCGCTCGTCGAGGAGAACCGGCGCGAGATCATGGAGCGCGTCCTGGCCGAGCACGCGGACCTCGGCATCGCGTGGGACGGCGACGCCGACCGCTGCTTCTTCATCGACGACACGGGCCGCTTCGTGCCGGGCGACTTCGTGACCGCGCTGCTCGGCGAAGCCTTCTGCAAGCGAGAGAGCGCCGCGAAGATCGTTTACGACGTCCGCGCATCGCGAGCCGTGCCGGACCGCATCCGCGCTGCCGGCGGTGAAGCCCTCATGCACCGCGTCGGCCACGCCTTCATCAAGCGGCGCATGCGCGATGAGGGGGCCGTCTTCGGCGGCGAGGTCTCCGGGCACTTCTACTTCCGCGACAACTGGTTCGCCGACAACGGAATGATCCCCGCCCTCCTCATGCTCGAGTACGTCAGCGCGGCGGGACGCACGCTCAGCGAGGTCCTCCGTCCGCTGCGCGAGCACTACCATCTCTCCGGGGAGATCAACTCGAAGGTCTCCGACGTGCCCGGTGCCCTCGCCCGGATCGAGGAGCGCTACAAGGACGGACGCGTGTCGAAGCTCGACGGGCTCTCGGTCGACTACGACGCTTGGCACTTCAACGTGCGGCCTTCCAACACGGAGCCATTGCTGCGCCTGAACCTGGAGGCGTTCTCGGCCGCCGACATGGAGCGCCGGCGCGACGAGGTGCTGCACATCATTCGAGGCTAGGACAGGCCAGATAGCCGTTCTCGCGCAGGAATGCGGCAACGGCCTTCGCCGCCGCGGCGTGGCCACGCGCCGCCCAGTGGGCATCTCGCCTGAAGTAGGTCGCGCCCAGGCGCTGCTCTTCGCGCAGTGCGTGCGAAAGGTCGATGACGGCGAGCTGCCGCCGCCTCCCGGCGTTGATGAGCCGCGAGGCAACGGCGTTGCGTCGCCACTGGGGCTCGGTCATGCCGTACGCCAACCGTGTCAGCTCCCAGGCGCGATCGTCGATCTCGAAGGCCGCCGGAACGTAGACCGCCACCAGCCGGGCGCCTCTCGCGGTGACATCGGCGGCGAGGGCCTCGAGGATGCGCAGCGTGTGCTGCCACGCCGCCTCCAGGCGCGGCTCTGGCTTCGCCAGGAAGACCCGCATCTCCTGGGAAGGCGCTTCCGGCTCGAGCGGCGGCCACACGCCGAGGCTCGCGAGGCGCTGGTAGAGCCGCGGTTGGCCCCGCAACAGCCGCTGCCGTACGAACTCGTAAAGAGCCGAGCCGTGCGGAGCAGCGCTCGTGCCAGAAGGCGGATTCGCCGCGGCGGCGGCCGGACCGGCGCGCCGTTCGCCGCCGCCCGACTTGCCCGCGGGGCGCGGGGCGATCTCGAGGCGCCCGTCACGGTCCTCCAGCACCGGCTTCGCTCGTCCCCAGTACGACGGCCGCACGTTCTCGAGGATGTCGTTGTAGTAGAGGAAAAGGAGCACGATGCGGGCTCCGAAGGACGCGGCCTCTTCGCGATAGTAGAGATACTCCTGGTCCGTGCTCCATCCCGCCGTCCCGCCGTTCAGGACCTCGACCGGACAGCCGCTCGCCTCCGTCAGGCGCCCCTCGAGTTGCTGCGTGACCGTGTTCTCGAGCGCCACGGTGTAGCCCTCGACGAAGGAGTCCCCGAGCGCGAGCATTCGAAGCGTCCCGGGCTTCGCCTCGCGGGAACGCTCGGGATCCCGCAGGCCCAGGCTGTTGACCCTGACCTCGACGCTGTACTCCGCGCGCCGATAGACCGCCGTCGCGTTCGGCCTCTTGCGCCAGCCGAGCACCGGATCCTTTCCCATGTACTGCGCCACCACGCGGTCTTCCCTGCCGCCTCCTGCAGCGGGCCCAAGGAGCCGCAGCGCGATCTCTGCCGACGCGAGCACGAGCGTGATGCTGACGCACGTGAGCACCCCGTTCTGCACGAGCGCCCGAAGTCCAAAGCGCCGCCCGCCTGACATGTCCGGCTCCTTGACCCCTGCGGGTGCGGTGGCTATCATCGCCGCGTTTCGGCTCGGGCGGGCGTAGCTCAGGGGTAGAGTACGAGCTTCCCAAGCTCGGTGTCGCGGGTTCGAATCCCGTCGCCCGCTCCAACCGCCGCTCGGGACGCGGTCGCGTTCGCTTCGAGGAGGAAGGGATGGGCATCTTCGGAAAATCGGAGGCCAAGCCGGAGCCGATTCCGGAGAAGCCGTCCGCTCCCGTTCCCGTGCCCAAGCCCGCCGCGGCTACCGCGCCGCCGGCGACGACGCCAGCCGTCGCGCGCGTCAGCGTGATTGGCGCGCGCGCGCGCCTCAAGGGCGACATCACCGGCGACGACGACGTCGTGGTGGAGGGTACGGTCGAGGGACAGATCCGGATCTCCCGCGAGCTGCGCGTCGCCCAGGGCGGACGCGTGCTGGCCAGCGTGCACGCCGCCAGCGTCGTCGTGAGCGGTGAGGTCGTCGGCAACTGCACGGCGAGCCAGCGCATCGAACTGCTGGCGACCGCCAAACTCACAGGCGACATCCGCGCCCCTCGCATTGCGATCGCCGAGGGCGCCGTCTTCCGGGGCAAGAGCGAGATGGGGCGCGTCGAAGCCCCGCGGCAAGAGAAGCCCGCCGCCGCGGCGCCCTAGCCGCTCGTCGCTCCCATGGCCGAGGTGCGGGGCAACTACGTCGCCGGCCAGTGGCGGCCTGCGGCCTCGGGCCGCACGTTCGAGAACACAAGCCCGGCGGACGGCGGCGATTGCCTCGGCCGGTTCGCCGATTCCGGCGCCGAGGACGTCGCCGCCGCCGTGGCCGCTGCCAAGGCCGCCTTCCCTGCCTGGAAGCGGCTGCCCGCGCCCAAGCGCGGCGAGATCCTCTTCCGCGCCGCCGAGATCCTGGTCCGGCGCAAGGAGGAGTTCGCGAGCGCCATGACGCGCGAGATGGGCAAAGTGCTCGCGGAGACGCGCGGCGACGTCCAGGAAGCGATCGACATGACGTACTACATGGCCGGCGAGGGTCGGCGGCAGTTCGGCCAGACGACGCCCTCGGAGCTGCGCGACAAGTTCCAGATGTCGGTGCGGATGCCGGTGGGCGTCGCCGGACTCGTGACGCCCTGGAACTTCCCGATGGCGATCCCCTCCTGGAAGATGATGCCGGCCCTGGTCCTTGGAAACACCGTCGTGCTCAAGCCCGCTCCGGACACGCCGCTCTCCGCAGTCAACCTCGTGCTCGCGCTCGAGGAGGCCGGCCTGCCCCCCGGCGTCGTCAACCTGGTCACGGGCGGCGGCGAGCCCGGCGCCGCGCTGGTCGAGCATCCCGATGTCGGCGTGGTGTCCTTCACCGGTTCGACCGTCACTGGCCGCAAGGTTTCGGAGGCCGCGGCCCGCCTCTTCAAGCACTGCCACCTGGAGATGGGCGGCAAGAACGTCATCATGGTGATGGACGACGCCGACATCGACCTGGCCGTCGACGGCGCCCTCTGGGGCGGCTTCGGGACGAGCGGCCAGCGCTGCACGGCGGCGAGCCGGGTGGTCCTGCACCGCGGCATCTACGATTCCTTCACGCGTCGTTTCGTCGAGCGCGCAAGCGCGCTGATCGTCGGAAACGGCCTCGACCCGGCGACGCAGATGGGGCCGGTCGTGAGCGAGGCTCAGCTCCGCAGGATCGAACTGTATGTGGAGATCGGCAAGGCGGAAGGTGCCACGCTCCTGTGCGGCGGCCGGCGGCTCTCGGCCGGCGCCCATGGCCGCGGCTTCTTCTTCGAGCCGACGGTCTTCGGCGGGGTCGGGCCCGCACTGCGCATCGCGCGCGAGGAGATCTTCGGCCCGGTCGTGGCGCTCATCCCGGTCGCGTCTCTGGAGGAGGCGATCGCCGTCGGCAACTCGGTGGAGTACGGGCTGTCGGCCTCGATCTACACCCGGGACATCGGCAACGCCTTCCGGGCCATGCAGGAGATGTACACGGGCATCTTCTACGTCAACGCTCCGACCATCGGCGCCGAGACGCACCTGCCCTTCGGCGGCACCAAGGCCACGGGCAACGGCCACCGCGAAGCCTGCGTGCAGGCCCTCGACGTCTTCAGCGAGTGGAAGTCCGTCTACATCGACTTCAGCGGCGGCCTGCAGCGGGCTCAGATCGACTGACCGCGTTGGGCTATAATTTTTCGAGGCGAAGGAGTTACGGCTCCTGAGCACCCAAGAGATGCCGAATCCCAATCTGGACGAACGCAGCGCCGAGGTCCTCCGCTCCTTGATCCAGGCCCACGTTGCCAGCGGGGAGCCGGTGGGTTCCGAGAGCCTGTCGCGCCTCCTGGCGCGACCGCTCTCGCCCGCGACCGTGCGCAACATCATGGCCGACCTGGAGAAGCTCGGGCTCCTGGACCATCCCCACACCAGTGCGGGCCGCGTCCCGACCGACGAGGGCTATCGCTACTTCGTGGATGCGCTGATGGGGCGCCAGTCGCTGCCCGTCCGCGAGGCGGAGGCGATCCGCACCGGCCTGCGGCCGCGGGAGGGTTCGCCCCATGAGGTGCTCGAGAACGCGGTCCACCTGCTGTCTCGTCTCTCGCGCAACGTCGCCTTCGTGCTCGCGCCCGACATCGCCCGCACCAGCTTCCGGCACGTGGACTTCGTACGCCTCCCCGCTGACCGCATCCTCGCCGTGCTCGTGGACCAGACCGGGCTCGTGACGCACAAGGTGCTCGAGATGTCCGAGGAGCTGAGCCAGGAAGACCTGCAGGCCTGCGCCAACTACCTGAACCAGAACTTCTCGGGCATGCGCTTGCCCGAGGTGCGCCAGCGGCTGCTGGAGCTGATGCAGGAGGAGAAGGCGCTCTACGACTCGCTGCTGCAGAAGGCCGTGCGCCTCGGCGAGCGCGCGTTCGCGGGCGACGGAGACGGCAGCGTGATCGTGGACGGCACCGCGAACATGCTCGAGCAGCGCGAGGTCGACCTGGAGCAGATGCGCGCTCTCTTCAAGACCTTCGAGGAGAAGGGCCGTCTGGTGAAGATCCTCAACGCCTGCCTCTCCGACGAGGGCATCCGCATCGTGATCGGGCGCGAGAACCCCGAGCCCGAACTGCGTGGCACGTCGCTCGTCGCGGCCAGCTATCCCCTCGGCGGCGAGGCCGGCTGGGGCGTGGGCGTGCTCGGCTCGACGCGCATGGAGTACGCCCGCGTCGTGGCCCTCGTCGATCACGTGGCGCGGGAGATCTCGCGGGCGCTGCGGGAGATCCGAGCGTGAGCGAAAAGCCCGGCAACGGCGGCGCCCCGCCCGACTCGGCGGTCGAGGACCAGGAGAAGCCCTCGGAGGAGACGGGCCTCGAGACCGCGCCCGAGGGGAACGAGCCGCCGCTCACGCGGGAGGCGCTCCTGGCGCTGCGCCGCGAGCGCGACGAGCTCCACGAGCAGCTCCTGCGCCGGCGCGCCGACTTCGAGAACTACAAGAAGCGTGTGGAGCGCGACCGGGCGCAGGCGGAGCGCGCCGCCGCGGCACGCATCTGCGAGGCGCTCGCGTCGATCCTCGACGACTTCGATCGCGCCCTCGGTAGCTTGCCCTCCGATTCCCCGCTGCGCTCAGGGATCGAGTTGATCGAGCGCCAGATCGTGGCGCTGCTCGAGAGCGAGGGCGTCTCCTCGCAGGATCCCACGGGCGAGCCCTTCGACCCCGAGGCGCACCAGGCCCTGTCCTACGAGGCGGTGCCGGGCTTCGCGGACGGGACGGTTGTGCAGACGTTCCGGAAGGCGTACTTTCTGGGCGGCCGCCTGCTGCGACCGGCCCTCGTCAAGGTCGCCCGTGGCGAGGCCGGAGCGGACGACGGCGGCGAGCCCGTGCACTAGAGTCGAGAGCGGAAGAGGACTAACGTGGCTAAGGTCATCGGCATCGATCTCGGCACCACCAACTCCTGCGTCGCGGTGATGGAGGGAGGTGCGCCCCAGGTCATTCCCAACCAGGAGGGCGCTCGCACCACACCGTCGATCGTCGGCTTCACCGCGAAGGGCGAGCGACTCGTCGGCCAGATCGCGAAGCGCCAGGCGCTCACCAACCCGCGCAACACGGTCTTCGCCGTGAAGCGCCTCATCGGGCGCAAGTTCGCATCCAAGGAGGTGGAGCAGGCGAGGCGCTTCATGCCCTATCAGCTCACCGAGTCCGGCAACGGCGACTGTCACATCCAGATCGAGGACAAGGGGTATTCGCCCCCGGAGATCTCGGCCTTCGTGCTGCAGAAGCTCAAGGCCGCCGCCGAGGACTACCTCGGCGAGCCGGTGGAGGAGGCGATCATCACGGTGCCGGCCTACTTCAACGACCCGCAGCGGCAGGCCACGAAGGACGCCGGCCTGATCGCGGGCCTCAAGGTCTCGCGCATCATCAACGAGCCGACGGCGGCCGCGCTCGCCTACGGACTCAAGAATGCAAGGGGCCAGTTCATCGCGGTCTACGACCTCGGCGGCGGCACCTTCGACATCTCGATCCTGGAGATGTCCGAGGGGCTGTTCCAGGTGCGCGCGACCGGCGGCGACACCTTCCTGGGCGGCGAGGACTTCGACCAGCGCATCATCGATTGGCTGATCGAGGAGTTCCTGCGCGAGACCGGCATCGACCTGCGCCAGGACCGCATGGCGCTCCAGCGCCTGAAGGAGGCCGGCGAGAAAGCCAAGTGCGAGCTCTCCACGGCGATGCAGACGGAGATCGTGCTGCCCTTCATCTCGGCGGACGCGTCCGGGCCGAAGCACCTGAACACGGTCCTGGCCCGCCAGAAGTTCGAGGCCCTCACGAACGACCTGCTCGAGCGGACCGTCGAGCCCTGCAAGCGCTGCCTGTCCGACGCCGGCCTTGCGCCCGACAAGATCGACGAGGTGCTCCTCGTCGGGGGCCAGACTCGCGCTCCGCAGGTCTCCGAGGTGGTGCGCCGCGTCTTCGGAAAGGAGGCGAACCGCGCGGTCAATCCCGACGAGAGCGTGGCCATGGGCGCCGCGATCCAGACCGGGATCATCGCCGGGGAGGTCAAGGAACTCGTGCTCCTCGACGTCACCCCTCACACCCTCGGCATCGAGACGAAGGACGGGACCTTCACGTCTTTGATCGAGCGCAACAGCACGATTCCCACGCGCAAGGGGCGCGTGTTCACCACCGTCGCCGACAACCAGACGAAGGTCGAGGTCCACGTCCTGCAGGGCGAGAGCGACATGTCGGCGTACAACAAGAGCCTCGCCAAGTTCGAGCTGACCAACATCCCGCCGGCTCCCAAGGGCGTGCCACAGGTCGAGGTCACGTTCGAGATCGACGTGAACGGGATCGTCTCGGTCAGCGCCCAGGACCAGGCCACGGGCCGCAGCCAGTCCGTGGTGATCCACCCCTCGGGCGGGCTCAGCCAGTCCGAGCTGAACCGCCTGGTGGGCGAGACACGCCAGCGCGAGCAGCACGAGCGCAGCCAGAAGGAACAGGAGGCGGTCGTGCGCCAGCTCGACGGTCTGGTCACGAACACGATACGCTCCGTCCAGGCCCTCGAGGGCAAGCTCACCGCCGACGAGCAGCAGCGCATCCTCGACGCGATCGAGAAGGCCAAGCGGGCCCGCGTGGACGGCGACATCGCGGAGCTCAAGGGCCGGCTGGCGGACATGGAGCGGGCGGCCAGCCTGATCGGCCAGGCGATGCTCAGGCCTTGAACGGAAGCATTCAGCCCGAAGCGATCAGCACTCAGCGTTGACCCGCCACACCGATCCCTTGAGCGTTGACCGCTGATGGCCGCCACCACCAGCCGCGACTACTACGAGATCCTCGGGATTCCGCGGAACGCCAGCGACCAGGAGGTCAAGTCCGCCTACCGCAAGCTGGCGATGAAGTACCACCCCGATCGGAACCCCGCGGACAAGCAGGCCGAGGAGCGATTCAAGGAGGCCGCCGAGGCCTACAGCGTCCTGCAGGACCCGGAGAAGCGGCGCCGGTACGACGCCTACGGCCACGCCGGCGTGGGCTCCGCCACGCCGGGCTTCGACCCCAGCATCTTCGCGGACTTCGGCGACATCCTCGGGGACTTCTTCGGCTTCGGCGACGTGTTCGGGCGCCGGCGGGGGCCGCGCCGCGGCGCCGACCTCCGCTACAACCTCGAGCTCGGCTTCGAGGAGGCCCTCTTCGGCGCCGAGACCCACATCCAGATCCCGCGCGCCGAAGCGTGCGCCACCTGTGGAGGCACCGGGAGCGCGCCGGGTTCGAGCCCCCAGACCTGTCCAGGCTGTGGCGGGGCGGGCCAGGTCACCTTCCAGCAGGGCTTCTTCAGCGTCGCGCGCACGTGCTCGCGCTGCCGCGGCGCCGGCCGCATCGTCACCAAGCCATGCGGCGAGTGCGATGGCGCCGGCCAGCTCGTCCGCGAGCGCAAGATCCAGATCAAGATCCCGGGCGGCGTCGACACCGGCAGCCAGCTTCGCATCGCCGGGGAGGGCGAGGCGGGCGCGCAGGGAGGGCCTCCCGGCGACCTCTACGTGGTGGTGCGCGTCGCGGAGCACCCGTTCTTCCGGCGCGAGGGGACGAGCCTGTTCTGCGAGGTGCCCGTCAGCATCACACAGGCGGCGCTCGGCGCCACGGTGGAGGTCCCGACGCCCGACGCCGGCCGCGCGAAGGTTCACCTCCCCGAGGGCACGCAGTCCGGGCAGTCCTTTCGCGTGCGCGGCCACGGCGTGCCGCAGCTCGGCGGTCGCGGCCGTGGCGACCTCCACGTCGCTGTTCGCGTGGTGGTTCCGACCAAGCTCAGCCCCGACCAGCGGAAGCTCCTCGAGCAGCTCGGCAAGACGCTCTCCGTCCCCGACGCCTCGAAGGACAAGGACAAGAGCTTCTTCGACAAGGTGCGGGACCTGCTTGGCCAGTGAGGCACCGATCAGCGATCGGCCACAAGCGATCGTCCACGGATAGCTGCCCGTCGGTCCTCGCCTATCGCATCACCATTCCCGAAGCCCGCGAGGACGAGGCGATCGGCGTGCTCTGGGAGCTCGGTACGCATGGCGTCCAGGTGCAGCGCGCCCCTGATGGAGAGGCCGCGCTGCTCGCGTATTTCTCGGAGGCGCTCAGCGTCGAGCGCCTGAGAGCGAGGCTCGCCGGGCTCTCAGCCCGCGTCGAGCCCGTGCGCGTTCCCGACGTGGACTGGGTGTCGCGCTTCCGTGAGACGTTTCGCAGCTTCCCGGTCTGCTCCTTCCTCGTCGCGCCGCCATGGGACGTCCCGCAGCCCGTGGCCGGCGATGCGCGTGTGCTGATCGTCGACCCGGGCCGCGCGTTCGGGACGGGGACGCACGAGACGACGCGCCTCTGCCTCGCCGAGATCGAGCGTCTGTTCGAGGCGCGAAAACCGTCGCGCGTCCTCGACATCGGCACCGGCACCGGGATCCTCGCGATCGCGGCTGCGCGGTTGGGAGCGGGCCTCGTCGTCGGCTCCGATTACGATCCTGAGGCGCTTCTCTCCGCGCGTCACCACGCTAGCCTCAACCAGGTGCCGCTGGCCCTGGTCGAGGGCGATGGCGGAGCGGCATTCCAGCCGCGATCCTTCGACCTCGTGCTCGCAAACCTGTCGGCGCCTCTGCTGCGCGCCCATGCCCCTGGCCTCGCGGGCCTCGTCGCGCCCGCTGGGACACTGGTTCTCTCGGGCCTGCTGGCAGAGGAGGCTGCCTCGGTCCGCGACGCCTACGCCGCGCTCGGGACGCCCATCGAACGGCGCGATGGAGAATGGTCGGCGCTGACGTTCAGCCTGCCATGAGCGCGCATCGCTTTCACGTTCCCGCCGCCGCGCCGGGCGCCCGCGTACACCTCCCCGAGCACGCCGCGCACCACGCCCGAGAGGTGCTTCGCCTGCGGTCCGGGGACGCTGTCCGCATCTTCGACGGCGCCGGCCACGAATGGGCCGCGGTCCTCGACGCCGTCACGCGGCGCGAGGTCACCGCCCACCTGGGCGAGGCGGTGAGCCCGCGCGCCGAGTCGACGCTGCGTCTGGTCCTGGCCCTGTCCCCGCTCAAGGGCGACCGTATGGAGCTGGTCGTCCAGAAGACGACCGAGCTCGGCGTCAGCGAGATATGGCCGGTCGTGACGGCG
>DATFEN010000310.1:0-13169 GCA_035251085.1 Vicinamibacteria bacterium | reverse complement strand
CAAGGCGCACATGCTCCAGGGCAGCCGCGGCGAGGCCGACGAGACTGCGCGGCTGCTGCTCGCGGGCGCGGAGCGGCGCTGAACCACGCGGCTCGCGGCGAGGCGCTCGCACAGATCCTGGCCGGCTGCTGGCGCGCCGCGCCGGAGCCACTCTCGCTTCTGCCGGACAGAGCATTGACCGAGCTGCTGCTTCGCTCGGGCTGCGGCGCGATGGCGTATCGGCGCCTGCGGCGGCAGGCGCACGCCGAGTTTCCCTGGCTCGAGCCGCTGCACGAGGCCCATCGGCTCACCGCCCTTCAGGCTCGAATGCGCGAAGCGCCGCTGGCGCGCGTCTTCGCGGTGCTCCGCGATGCGGGCATCGAGCCGATCCTCGGCAAGGGCTGGGCGCTGGCGCGCTGCTATCCGAGCCCGAGCCTGCGGCCCATGGGCGACATCGATCTGTACGTGCCCGCCGCGCTGGCCGAGCGCGCCCAGGCTGCCCTCGACGCAACCGGCGACGCGCCGGTCGACCTCCATGCCGGCTTCGGCGAGCTGGACGATCGAGCCGCCGCTGACCTCGTGGCGCGCAGCGAATGCGTCGCCCTCGGCGACGTCGCCGTGCGCGTATTCGGAGCGTCGGATCACCTGCGTCTGGTCTGCCTGCACCTCCTGCGTCACGGAGCGCTCCGCCCGCTTTGGCTCGTCGACGTCGCGGTCCTGCTCGAGACGCGGCGCTCGGATTTCGACTGGGACGCGTTTCGTGCGGGCGAGCCGTGGCGGACGGAAGCCGCCTTTCAGGCGCTCGCTCTCGCCCACGCCGTGCTCGGCGCTTCGCTCGAGGGCGTGCCGCGTCGCGAGGGCGCCACGAACCCGCGCCGCTGGATCGCTGCCGCTGTCCTGCGTGAGTGGGGCCAGGGCCGGTCGCCCCACGGCGCGCGCCGACCGTTCGCGCTCGAGCGGCCGGCGCGATGGCCCCACGCTCTGCGGCTGCGATGGCCCAACGCGGTCGAGGCTACCTACGCCACTGGCGCTCCATGGAGCGGCGCCGCGCGCCTGCTGGTTCAGCTGGAGGCTGTCGCGAAGCGCGCGTTGCGACAGTTTCGCGGCCGGCGGCAATGGTAAAGTCCGGGAGCATGCAGCCGAGAGCTCGGCGGGACGGCCTCGTCGTCGAGCGCGTGGAGGGCGAGACGCTCATCTACGACCTCGTGCGTCACCGTGCCTACTGTCTCAACGCCACAGCGAGCGTGGTGTGGAATGCCTGCGACGGGAGCGCCACGGAGGCTCAGATCGCCCAGCGCCTCTCCGAAGCGCTGGGGTTGCCGGCGGACACCGCCCTCGTCGAGCTGGCTCTCGCGCGTCTCGACCGCGCCCGGCTCCTCGAGCCTGGCGGAGCGCCCTCCCGTTCGCGGATCGCGCGCGTGACGCGACGAGCAGCCATGCGTCGGCTCGGGCTCGCCGCCGCGGCCGTGCCGATGGTCGCCGGCATCGTGGCGCCCACCGCCGCGCAGTCGGCGACGTGCCTGACCGACATCGACGCCGGCCGCCCGTGCGCCGCCGTGCAGTGCGGACGCGAGTGTGGGGGTCCGTCCAACTGCGGCACTGGAAGCTTCTTCTGCAAGAACATCGGCGGCGGCAATTACCGCTGCGTCCCGCCGGTCGCCGGGACCTGCCCCTAGCCGCTCAGCGGAGCATCAGCTCCCGGAAGTTCGGCGGGTTGGGCGTGCCCTCGTCCGACAGCGCCTTCTCCACCGCGAACTCCGCCATCTTCTCGACCGCCCACGGGAAGTGGGCGTCCTTGAAGCTGCGGTAGTCCATGTCCGGAGTGTAGTTCGTCAGGTCGATGCCGTAGTAGCGGCCGTCCTTGTACGCGAACTCCACGGCGTTCATGTCGTAGCCGAGCGCCTTGTTGTAGAAGAGGGAGAGCTCCTCGGCCTCGTCGCGGATCGCGCGCGGCAGGATGTCGTAGTCCTGGTGGTAGCCGCCCATCGCCATCGGGGCGGGGTCGTAGCGGATCGCCCGGGCCCAGCGCCGCCCGATCGTCGGCACGCGGATGTAGAGGTCCCAGGTGATGAACTCCTGGATCATCATGGTCTTCTGGCCGGAGGCGTTGTAGGTCTCGACGAGGTGGTTCAGGTCCGTGATCTTGGTGACGTCCTTCCAGCCCCCTCCGAAGGCGGGCTTCATGATGCACGGCACCCCCACGTAGTCGAGGTACATCGCGAAGTCGGTGGGCCACAGGTTCCGAAGGCTGTCCTCGGTGACGTCGTCGACGTAGTCGCGGTTGGGGAGCACCACGGTCTTCGGCTCCGCGATGCCGAGCTTCTCGGCCGCGGCGTAGCCGAAGAACTTGTCGTCCGCGGTGCGCCAGAAGGTGTTGTTGATGCAGTAGGTGCCCTGGAGCGCGGCCATCTTCAGGTAGACCGAGTAGTACGGCACCTCGTGGCTCATGCGGTCGAGGATCACGCGATACGGCACGGCCTCGTTGAGCTTGGTTCCGCCGAGCTGAACGAAGTCGGCGCTCACGCCCTTCCCCATCGAGTTGACCTTGGCGATGAAGGCCTCGGGGAACGAGTTCTCGCGGCCGCGCAGGACGCCGATCTTCATGAGCGCTCTCCTTGACGACTGGGGGCGCGAATCTTAGCACGCGGGCTTGCTAGTATCCGGCCATGGGCCTCGGAGCGCAGCGATGACGCAGGCGGCTTCCGCCTTCCCGCCCGCCGTCGATGGATACGCTCAGGCGACCGACCTTCTGTCGACGCTCCGCGTCCGTGTGGCGGCGGAGCCACTGAATGCGGTGGCGACCGGCATCTTCTTCCTGGCGATCCTGCACACCTTCGCTGTTCACCGCTTCCGGGTCGCGGCGCACCATGTCCAGGAGCGCCACGACGAGCGCGAGCGCGCGGCCGGGCGTCCGGACTCGCCCAGCGTGCGCGCCGAGCTGCTCCACTTCCTCGGTGAGGTGGAGGTCGTCTTCGGGCTGTGGGCGGTGGTCCTGATGGCGGCAATCGGCCTGTCTCACGGCTGGCCGGTGGCGCGCGAGTACGTGGCGCACACCGTGAACTATACCGAGGCGCTGTTCGTGGTCGTGATCATGGCCCTAGCCTCGACGCAGCCCGTGATCGCGGTCGCGGAGAGCGGTCTTCGCCGGGTGGCGGCGCTCCTGGGCCGCGGCCCGTGGGCGCTGTGGCTCTCGGTGCTCACGCTCGGACCCCTGCTCGGCTCCTTCGTGACGGAGCCGGCCGCGATGACGATCTCGGCGCTCCTGCTGTCGAGGCAGTTCTACGTGCTGCGCCCCTCGCGTCGCTTGGCGTACGCCACGCTGGGCGCGCTCTTCGTCAACATCTCGGTGGGCGGAACACTGACGCACTTCGCGGCCCCGCCGGTCCTGATGGTGGCGCGGCCGTGGGGGTGGAGCACGCCCTTCATGCTGACCCACTTCGGCTGGCGGGCCGTGCTGGCCGTAGTCGTGACGAACGCGGTCTACTTCGCCTTGTTCCGGCGGGAGCTGCTCTCCCTGCGCCCACCTGACGGCACGGACGCCGGACGGCCCGTCGCGCCGCCGGCGTGGATCGTGGCCGTCCATCTCGCCTTCATGTCGTGGACCGTCGTCAACGCCCACCACCCCGTGTTGTGCCTGGGTGGCTTCCTCTTCTTCCTCGGCTTCGCCAAGGCCACCGCGCCTCATCAGAGCGCCCTCGACTTGAAGGCACCTCTGCTCGTGGGCTTCTTTCTGGCCGGTCTGGTGATCCACGGCGGTTTGCAGGGCTGGTGGATCGCGCCTCTCCTCGCGAGCCTGCAGCAGCTCCCGCTCTTCGCCGGCGCGGTCCTCCTCACCGCCTTCAACGACAACGCGCTCATCACGTACCTCGCGACGCAGGTGCCCGACCTCTCCGACGGCATGAAGTTCGTCGTGGTGGCGGGGGCCGTGACGGGAGGCGGTCTCAGCGTGATCGCGAACGCGCCGAACCCCGCGGGACAGGCGATCCTCGCCCCGCACTTCGACGACGGGGTCGCACCGCTGGGGCTCCTGCTCGGCGCTGCTCTGCCGACCGCCCTCGCGGCGGCGGCGTTTCTCCTGGTCTAGGGCCCTGGATCCCGGGCGAGGTCGTACAGCTCCTCGCGTCCTTGCAGGCTCAGATACTTGACCTCGCCCGTGCGCACGGCCGTCATGCCCATGGCGGCTTCGAGCGGGAGGGCCGCGAGGCACACGAGAAGCGGGACGTGGGACCTCATGCCGTTGCACCGAGAAACTCGCGCAGCGCGGCGTTCAGCGCCTCGGGCGCCTCCAGGCTGGGCAGATGGCCGCTCTTCGACAGGATCACGTGACGCGCTCCGACGATGCCGTGGGCCAGGGCTTCGACGTCGGCCGGTGGCGAGAACGCATCCTCCGCGCCACCGACCACGAGCGTGGGGACGCGGATCTCGCGCAAGGTGGGCGTCGAGTCCGCGCGGCCGCCCATGCCGAGCAGCGCGTTCGCGATGCCGCGAGGCGGGTTCGACAGGATCCGCGCGCGGATGGACGCGACGAGGTCGGGGCGCTCGCGCCTGGTCGTCTCGCCGATGAGGCGCGGCAGGAACGCGTCGGCCGCTGCCACGGGGCCCTCCTTCAAGACCTTTTCGGCGAGGAGCGCGCGGTTCGAGCGGCCCTCCGGCGTGTCGGGCTTGGCGCGCGTCGTCATGAGCACGATGCCGCGGAGGCGGTCCGGGTGGCGTCGCACCAATGCGAAGGCCGCGTAGCCGCCCATCGAGCAGCCGGCCACGACGGCCTGACCCAGCCCCAGGTGCTCGAGGAGCAGTGCGCCGTCGTCGGCGAAGCGCTCCATGGTCAGGGGACCGTCGCCCGGCGGCGAGCCGCCGAAGCCGCGGGCATCGAAGCGGACGACCGTGTGGTCGCGTTCGAGGGCTGCGACCGCCGCATCCCACATGAAGAGCCCCAGCGGAAAGGCGTGTAGGAACAGCACCGGCGGGCCCTGGCCCCGGACGTCGTACTCGATCTCGGCTCCGGCCAGGCGCGCCTTCACCGAACCCTGCGCCGCGCCCTGGCGTCAGCTAGGCGCTCCTCGACGACGCGGTCGGCGACACGGAAGGGCGGCGCCGCCTCCTGCTCGGCGCGAGCGAAGAGATCGTCCACGCGCACACCGATACCCTTGACGCGTCGCACGGTGCCCTCTTCGTCGATCTCACCCAGCTCGAAGAGCAGGCTCAGCAGGCCTCCGGCGTTCACGACGTAGTCGGGCGCGTACAGGATGCCGGCCTCGTGGAGGTGGTCGCCGTGTCGGGGCTCCTGGAGCTGCTCGTTGGCCGCGCCGCAGATCGCCCGCACCCGCAGCCTCGGAAGCGTGGCGTCGTTCAGCACCCCTCCGAGCGCGTTGGGCGAGAAGATGTCGGCCGCAACGTCGTAGATCGCCTGCGGTGGAACCCGCTCGGCGCCCAGCTCGGAGGCGGCGCGTTCGGCCCGGCCTTCGTCCACGTCGGTCACGGTGAGGCGCGCTCCCTCGCCGGCGAGGAGCCGCGCCAGGCGCAGGCCCACCTGGCCGAGCCCCTGAACGGCGACGCGCAAGCCGTGCAGCTCCGTGCCGAGGCGGCGGGCCACTGTGCGCACGGCCTCGAGCACCCCGATGGCGGTGAGATCGGCGACCGTCACTTTCGCGCCCGCTACGGTGTGGGACACGTGCTTCGTGTGGCGCGCCAGCACCGCCACGTCCCGCCCGTCGATGCCCACGTCGGGGCCGGTATGGAAGCGCCCGCCGAGGCGCTCCACCGCCCGTGCGTAGGCCTGGAGCAGGGCGCGGCTCTTGTCGCGCCCCGGATCTCCCAGGATCACCGCCTTGCCGCCGCCACGCCCGACGTCCGCCATGGCGGCCTTCGCGGTCATCGCCCGCGACAGGCGCAGAGCGTCCACCATGGCCGCATCGAGGCTTGCGTAGGGCTGCATGCGCGTGCCTCCCGCGGCGGGGCCGAGCGTCGTATTGTGGATCGCGATCACCGCGTGGAGCCCGGCTTCTTCGTCACGAACGAGGACGACTTCCTCGTGGCCCAGGGCCGTGGCCAGCTCGAGCGCGGACATGGCGCTATAGTAATTCGCGAGGAGCGTCGCATGGCCGAGCGTTACCAGTCGTACGAGGAGTTTTGGCCCTTCTACGTGGCTCAGCATCGGAACCCCGCCAATCGCGCGCTCCACTTCGTCGGCACCACGCTCGTGCTCGCGTGCGCGTTGCTCGCCCTGCGGAACCCGTGGTTCCTCGCGGCCGCCCCGATCGCTGGTTACGGCTTCGCGTGGGTCGGCCACTTTGTCTTCGAGAAGAACCGGCCGGCCACCTTCACGTACCCGCTCTGGTCCTTGCGCGGCGACTTCCGGATGTACCGCCTGGTGCTGCTCGGGCGCATGCGACCCGAGCTCGAGCGGGCCCGCCAGCTGTTTCCGTCGGGCGCATAAGTCGATGATCTCAAAGAGATACTGGCGATAGACAGTCGTCATCTCACTTGACCGGTTCGGCGTCGCCGATGTAGGATCTCGTTGCCTCAAAGGGGTGCGCCGATGAACCCGTTGAAGCTCCTCGCCCGTCGTCGTCGTGGACGCTTGAGCGGGCCCCGCCTGCTTCGGATCAAGGCACCGAGGCGGGTCTTCGGCGACACCTAAGCCCTCCGGAACATCCCGACTCCCTCCACCGTGAAACCGGCCGAGCCCTAGGGTCTCGGTCCTCACTTCCGGAGTCCGCCATGGCAAGAGCCGTCGTCGTTCAGATGAAACCGAAGAACGGAGGAAGGCCGCGTCGCCGCAAGGCCGCGCCCGCGCCGCCTCCGGTCGCCCCGAGGCTGAGCAGCGGGCTGTCGAAGAAGAAGATCATCGAGGAGGGGCGGCGCTGGCTGACGATCATCAACGCCCACAAGCTGAACGACTACAAGCGGCGCAAGATCGTCACCGACACGCTCGACAACTTCCGCTTCTACTACAACCGCGGCTACCTCGAATATCGCAAGGCAGTGACCGAGGGGGGAGAGTTCGCGGCCATCGAATGGACGGGCCAGGGCTCGTACTTCGAGGACATCACCGGGCGCCGCTTCATCGACTGTCTGGGCGGCTACGGCATCTACTCGGCCGGCATCAACCACCCGAAGATCGTGCGCGCGGTGAAGTCGCAGCTCGAGCGCATGCCGCTCAGCTCCCAGGAGCTGCTCGATCCATTGCGCGGCGCGCTCGCGGAGCTCCTGGGCGAGCTCGCGCCGGGCGCCCTCCAGGAGAGCTTCTTCATCAGCAACGGCACCGACGCCATCGAGGGCGCGATGAAGCTCGCGCGGCTCTATACCGGCAAGCCCGGCTTCATCTCCACGATCCGCGGCTTCCACGGGAAGAGCTACGGCTCGCTGTCGCTGATGGGGAAGGGCGAGTACCGGAAGCCCTTCGAGCCGATGCTCGAGGACGTGTTCTTCGTCCCCTACGGCGACGCGCACGCCGTGGAGCTGGAGCTGCGCAAGGCCGAGGCGGTCGGCCACGGCATCGCCGGGATCGTCGTGGAGCCGGTTCAGGGAGAGGCGGGCGCCATCGTCCCGCCCCACGACTACTGGCCGCGCCTGCGCGAGATCTGCACCCGCCACGGCATCCTCCTGATCGCCGACGAGGTCCAGACCGGCATGGGTCGCACGGGGCGATTCTTCGGAGTCGATCACTGGGACGTCCAGCCGGACATCCTGTGCCTCGGCAAGGCCCTGGGCGGGGGCGTCATGCCGCTCTCGGCCTTCATGTCGACGCCGGAGATCTGGAGGGTCCTCGAGCCCAACCCGTTCATCCACTCCTCGACCTTCGGCGGCAACCCGCTGGCGTGCGCGGCCGGCATCGCGGCGGTCACCGTCACCCTCGAGGAGGACCTGCCCGGCCAGGCCGAGGACACCGGCGCGTACCTGCTCACCGAGCTTCGGCGCATGCAGAGGCGCTTCTCGGATCACTGGAGGGACGTGCGCGGGCTGGGCCTGCTCATCGGCATGGAGTTCGTCGACACCGAATTCGGCTATGCGGTGGCGTCGGGCCTCTTCAAGCGCGGCGTCCTGGTGGCGGGCACGCTGCTCAACGCCAAGACGCTGCGCATCGAGCCCGCGCTCAACATCCCACGGCCGCTGGTGGACGAGGTCCTCGAGAAGCTCGAGGACACGCTGGAGGAGCTGACGGACTAGCACGGTGTCCGATCCTCAGGCCCGCGTCCACGACGTCCTCGCCCGCCTGGGCGTCGTCCACGAAGTCATGCCCTGCGATCCCGCCGCGGCCGACACCGCGGTGTTCTGCGCGCGCTACGGCATCGCCCCCGAGGACTCGGCCAACACGATCCTGGTGGCGTCGAAGAAGGAGCCGCGCCGCTACGCGGCCTGCATCGCCCTCGCGACCACGCACGTCGACGTGAACCACAAAGTTCGCGAGTTGCTGGGCGAGAAGCGGCTCTCTTTCGCGAACGCGGAGCAGACCGTCGCGCTGACCGGCATGCTCGTGGGAGGGGTGACGCCCTTCGGGCTGCCGGAGGGCCTGCCGGTCTTCGTGGACGAGGCCGTCATGGCGCGGCCGACGGTGATCCTCGGCGGCGGCGGACGCAGCACGAAGCTGAAGCTCGCCCCGGCGGAGCTGCTGAAGCTGCCCGAGGCGCGCGTCGTTCCCGGCCTCGCCCGCGCTCGGGGCTAGCGCTCCTCGCTCCCGAAGTCCGCCACGCGCCCGTCCTGCGTGAGATAGAAGCGATAGACGTGGCGAGCCTCCTTGGTGTCGAGAGCGTAGTAGACGATGCGCGTGACGCTCTCGCCGCGCCAGGTCAGCGGCTTCTGGGAGAGATCGTCCGCGCCGAGATACCGGAAGGCGGTGAGCGCCTTGAGCCGCTCGCCGGTGCGGGCGCGGTCGCCCGCCTCGCGGGCGCTTCCCGACTGCGTCCCGGCCAGGCCCTTTGCCATCTCGGGGGACTGGCGTGAGTCGGCCCAGGCCGCGAGCACCGAACGCAGCTTCGCGGCGCGTCCAGGATCAGGATCCTCCGCCGTTCGAGAGGCGTCGGGAAGCTTGAGGGCGGGATCCAGCAGCCCGGCGATCTCCTGTGCCATCGTCTCGGGCTCGGCCTCGGCGAGGTTCGCGAGCACGATGACCGTCAAGCCCTGATCTACGTAGCGCAGGATCGCGGTTCGGAAACCCTGCCAGGAGCCGCCGTGGCCGATGACGTGCTGGCCGCGCTGCTCCACGATCGCCCAGCCGAAGCCGTAGGGAAAGGTCGTGCCGTCCTTGAGCGGTGCCGGCGTCCACCAGGCCTCGAAGCTCGCCGGCTTGAGGAAGCGGCGCGCGTGGAGCGCGGTTTCCCAGGCCGCGAGGTCCTTCACCGTGAAGTAGAGCGAGCCGTCGGCCAGGGTGTTGAGGGAGGATGCGACCCAGTCCTGGTTCTTGAGCTCGCGCTTGTCGTCGAGGACGTAGCCCGCGGCCCGGTTCTTCACGATGTCCTTCTCGCTGATGACCCGCGTCGTCGCCATGCCCAGGGGGTCGAAGATCCGCTCTTTCTGGAACTCGCCCCAGTGCTTTCCAGCCAGCTTCGAGGTGAGCAGACCCAGGATGAGATAGCCCGAGTTGCTGTAGCTCCATTGTGTGCCCGGCTCGAACTCGAGGGGCAGCTTCATCATCGCCTTCAGCAGTTCCGCCTCGGTGTAGTCCCGGCGCATGTCAATCTCCTCGCCGCCCTCGTAGTCCTTCAATCCCGAGGTGTGCGTTAGCAGGTGGCGGATCGAGATGCGGTGCCAGGACGCCGGGCCGCTGCGGAAGTGCTTCGAGAGCCGGTCGTCCAGGGAGAGCTTGCCGTCCTCCACAAGCAGCAGGACGCCCGCGGCGGTGAACTGCTTTCCCACGGAGCCCGACTGGTACACCGTGTCGGCGCTCGCCTTGACGTCCAGCTCGACGTTGGCCAGGCCGTAGCCCTGCGCCCGCTCGACACGGCCGTTCTTGACGACCGCGATCGAGACGCCAGGGATCTTCCGTTTCTCCATGACGCCAAGGACGTAGTGGTCCACGCCGTCGGCGCCTGCGGGCAGGGCGACGACGGCGGCCCAGAGCGGCAGGTATCTCAGCATGGCGGGAGATTGTAGAGCGGACGGCGTGTTAGCCTTCGCAGCCGATCGAGGGGAGGCTTCCATGGGCAAGGTCAGTCGCCGCGGCTTCATGCAAACGGGGGCGGCGCTCGCCGCCGCGACGCGAGCGATGGGGCAGGCGCCGGCCGTTCGGAAGACGGTCGAACCGGTCGTGATCTCCTCGCCCAACGGCTTCTTCTACAAGAACGGCGGCACGGAGACCGCCGTCGAGCGCGCGTTCCGCCTGATGACCGAAGGCAAGGACGTCCTCGAGGCGCTCGTCGCCGGCGTGAACATCGTGGAGCTGGACCCGGAGGACACCTCGGTGGGCTACGGCGGCCTGCCCAACGCCGACGGAGTGGTCCAGCTCGACTCGTGCTGCATGCACGGGCCGGCCAAGCGAGCGGGCGGCGTGGCCGCCCTCGAGGGGGTGCGCACGCCGGCGTCGGTGGCCTACGCGGTGGCGCAGCAGACGGACCATCACCTGCTGGTCGGGAAGGGCGCCCAGGACTTCGCCCGCAACATGGGCTTCTCCATCGAGGCCGATCTCAACACCGAGCGCTCGCGGAAGGCGTGGCTCGAGTGGAAGCGCCGCATCGATCCCGGCCACTGGCTCGATCCGGACAAGCGCGCGGACGCGAGCCGCCGGGTCATCGAGGAGCTCGTCGCGGCAGGTCTGCTCGGCTCCCGTCACGTCCACGGAACGATCAACTGCGACGGCGTGTCCCCCTCGGGCGCGGTCGCGGGCGTCACCACCACGAGCGGCCTCGCCTGGAAGATCCCCGGACGCGTCGGCGACTCGCCGATCCTGGGCGCGGGCCTGTACGTGGACGGCGCCGTGGGCGCCGCGGGATCCACCGGCCGCGGCGAGGCGAACCTCTACGGCCTGTCGTCCTTCCTGCTCGTCGAGGAGCTCCGCCGCGGCCGCGCGCCCAAGGACGCCGGCATGGAGGCGCTGCGGCGCATCCGCGCGAACACCGTCGAGAAGCGGCTGCGCAAGCCCAACGGCGATCCCACCTTCAACGT
Source organism: Vicinamibacteria bacterium (assembly GCA_035251085.1). Classification (GTDB taxonomy): domain Bacteria; phylum Acidobacteriota; class Vicinamibacteria; order Fen-336; family Fen-336; genus DATFEN01. The sequence goes on along the minus strand of DATFEN010000310.1, from coordinate 2,090 downwards.
GAGCTTCTACATCGTGAACGCAAAGGGGGAGCACGCCGGAGTCGCGCTGTATGCCGAATCCGCGGAAGAGCGCGGCTGGGCCGGAGAGCAGGGAAAGCGCGTGCGCTACGCCATGTGCGACTCGAACGGCCCGCGCATGCTGACGGTGGAGGGGCTGATCTCGGGGAACCAGGAGGCGTGAGCCTCGCCGCCGCCACGGCGGTGACGATCACGCTGCTGCACTTCTCCGACTACCACTCCCATGCCGTCCCGTTCTACTCGGAGGATGCGCCGGACCAGGGCGGCCTCGCGCGGGCCATTGCGCTGCTCAAGGCCGGACGGGCGCGGTCCGGCACCTTCGTCGTGTCCGGAGGCGACATGCTCAACCGGGGCACGCCGGCCTGGAGCGACGAGCACGGCTGCGTCGAATGGGCGTGGCTCGCTGGCCTCGTGGATGCGATGGCGCTGGGGAACCACGACCTCGACTACGGAGCCGAGGCCTTCGAGCGCTGCCGCGCTGCCGCGTCGTTTCCGATCCTCTCGGCCAATCTCGTGCGCGCCGACGGGAGCCCCTACCTCACCACGGCCGGCAAGCCCTACGTCGTCAAGGAGCACGCCGGCGTTCGCGTCGGGTTCTTCGCCCTCGGTGGACCCGACGTGCAGAAGCTCGTACGAGCTGAGGATCTGCCCACGGGCACGCGCTGGACCGACGCAACCGCGACCGCCCGCGAGGTGGTTCGTGCCCTGCGCGAGGACGAGCGTGTGGCTGCGGTGGTGTTGATCGGGCATCAGACCCGGGCGGAGGACGAGGCCCTGGCCCGTGCCGCCCCGGGCATCGACGTGATCCTGGGCACGCACTCCCACCTCAGGGTCCCGCTCGACCGGATCGGCGGCACACAGACGTACTACGTCGCGCCCTTCCAGTACCTCGCCTACGTGGCCGAGGTGCGCCTCGGTTTCGAGGGCCGCCCTGCCGCGCCGCCGGCGCTCATGAGCATCGGGGGCGGCCTGCTGAAGATGGACCGCTGGCGCGCAGAGGACCCCGCGGCCCGCGCCGAGGTCGAGAGACTGCAGCGCGACCTGGAGAGGAGGCGCCCGGAGCGCTTCCAGGTCCTCGGCAACCTGGAGCGAGCGCTCTCCGACACCGGCGTGACCGAGGGTGAGTCGGAGTTGGGCAACTGGGCGACCGACCGGCTGCGCGCCGCGGCAGGCGCCCACGCCTTCTTCTCTACCGCCTCGAGCTTCCGCGCCGCGCTGCCCCCCGGACCGCTCACGCTCGAGGGCTTCCTGACGGCCCTCCCCTACGAGAACGAGATCGTGACGGGCGAGCTGTCGGGCGCGTTGGTGAACGCTTGGCTCGATCTCGTCGCGAGTCGACGCGGCTCGGACTTCTTCAGCCAGACGGGCGGTGTGCGCTATCGGCTCGATGGCGGCCGTGCCAGCGACATCGAGGTACTGCAGGATGCCGACGACGCAGCGAAGGGCTTCGCGCCGCTGCGGCCCACCGCAACCTACCGCGTGGCGACCACCGACTACCAGGCCTTCGTTGCGCTCGGCTACCGAGAGCTGTTCGCGGCCGCCGCCAGCGTCCAGCGCACCGGCCTCGACGTCCAGCGCGTCCTGATGGACAGCGTGCGCGCGGGGGACACGCGAGGCGTGCGCGACGGCCGCGTGCGCTAGAATCCGCGCCCATCGGGACCATGCGCGGCGCGGTTCGGGTGGAGGGAGTCTCCAAGGCCTTCGGCGGCGTCGCGGCCGTCCGCGACGTGACGCTTGCGGTCGAGCCCGGCGAGTTCGTCACGCTGCTGGGTCCCTCGGGCTGCGGAAAGACCACGCTGCTGCGGCTGCTGGCCGGCTTCGAGGAGCCCGACTCGGGACGCCTCCTCATCTCGGGCCGCGACATGGCCGGGCTGCCGAGCTACGAGCGGCCGGTGAACACGGTCTTCCAGCACTATGCGCTGTTCCCGCACTTGAGCGTCGCCGGCAACGTCGCGTTCGGCCTTCGCCGTTCGGCGTGTCCTGCGGCCGAGATCCCCAGCCGCGTGGCGAAGGCGCTCGAGATGGTGCGGCTCCAGGGCCTGGGCGAGCGCCGCATCGACCAGCTCTCGGGG
>DATFEN010000292.1:0-15590 GCA_035251085.1 Vicinamibacteria bacterium | reverse complement strand
TATCCGAAGACGACCGCGCAGGAGTGGCGGCCGACCCGGTACGGCTCGGCGCCCGCGAGTCGGGCGACCGTCGAGTGCAGGCCGTCGGCGCCGACCACGGTGTCGGCGGAGACGAACGACATTTCCCCGTCGCCGTCCTCGAGGGCGGCGCCAACGACGCGGCCGTCCGCCCGCCGGACCAGCTGTGCCACGCGCAGGCCGTAGAGGACCTGGGCCCCGGCCGCCATGGCCGCGTCCACCAGCAAGCGGTCGAGCAGGATGCGGCGGGGCGCGTAGAGCCCCTGGATGCCGTCCCGGGCCTTGAGCGGGATACGCACCTCGCGTTCCGCGTAATGGAACGAGGTCGAACGCACGACCGGAGTTCCCGCCGCTTCGATCGCTCCCAGCACGCCCCAGCGATGGAGCTGGACGACTGCGCCGCGCATCAGGGCGTGGGTGGACAACATGTCGGTGCCGTACCGTCCTCGGTCCACGACCAGCACGCGGAGGCCCTTCCGCGCCAGCAGCAGGGCGGTGGCGGCCCCGGCGCAGCGCGCTCCGGCGACCACGACGTCGTAACGCGAGTTCACCGGCATTCGAGTGTCCATGGTTCCCTTCCTCAGGCGACCGCGCGCCGATGCGAGCCGCGGGCGGCGATGTGATCGGCCAGCTGTCGGGCGTCGTCGCCGACCCCGTCGATGAAGCTCGACTTGCGCCTCCTCAGGAAATGGAGGCCGAGGACGTAGAGCCCCTGGGCAGGCGTGATCCCGCCGTCGTGGCGGATCTCGCCCTCCACGTCGAGGATGGGGACCTTCAGCCACGGATAGAGGCGACGAAAACCGGTGGCCCACACGACCGTTCGGATGCCCTGTTTCCGGAGATCGATCGCCGTGGGAGCCGGCGCGGGCCAGTGGAAAGGCTGGAACGGCTCCGGCGCCCCAACCTCGGGAGCGAGGCCTGCATGCGCCACGAATGCGTCGATGCGTGTGAGGAGCCGCGCGAGGCGTGCATCGGCGGCGACGGTGTGGGCGACCAGGTCGTCGGCCAAGAACACCGAGGCGCCGGCCGCGCCGGTCGCGCGACCCGCCAGGCGAACACCTCGCCGCTCGAGCAGCGGCAGATCGAGGGTCGCGTGATCGTGCCTGCCCACGAGCTGGAGCGAGGGCTGCCGCCGCGCGACCTCGATGTCGCGGACGCGCTCGACGGGCATGTCGAGCAGGCCCATGACGTCGAGCCACCAGAGGATGTCCCTGCCCCGGTAGCGGCGCGGGACGCGCGTGTGCCGCCCGACGGCCAGGGTCACGGGCCGCCCCGACCGGTGGATTTCGTCGGCGAGCTGGATCCCGGAGGCAGACGCTCCGACCACGAGCACGCCACCGTCGCAGAGCTGCCCCGGGTTGCGGTAGCGCGTCGCGTCGAGCTGGACGATGTCCGCCGACAGAGAAACGGCGAAGTGGGGCACGTAGGGCAGGTCGCAGTGGCCGGTGGCGATCACGACGTTGTCCGCGAGCCAGTCCCCGCGCTCGGTGGCGACGTGGTAGCGGTCGCCCGCCGCCGCGACCGCCACGACGGCTGCGTTCTCCTCGACCGGCGCCGTGAACGACCGTGCGTAGCCCTGCAGGTAATCCACGACTTCGGACATCGCCATGTACGCGTCGGGCTCCGCGCCCGAGTAGCGATAGCCCGGAAGCCGGCTCTGCCAGTTCGGGGTCAAGAGCCGCAGCGAGTCCCAGCGCTCGGAGCGCCAGCGCTGCGCCACGCGGCCTCGCTCGAGGACCACGTGCTCGACCCCGCGGTCCGAGAGGCAGCGGCTCATCGCGAGCCCCGCCTGACCGGCGCCGATGACGAGCGTATCCACGCGCTTCATGACTTTTCCTCTCCTCCCTGGCCTGGGTGCGGGCTGCCGGCGCCAGCGGGGGCCGGCAACCCGTGACCGCCTCAAGCGGCGTCGACGTCGATCTCGACGCGCGTACCGTTCGTCAGCACGTCGAAGACGGCGGAGCGCGCACGCGACTGCTCGACGATCTCGCGCAGCTGCTCCGGCGTCGCGTCGCCCTTGACTCGGAAGTTGATCCGCATCGACTGGTATCCGTTGCGGACGTCCTTCGAGATGCCGAGGATGCCCCGGAGGTCGATGTCGCCCTCCACGCGCGATTCCACTTCGGTGAGCTTCACGCCCCGGGCCGCCGCGATATTGGCGATCCCGGCCGTCAGGCACGCGGCCAGGCCGTGCAGCAGGTATTCCACGGGCGTGGGACCCTGCCCCTGGCCCACCAGTACCTTGGGATGGTCGGCGTCGAACTCGAAGCGGCCCTGATGCGCGTGGGTGCCGCCCGCGCCCGAGAAGTCCTCGGCCCGGCTGCGGCTGTGGGTGCCCTCGAGCCAGCGGCTGCTGGCACGGAACTGGAACTTGGCGAGCTCGGGCTGGCCCTTGACGGCGTCGATGGTGGCGAACAGCGTGGGCGTGTCCACTCCGTTCATGGGAGCCTTCTTCCGCCTGGCTTCGATCGTCTGGGACTGCATTCTGACCTCCGCTTCCTGGTCCGGCTCATGCCGGCTCCACTCTCCAGAACGCGAACGCGGAGGAAACCCGCCACCCGTGTGAGGGCCCGCAAATGGATGTGCTACCGTGCGAGAACGATCCCAACCGTGGAGGAGTCACGCTGATCGAACGCGAACGCTGGGAGAAGCTCGACGACCTGCTGGACGCGGCGCTGGGACGACCCGACGACGAGCGGGAGTCGTTCCTCCGGTCGGCCTGCGGCGACGACGCGGGGCTCTTCCGGGAGGCGGTTCATCTCCTGCAGCTCGCACGCACGGATGATCGCGAGCTTCAGCCCGGCGGCGCATTCACCGGAGAGCTCTGGAGCGACGAGGTGGCGCCCCACGAGCGCGAGACTCCCGCGCTGGCCGAGCTGGCGCCGGGCACCAGCGTGGGACCCTACCGCGTCGTGGGGGTGCTCGGCCGGGGCGGGATGGGCCTCGTGTACGAGGCCGACGACCCAAAGTTGGGACGCCGGGTCGCCCTGAAGGTGCTCCCTCCCGAACTGGATACCGCGGACAGACGCCGCCGATTCGAGCTGGAGGCGCGCGCGATCGCCGCACTGAGCCACCCCAACATCGTCCACGTCTACGCGATCGAGGACGCGGACGGCATTCGCTACATCGCGATGGAGCGCGTCGTCGGCCGAACCCTCGCCGCGCTGATCGAGCCCGGCGGCCTGCCGCTGCCCCGCCTGCTGGACATCGCGATCCCGCTGACCGACGCGCTCGCCGCGGCCCACGCTCGGGGGGTGGTCCACCGCGACCTCAAGCCGGCCAACGTGATGGTGACCGACGACGGGCACGTCAAGGTCCTCGATTTCGGCGTGGCGAAGTGGCGGCCCGCCCCCGGCGCCATGGAGCTCACCTCCGCGACACGCGACGGGCTGGTCCTCGGCACCGTCTCCCACATGTCGCCGGAGCAGGCGGAAGGGCGCGCAGTCGACCACCGGACGGACCTGTTCGCTCTCGGCGTGACGTTGTTCGAGATGAGCACGGGCGAGCTGCCGTTCCGCGGCGGTAGCGCTGCCTCGGTGATCTCCGCCATCCTCCGGGACACGCCCCCGTCCGTCACCGACCTGCGGCCGCGGCTGCCCGGCGAGCTCTCGCGGATCGTCAAGCGCTGCCTTGCGAAGGATCCGGAGCGCCGCTACCAGTCCGCCGCGGACGTGCGGAACGACCTCGAGGAGCTGCTGGAAGGCCTCCCATCCCCCGTGCGGCCGACGCGGGAGCGCCGACTGCTCTGGGGCCTCGCGGGCGCCATCGTGGTCGCGGCCGTGGGCCTCCTGATCTGGCGCTCGAAACCCCTCGCGTCGCCCCCGCTGGAAGGCACCTTCGCCGTGGTCACGACCGCGCCGGGACAGGAGCTCTTTCCGAGCCTTTCTCCCGACGGCCAGTTCCTCGTGTACTCGGGACGCGAGCGCGGGCGCTGGGACATCTACCTGCAGCGCGTGGGCGGACAGCGTCCCATCAACCTCACGGCGGAGGGAGACAGCGACGACGTCCAACCGGCGCTCTCGCCGGACGGGCGCTCGATCGCGTTCCGCTCGTCCCGCGACGCGGGCGGCCTGTTCGTCATGGGCGCCACGGGCGAATCGGCCCGCCGGCTCGTCCGAGGGGGTTGGAACCCCACCTGGTCGCACGACGGCCGGGAGGTCGCGTACGCGACACAGCCGGTCTTCGACTCGCCCTACGACCGGCCGACGCCGAGCGAGCTGTGGGCCGTGGAGGTCGCGAGCGGCCGCACGCGACGCATCGCCGAGGCGGATGCCGTGCAGCCCAGCTGGTCGCCCGACGGACAACGGCTGGCGTACTGGGGGCTCGCCAAGGGAGGATCGCAGCGGGACATCTGGACCGTTGCCGCGGGCGGCGGCCCTCCCGTGCCGGTCACACGGGACTCCGCCATGGATTGGAGCCCGGCCTGGTCGCACGACGGCCGGCATCTCTACTTCTCGAGCGACCGCGGGGGCAGCATGAACCTCTGGCGCGTCGCGATCGACGAGCGCAGCGGGGGGGTCGCCGGCGAGCCAGAGCCGGCCACGACGCCGGCTGCGTTCGCCCACCATGCGGGCTTCTCGCGGGACGGACGGCGGCTCGCGTTCGTGTCGACCGCGATCGAACAGGAGCTGCAGCGCGTCCCGTTCGACCCCGTCGCGGAGCGGGTCGTGGGCGCGCCCGAGGCGCTGGTCCGCGACATCCGCCGCATCGCCTTTCCCCACGTCTCGCCCGACGGGGACTGGGTCGTGTACTCGCAGACCGACCCGCGCGAGGACCTGGTGTTGAACCGCCTGGACGGAAGCGGCAGGCGGGCTCTGACCGACGACGCCTTTCTCGACCGGCGTCCGCGCTTCTCGCCAGACGGGAAGCGCATCGCGTTCTACTCGAACCGGGGCGGGAACTACGAGATCTGGGACATGGCACGCGACGGCGGCGGCCTGCGCCAGCTCACGCGCGACCCCGATCGGCGCAACGCGCGCTATCCCATCTGGGCGCCGGACGGATCGCGATTGCTCTTCAGTCGCGCCGGCATCACGGGGCTGATCGTCGCGGCCGACGGGTCGCTCGACTCTCCACCTTTGCGCGAGCTGCCTTCATACCCCACGCACCCCGACGGGTTCGTGGCGCTCGACTGGTCGGCGGACGGTCGCTCGATCGCGGGGATGCTCGTCAGCCCGGCCGGCGAGCGAGGGGGAATCGCCGCCTTCGACCTCGAGGACGACACCTACACCACCATCCTCGACTTCGGGACGTGGCCGCAGTGGCTGCCCGACAGCCGCCGCCTCGTGTTCCAGAGCCCGCCGCGCTCCGACGCCTCGTCCGGGCACGAGTATCCTCGCGGTGAGGGCCTCTTCGTCATGGACCGCGCGACGCGGGCGGTGCGCGAGCTCCTGGCGATGCCGGAGGTCACGCTCGCCTATCCGTCCGTGTCACCGGACGGCAAGTGGATCGTGTTCGTGCACATGGCGCCCAAGGCGGACATCTGGATCTTGACGCGCGATGCCGGCGCGTGACTCAAACTCGGTAGAATCCCGCCTCACGTGAGCCTCTCGGCCGGCACGAGCATCGGACCCTACGAGATCTCGGCGCCGCTGGGAGCCGGCGGCATGGGCGAGGTGTACCGCGCCCGGGACCCGCGCATCGGCCGCGACGTGGCCCTCAAGGTGCTGCCCGAGTCCTTCGCCCAGGACGCCGACCGCCTGCGGCGTTTCGAGCAGGAGGCCCGCGCCACCGGCCAGCTCAACCACCCCAACATCCTCGCGGTTTTCGACGTGGGCGCCCTCGACGGCGCGCCCTACGTGGTCTCCGAGCTGCTCGAGGGCGACACGCTGCGCGAGCGCATCGGAGACACGGCGCTGCCAGTGCGGAAGGCGATCGATTTCGCCACCCAGATCGCCCGCGGCCTGGCGGCCGCCCATGAAAAGGGCGTGGTCCACCGCGACCTGAAGCCCGACAACGTCTTCGTCACCAGGGACGGCCGCGTCAAGATCCTCGACTTCGGCCTCGCCAAGCTCGTGGGCGGCGAGATCCTGACCGAGGCCGACACCCACACGGCCGGCGTGGCCGGCACCGATGCCGGCAAGGTGCTCGGCACCGTGGGCTACATGTCTCCCGAGCAGGTGCGGGCGCAGCCGGTCGACCATCGCTCCGACATCTTCTCCTTCGGATCGGTCCTCTACGAGATGCTCTCCGGGCGCCGCGCGTTCCGAGGCGCATCGAACGTCGAGACCATGAACGCGATCCTCAAGGAGGATCCTCCCGAGCTCTCCGAGACGAACCGCCTTCTCCCCCCGGCCCTCGAGCGCATCGTCTCCCACTGCCTCGAGAAGAACCCCGAGGAGCGCTTCCAGTCGGCCCGCGACATCGCCTTCGACCTCGAGCAGCTCTCCGGCTCAGCGATGCATGCGGGCCTCCCTTCAGCCGCGAGGAAGTCCCGGCCGTGGCAGCGCGGCGCTGTCGCGGCGATTGCGGCGCTCGCCTGTGCCGCCCTCGGCTACTGGGCGGCCCCTCGCGGCGCCGAGCCAGCCGTCGTCGCCTTCAAGCCGATCACGTTCCAGAACGGCCTCGTGAGCGACGCCCGCTTCGCCCCCGACGGCAAGACCATCGTCTATCAGGCGCAATGGCCAGGCTCGGACCCGGGCATCTACGTCACTCAGCAAGGGAGCCCCGAGTCCAGGAGCCTCGGGCTGCGGGGCGATCGGCTCGTGGGAGTGTCCAGGAGCGGCGAGCTGCTCATCGGGCGCATCGTCGGCGGGAGCGCCACGCTGGCTCAGGCGCCCATGGGTGGCGGTGCGCCACGCGACGTGCTCGAAAACGTCTCGGGCGCGGACTGGGGAGCAGATGGCACATCGATCGCGGTCCTGCGCGACTCCGGCGCCACCACGCGCATCGAGTTCCCGGTCGGGAAACTGCTATTCGAGTCGGTCTCGTTGAAGCACTTGCGCGTTTCCCCACGAGGCGACGTTCTCGCGTTCAGCGAGCACCCCTTCTCGAACGATTTCCGCGGCGACATCGCTGTCGTGGACCTCGCGGGCAAGAAGACGACCCTGTCGGCGGGCTGGTCGGACATCCGTGGCCTCGCGTGGGCACGCGATGGCCAGGAGGTCTGGTTCACAGGCACCCGGGCCGGCGCCGAGAACAGCCTCTGGGCCGTGAGCCTACGCGGTGAGTTGCGCTCCGTCTTCAGGGCCCCGGGCAGTCTGGCTCTTCACGACCTGGCGCCCGACGGGCGCGTGCTCGTCTCGGTCCAGAAACGGCGGCCTGTCCTCTACGGGCTCCGGGCCGGTGAATCGAAGGAGCGCGATCTCTCCTGGCTCGATTACGGAATCGTGGTCGAGATCTCGAGCGACGGCAAGACGCTGCTGTTCCAGGAGCAGGGAGAAGGCGGCGGGGCGGAGTACAGCGCGTACATCCGCGGCATGGACGGCTCGCTGCCGGTCCGGCTGGGGAAGGGCGCGGCGACCGCACTCTCGCCGGACGGCAAGCAGGCCCTCGTGGTGAGCGTGGGAGTGCCGATGCAGGCTGTCCTGTTGCCGACCGGCCCGGGCCAATCGCGCACGCTGCCGAGGGGTCCGCTCGCGCAGATCCATGGCGGCGGCTTCCTGCCCGATTCCAAGCGGGTGGTGCTGTCCGCCAACGAGGCGGGCCGCGCTGCGAGGATCTACATCCTGGACCTCGCGGGCGGTGAGCCGAAGGCGATCTCGACGGAAGGCGTGTCCCCGCTCGTGTTCGGTCTGCCGCCGACGCCCGACGGCGCGTTCGTCTTCGGCCTGGCCGAACGTCGCGTTCAGCTCTTCCCGACAGCGGGCGGTGAGCCGCGTGCCGTTCCAGGCACGGAACTGGACGACCTGCCGCTCCGGGCGAGCGGCGATGGCCGCTTTCTCTATGTGTCCGAACCTCCTCCTGGGCGGCCGAAATTGCGGATCTTCAGGGTGGATCTTGCGAGCGGCAAGCGAGAGATGTGGAAGGAGGTCGGGCGGGAGGGCGGAAGCCCGGCGGGGTTCGTGGCCACGGTGGCCATCACGCCCGACGGCAAGAGCTACGCCTACACGTTCCGCGACGACACCTCGACCCTGTACGTCGCGGAAGGGCTCCGCTAGCGACGTGGGGCGCGGGCGCGCGGCGCTGCTCGCTGCCCTCGTCGCCGGGGGCTGCGTGCCCCAGGGCGTCCCGCGTCCCGGCTCCGCCCCCGAGTCGCGGCTGGAGCCAACGCTGCTGGCCCGGCCTTCCCCGCCGCCGCGCGGGTCGCTGCCGGTCGCAGTGGTATTCCCGACCGCCGGGCGTCATGCGCTCTCGGGCCGGCAGTCCCTTCACGGAGCGCGCCTCGCCGCGGAGGACCTGAATCGGCGTGGCGGCGTTGGCGGCCGGCCCATCGCTCTGCTCGAATACGAGACAGGAAGCTACTTCCTCGATGCGCGCGCGGCCGCGACCCTGGCCGCGGAAGCGGGTGCGCTGGCCATCGTCGGTTCGAACTCGAGCGACCTGTCGATGGCCATCGCGGAGGCGGCCGAGGCGCAGGGCGTGGTTCAAGTGTCGAACGTCTCGACCGCGCAGGACCTCACCGTCGACCCCGCGAGCGGCAAGCCTCGCGCCTTCGTTTTCCGCATGTGCGCCACGGACGTGTTGATGGGCGAGCTGCTTGCAGCCTTCGCCCGAGACCGGCTCGCCGCGACGCGCGCGGCCGTGCTCTACGAAGTGGGCCGCACCTACAGTTCGCGCCTCGCGCGCAGCTTCGTGGACAGCTTCCAGGACGCCGCTGCCGGCCGTCGGGTCGCGGAGTTCTTCTACCTGTCGCAGGAGATCGACTTCCGTCCGCAGCTCCGCGACGTGCTGGCGTTCGATCCGGAGGTGCTGTTCGTGCCGGGGTCGTTCACCGACGCGACCCTGATCGCCTCACAGGCCAAGACCCTCGGGCTTTCCGCAACGCTGCTCGGAGCGGACGGCTGGTCGAACCCGTTGCTGTTCAAGCACGGCGGACCTGGGCGCGCGGCCTACTTCGTGGACCACTGCGCCCCGCCGGCAGGTTTCAACGAGCGCTATCGCCAGGTCTTCGGCCAGGAGACCCATGGCTGCCGCGCCGCGCTCGCCTACGACGCGGTGGGCGTGGTCGCCCAGGGACTCCGAACGATCGGTCCCCTGTCGGAAACGGATCTCCTCGAACGCCTCACGGCGACGCGGCGACGTCTGCGCGACGCCGTGGCTCGCGAGGATTTCGTGGGTCTCACGGGCCGGGTGCGCTTCGACTCGACCGGGACACGCCGGAGAGGGATGGCTGTCGTGGAGGTGCTGTCCCAGTCGAAGCGACCGCCCGGCACCCGGCTGTTCAGCTGGGTCGGGGCGCGCTGAGCGATGCCGGCCTGGCGCCGTCTCTTCCGCGACCTGAGCCTCAACGCGAAGGTCACATGGACGTTGGTCGTGGCCTTCGCCTCGATCGTGGCTGTCTTCCTCGTGCTTCTCTTCCCGTTCTTGCGCGAGCATCGGGCCCGGCTGCTCGAGAAGGACAAACGGCTGCTGTCGACGCTGCGCGAAACCTACCAGCGGGACTTCATCTACGACCTGCTCAGCGAGAACGAGGAGTCGCTCGCAGCGCACCTGGCGGACCTGGCCGGGCAGCCCGGCTTGCTGTGGGCGCGTCTCGAGGCCGAGGGCGCCGACCTCGCGGCCACCGGAGACCAGCGCGTGATCCGCGAGCTGCTCGGGAAGGACGCAGAGCCATTCGACGACGAGTCGGGCCTCGTCCTGCTCGTCCGCCCCGACGGTCGCGCTCACCTCGTGGGCAGCGGAGGACGGATGCTGCTCGGGGGGCGGTCCGTGGCACGCGATGCGCTGCCGGCCTGGCCGGGCGGGGCACGGGGATCGACCCTCGAGGACATGCGTTGGAGCGGACGGGCCGCCCTCTACTATGCGACGCAGCTGGATGCCGCGGGCGAGCCCTTCGGCCGGCTCCACCTTCTGTACTCGCTGGCCGACGTCGAGCGGGCTCAGACCCTCACCCGGAACGTCTTCTACGGAGTCGTCGGCAGCTCGTTCGTGCTGCTGCTGCTGCTCCTGAACCTGCTCATCTCGCGGATCGTCATCCAGCCCGTGAGGGGCGTGCAGCGGGCGATGTCGCAGGCGGCCACCGGCGATCTGGAGACGCGGCTGCCCGTTCACGCGCGTGACGAGCTGGGAGCGATGGGCGAGGCCTTCAACCGGATGGTGGTCGAGCTCTCGGCCTCCAAGAAAGCGGTCGAGGACTACAGCCGCACCCTCGAAGCCAAGGTGGACGAGCGCACGCGCGCGCTACGCGACTCCGAGGCGGGCCTGCTCGATCTCAAGAACCGGCTGTCCACGGTCATCGCCAACGTCGGAACCGGGGTCATCGCGCTCGACGACGAGGGCCGCATCGAGACCTTCAACGAGCGCGCGGCCCAGATCCTGGCCGTGGCGGAGCAGGTCCAGGGGCGGCGGCTCGAGGAGGTGCTGAAGGGAGATGCGCGGCGGATCGTGGAATGCGTCGATGGCGTCCGCCGCCGGGACCTGCTCCGCGACGAAGCGCAGCTCGTCTGCCAGCTCCCGCAAGGGCGTCGGACGCTCTCGATCGTGGCCTCCGCGCTGCCCGGAGACGGGCGGCGCGGCGGGACCGTGGTCGTCTGCGATGACCTCACCGAGATCCTGGCCACTCAGCGGCTGGGCGCCTGGAAGGAGGCCGTCGAGCGGGTGATCCACGAGATCAAGAACCCCCTGACGCCGGTCGCGCTCGCCGCGGAGGCGCTTCAATCCGCGCATGCCCAGGATCGCGCACGCTTCGACACGCTGTTCCCGTCGGCGATCGGCATGGTCCTCGCGTCGGTTCGAGACCTGAAGGCGCTGATCGCCGAGTTCGGCCGCTTCAGCCGGCTGCCCGAGGTGCGCCTCGAGCGCTGCCAGCTCAACGAGCTCGTACGCTCCGCCGTTTCGCCTTACGTGAGCGGTGGCACTGTAGGCCCGCCCGTGCGGCTCGAGCTGGCTCAGGACCTGCCGGAGGTGGAGGCCGATCCCGATCAGCTCCGCCGCGTGCTCCTCAACGTCGTGAACAACGCCCTCGAGGCGATGGAGGGACGCAGCGGTGAGTTGAGCGTCACCACGTCGCGCGAGGGACGTGAGGCCGTGATCACGGTCCGCGATGCCGGGCCGGGCGTCGAGGACGTCGAGCGCATCTTCGAGCCGTACTACACGACCAAGGTGAAGGGCACCGGCCTGGGCCTGGCCATCGCGCGCCAGATCGTGGAGGAGCACCACGGGCGCATCTCGGTGAAGAGCCAGCTCGGAGTGGGTACGACCGTGCGCATTCACCTGCCGGCGGGGGAGGATCGAGGGCCGAGCGAGATCGCGTGATGAGCGGATGAACACCGCAGCGGGTTCCGCGCGGCTCGCGTCTCAGCGCCGGAAGCGCAGGGTGCCGGCGGACGAGCGCAGCTCCAGGCCATCGGCGGTCGCCGCCCACGCAGTCGCGCGGCCGACCAGGGCGGTGTACGTCGTGTCGAGGGGCATGCTCGGACAGGCTGCGCGCGTGCAGGCCATCGGGGTGACCGACAGCTGCCCCTCTCCAGCCGTGTAACCGCCGCTGCAGGCGTTGCAGTCGGCGACGAGGCGCAGACGGCCGTCGGCCTGGAACTCCGCCTGGAAGCTCTTCGGATCCGCGATCTCGCTCGTCGGCCGGCCGGCTTCCTGCAGCGAGACGAGGAGCCAGGTCCCGAGCAGGGTCCGTGCGCGCTCCGACGCCACGCCGACGCCCGGCGCCGAGGGGAGCTCCAGCGGCCCGTTCGCGCCGCAGGCCGCCACACCGATCATCAGAACCAAGCCGACGCTTCCTCGCGCCAAAGCTCTCATGCATTCGCTCCCTTCGCGATCAGAGTTCCGACCGACCACACGAGCTCGCTGAGCGGGAAGGGCTTCGGAAGCAGACGGTCCGCCCGGTGGCGCGCCCGCTGCAGCCGCTCAGTGTCGCCCGACATCAAGACGATGCTGGGCGGCCGCGGAAGCCGCCCCGCCGCGCCCGCCACGTCCTCACCCGAGGCGTCGGGCAGGTCGAGCTCGCACAGCAGCACGTCCGGACGCGTTCGGGCGAGAGCGGCGATCGCCGCACTTCCGCTTCGGAGCGCCCGCACCTCGCTCCCCAGGCTCCGCACCAGGCAGGCCTCCAGGAACTGCAGAAGATCCGGGTCGCGGTCGACGACCCAGATCATCGTCGCCGCCTCGTTGGGCGGCTTGCCCATCTCGAACACGTCGATAAACATAGGTCCTGCTGCTGCACCGGTCCCCGTGGTCCAGCCTGGTTTTTTCCTGGAGATTTCTTAAGTCGCGATGCCCGAGTCCGCGGTCTTCGAGTTCGGCCCCTACCGTCTCGACGCCGGCAAATCCGTGCTCTGGCGCGGTGGCGAGCTCGTGCCCCTCACCCCGAAAGCCCTCGAGCTGCTGACCGCCCTCGTCGAGCGGGGGGGCGACGTGGTGTCGAAGCAGGAGCTCATGGGTCGGGTGTGGCCCGATGCCGTGGTCGAAGAGGGCAACCTGAGCGTGATCGTCGCGGGGCTGCGCAAGGCCCTCGACCCCCAGGCCAGCGGCCGATCCCATATCCAGACCGTGCCCCGACGCGGCTACCGCTTCGATGCGCGGCTGCGGGCCAGCGCCGAGCCTCGCCGACTGGGCGTCGCCGTATTGCCGTTCTCGTGCCTCGGGCCTGACACGGACGCGTATGTCGGTCTGGGCATGACCGACGCGCTGATCGGACGGCTGACGCGCAGCGACGCCCTCGTCGTCCGGCCGACTCTCTCCGTCGCGCAGTACGCAAGCGCGCCTCCCGAGCCACGCGAGGCCGCCAAAGCGCTGGGCGTCGACGCGGTGCTCAGCGGGACCGTTCAGCGCGAGGCTGGGCGCGTCCGGGTCTCGGTTCAGCTCGTCGCACGCAGCGCGGCGATCCGTCCGTGGGCGGAGTCCTTCGACGCGGAGTGGACCGACCTGTTTGCCATTCAGGATGCGCTGGCGGAGCAGGTGGGCGAGGCGCTGCTGCCCCGCCTGTCCCCCGCTCCCGGCGCGCGTGCTCGCGGTGCGCCCCGGCCCGAGGCCCACGAGGCCTACCTCCGCGGACGCTTCCTGTGGTCGCGCTTCGATCCCGATTGCCTCGCCAAGGCTTTCGGATGCTTCGGCGAGGCCGCAGAGCTGGATCCGGGCTACCCTGCGCCCCACGCCGGCCTCGCGGATGCCCACCTGCTCCTCGGGATCTGCGGGCTCTCGCCCGGCGCCCGGGCATGGGATCTCGCCTTGGAGTGCGCCCAGCGGGCCATCGAGGGCGATCCGGATCTCGCGGAGGCCCACGTTGCGAGCGCGTTCGCGAGGCTGTTCCGCAATTGGGACTGGAGGGCCGGGCGCGCGTCGCTCGATCGAGCGCTCGCGCTGGAGCCGGGCTCCCTTTCCGTTCACCTCTGGCGGGGCCTGTTCTTCGCCCTGGCCGGCGATCTCGACAAGGCACGCGAAGCGATCGCCCGCGGGCACGAGATCGACCCCCTCTCCGGGCTCGCCGCGGCGTTCCAGTGCTATCTGCACGAGATCACCGGCGAGTTCGACCGGGAGCTCGCCCTGGCGGAGCGGGCCGTCGCGCTGGGACCCGCCGCCATCCTCAGCCACCGCTGTCTCGGCGTTGCCCGTGTGCATCTAGGGAAATACGAGCAGGGACTCAAGGCCTTGAAGCGAGCCGTGGAGCTGAGCCGCGACGGACCGGCCATGCGTGCCCTGCTCGCCTGGGCGCTCGCGCGAGCGGGCGATGCCGGCGGGGCGAGGCGCCGCTTGGCGGAGCTCGAGGAGCTGGCCGCGAGCGGCTTCGCCTCCCATTGCCTCGGCGCCGCCGCGCTCGTGGAGCTGGGCGAGACCGATGCCGCGCTCGCGCGACTCGAGCAGGGCGCCGAGGCGCGCGACGCGTTCGCCGTCTTCCTGGGCGTCGATCCCCTGTTCACTCCCCTTCGAGAGCATGCGCGCTTCCGAGCGCTCCTGGCACACGTGGGGATCGCTTCCGGCGCCATCGGTGCCTGAGCGCGATGTCCTCGGCAGCCCGCGACTTCATCCTCAAGCTCGGCCGCGGCCTGCACGCCTACGGCTACCCGGCCCACCGCCTCGAGGACGCGCTCGCCGGCGTCGCGGAGCGCCTGGGGATCCAGGGGCACTTCTTCTCGATGCCGACCGCGCTCTTCGCCTCGTTCGAGGACCCTGACGGCCAGCGCACCTATCAGATCCGCATCGAGCCGGGCGGCGTGAACCTCGAGAAGCTGACGCTCCTCGACGAGGCCGCGAGCGCAGTGGCGCGGGGCCGGCTGTCTCCCTCCGAGGGCGGCGCCCGCCTCGACGCGATCATGTCGGCGCCGCCTCGATATGGGCCTCTCGCTACCACGCTCGCCTTCGCCGTAGCCTCCGGCGCGGCCTCGCGCTTCTTCGACGGCGGGCCCCACGAGCTCGCCGTGGCTGCGGGCATCGGGCTCGTGACCGGACTGCTGGCCGTGGCCTCGGGGCGCGTGACCGGAATCGGTCGCGTGTTCGAGCCGCTGGCCTCGGCCCTGGCCGCCTTCGCCGCGACTGCCGCCGCGCGTTTCATGCCGCCCGTCTCGTTCTACGTCGCAACCGTCGCCGGACTGATCGTTCTGGTGCCCGGCTTCCCCCTGACCGTGGCGCTGACCGAGCTGGCCACGCGCAACCTGGTCTCGGGCACCGCGCGGCTGATGGGCGCGGTCGGCACCTTCCTGGCGATGGGATTCGGCGTGGCCTTCGGCACGACGCTCGGCGAGCGGTTGTTCGGCGCGGCGCGCGCGAGCGCGTCGCCGCCGCTGCCGGAGTGGACGCTGTACGCCGCGCTGCTCGCGGCGCCCCTCGGCTTCACGATCCTTCTGAAGGCGCGGCCCCGCGAGGCGCCTTGGATCGCCATCTCGGGCATGCTCGGCTTCTTCGGCGCCCGCTATGGGGCGCAGCTGCTCGGTCCGCAGATCGGCGCCTTCCTGGGAGCCGTGGCGGTGAGCAGCTTCGGCAACCTCTACGCGCGCGCCCTGGGCCGGCCAGCATCCGTCACGATCGTCCCGGGCCTGTTGCTGCTCGTCCCAGGCAGCGTGGGCTTCCGGAGCTTCGCGTTGATGCTGCAGGACCAGACCGTCGTGGGACTGGGCACGGCCTTCAGCATGATGCTGGTCGCGATCTCCCTCGCGATCGGCCTGCTCTTCGGGAGCGTTCTCGTGCCGCCGCGCCGGCTGCGCTAGCGCCCTGACTGGCGCGTCGATCCATAATCGCCGGCGAAGGAGACGTCGATGGCCCTCACCCCTGTCCTGGTCGCGCTGCTGTTGGCCTCGCCCTCGCCTGAACCGTCGCTCGTCCTGATGCACGCGCGGGTCGCGGATGGCACCGGTGCCGCGCTGCAGCCCGACCGCGCCGTCGTGATAGCCGGAGACACGATCGTCGCGGTGGAGCACGCGGCCCGCTACGCACCGCCGCCGGGCGCGCGCGTCATCGACGCGAAAGGCCTCGTCCTCGCTCCCGGCTTCATCGATACGCACAGCCACGCCGACAGCGGCATCCTCGAG
>DATFEN010000286.1:0-14431 GCA_035251085.1 Vicinamibacteria bacterium | reverse complement strand
CTCGTCGACCTTCGAGGTCTTCTCGCCCTTGACGAAGGTCCACAGCGCACGCAGCTTCGCGTGGCCCGTGCCATTGGTCTCGACCGAGGCGTAGATCGTGTCCTTCGTGCCAAACGTCTCGGCCGGCGTGACGACGCGCTTGTCCGCGCCGATCGCGTTCCCCAGCGTGGCGGAGGCGATGCTCACCGGTGCGGGCAGGGTCGTGGGCGGGGAAGTGACGGGCGGAGGCGTCGGCGACGGCTCGCTCTTCTTGCACGCGAAGCTCGCCAGCGGAACCAGGAACGCGAGGATGACTGCTGCTTTCTTCATCGATTGACTCCTTCCGGGCTCAATCCTTCTGGGGGATCTTCAGCTTCTGGCCAGGGTAGATCTTGTCCGGGTCCTTCAGGACGTCCTTGTTCGCCTCGAAGATCCGCTTCCACGCGTTGGCGTTCCCGTAGACGCGCTTGGCGATCTTCGAGAGGCTGTCGCCAGACTTGACCTCGTAGGTCTCGTAGACCTCCGCCGCCGGCGCGGTCGATGAAGCACCACTCTGAACGTCCGAGAAATCGGGCATGTCGTCGTCGTTCTTCTCGTCGCCCATTGCGACTCCTTTCTGCTGTTCACCGTCCCAAGGCGGCGGAAGACCGCGCCCGCCCCTCCAGGCTACTTTCCCCTCAAAGCAGGGGTGATTCAAAGGCTTTTCGACGCGGCCGGGTCAGCGGGAGATCAACAGCGACCAGGCCAGCATCGCAGCGGATTTCTGATCCGCCGTCCAGGGCGGGCCCAGCGGTCGGCCGAGCTCCCGGACCCGCGTCTGGATGTCCCGCTCGGATAGGCGCAGGGCCGCAGTCGCCTTTTCCACCAGATCTCGCGCGTTGACGCGGTGGACGGACACGCCGCAGTGCGCCCCGGCCTGGGCCAGCGCCTCCCGGAAGTGGTCGCCGTCCGCCGTGTGGATGAGGGCGTGCGAGGCGAGGATCGCCTCCAGCGATCGTCCCTTGCGCCCCGAGGACTCGAGGATGCCGACGGCCGCGACGGCGTGGCCGCGGCTCCGAAGGTCGTCCACGATCGAAACCAATCCGGCCCGCGCCATCGACATGGCGGTGCTCTCGTAGCGGCGCAGGCGCCGTTCGGCTTCGGCGAGCGGAAGGTCTTCGAGGGCATGGTACGGCTGCCGGGAGCCAGGCAGGCTCGGATCGGCCATCTCGATCCGCGCGCGAACCAGGACCTCGGGAGCCGCCGGGCTGCCGCCCACGGCGACGACAGCGACCCATCCCGAATGCGGAGAGAAGCCGAGCGTGGCTGTGCTCATTGGGGACCCCGCTCCGCGGTCTTGACCCTCCTCAGCGGCGAGCTTAGTCTGCTGGCTCGGATCCTGTCACCCGTCACCGTTCAGGTCCCAAGGAGGAATCGATGCGGCTCGCCTGCTCCCTCGTCTTGTCGATGTTCGTCGCCGCCGCTGCCGGCGCGCAGGACCGCGACTTCTCCAAGGTCGAGATCAAGGCCGAGAAGGTCGCCGGCTCCGTGTACATGCTCACCGGCGAAGGGGGCAACATCGGTGTGTCGATCGGCGAGGACGGCGTGCTGGTCGTCGACGACCAGTTCGCGCCTCTCGTGCCCAGGATCCAGGCCGCGATCAAGGGCTTGACCGACAGGACGGTGCGCTTCGTCCTGAACACTCACTGGCACGGCGATCACACCGGCGGAAACGAGCAGCTCGGAAAGACCTCCACCCTGATCGCCCACGACAACGTCCGCAAGCGCCTCGCCGCGGGCGGCACGAGCCGGGCCGGCAACAAGATCGATCCGGCGCCTCCCGGCGCGCTGCCGGTCATCACGTTCGACCACAGCCTGACCGTGCACATCAACGGCGAGGACGTCCGCGCGCTCCACTACGCGAAGGGCCACACCGACGGGGACAGCATCATCTACTTCTCGAAGTCGAACGTGGTGCACATGGGCGACGACTTCGTGACCTACGGCCTGCCCTTCGTCGACGTCGCGAGCGGCGGCAGCGTCCTTGGCTTGGTGGACAACGTCGAGAAGGCGATGGCCGCGCTGCCCGCGGACGTCAAGGTCATTCCCGGCCACGGGCCGCTCGGCACGAAAGCGGAGGTGATGAAGTTCACCGACATGCTGCGTGACTGCATCGCCCTCGTGCAGGCGGCGGCGAAGCAAGGCCAGAGCCTGGCCCAGATGAAGCAGCAGAACGTGCTGGCGAAGTACGAGGAGCTAGGGAAGGGCTTCGTCAAGACAGCCGATTTCATCGAGCTGATCTACAACGAGCTATCGAGCGAACCGAGGAAGACGACCCAGGCCGACCGCACGCATCACTGAGCACGCGGGCCGGCCCGTGGGCTCCGGCGCAGCCTAGGGGAGGGCGCCCTGCACGGACAAGCGATCCACTCGGAACGGGAAGAGGATCGGCTCGGCTGCAGCGTCGCCTCCCGCCGCCGCGTCGCGATCGAAGAGGCGATCGAAACGATTGCCGGCCCGATCTTCGAGCGCCGGATGCACGTGGACCGCGTATTCGCCCGCGGCCCAGCCGCTCGTCGACCGGAAACTCCAGCGCGTCTCGCCGGCGCTCACCTCGATCGTGCCTTCGATGCGCCCGCCTCGAGCGTCCTCCACCCAGACCAGTCGCTGCAGGAGCGCCGCGTCGAGGGGCTCCGGAAGATCGACGACGAGGGGCTCCGAGGGGCCACGAGGGGCGTGGACGCGCATCTCCTTGGCCCGTGGGGACGCGCGGTCCGCGGCCACCGCCGCGAACTTCTTCTCGAAGGGCGTGGAGAGCGGCCGCCCCGCGGCATCGGCCATGGCGCCGTCGACGACGAGCCGATAGCTTCGGCCCGCGCGCAGCGGGGGGCCGAGCCGCTCGCCGGGCGCGATCCCGCGCTTGACGCGGCCCGGATGGAAGAGCAGCGTCAAGCGCGTCTGCTCCGGATCCCAGAGGCCGTGCTCGATCTCGACGAAGGCCAGTGGCACATCCCCGCCTGCTTCATCGAGAAGGTGCACGTGGCGCTGGGCGTCGCGCGTCTCCATCGCCTGAGAGAAGTGCACGTACAGCCGCAGTGCGTTCTCGGGCAGCGTATCGCCGGAGGGGAAGACGGCTACGACCGTCGGCGTAGGCCCTTCCGGCGCGCCGACGACGAAGGCGTGGTCGAGGATCTCCCCGTCACCGAGATCCAGCCGAGCCGTGTACCTCACGCCGGTGACGAACGGAAAGCGCGGCTGGAAGTGCAGGCCTTCGGCATCCACCGAATGTGCGCCGAGGACCGCCGGCCGATGCGCCCCCGGCTCGCCGACGTAGACGGCCAGCGCCGCAGCCAGCCGAGCCTCGTCGCCGCCGCGCAGATCGTCGAGCTGCGCGGGCCCCAGGCCGCGAACGCTCACGCGGTGCCGCAGCGACGCGTCGCCGACGTGGAACTCCACGGCTCGGGCGCTTCCCGCGAGGGCGAGAAGCGCGAGCGAGCCGCACAGCGTCCGGGTCAGAAGCGGCGCACCGACATCGGCGACAGGTTCAACCGCCCGCCACCGAGGCGCACCAGGGTCAGGACGTGCTCCTCACCGAAGTTGTCGAGCTGCTGGATGCCGGTGCCCGAGCGCGATTCGAAGCGCACGCCGCCCGTGTAGCCTTCCACTTCCTTGGTGATCTCGCCCTCGAAGCTCTCGACGTCCTTCGGATCGACGACCATCAGGGGCAGGTTGCTGTTCGCGATCACCAGCTTGTCCTTGCCCTCGTTCTTCACGAGCACCATGTCGAGCGGGTAGTTCCCCGAGCCGAACTCGCCGACCGTGCGGCCGCGCACGTGTCGGCCGTCGGCCAGGTCGGCGACCGGGAAGGTCACGAGCGGCGTGCACAGATAGGCCGCCAGCACGTGGAGCTTGCCGCGCAGCGCGTAAGGCACGAAGGCGCGGATCGGAGCCTCGGTCTCGTACTTGCCGTGGGCGCCGTGGAAGTTCTCGAGCGTGGTGATGGAGACCGGCCCCTCGAACGGGTACTTCGCCCGCCACATCGTGGCCGCAAACTCCTCGTTGGAGAGGCCGGCGATCCAGAGCGAGCCGTCGGCGTAGGCCATGCGCGTGATGGCATCGGCGCGCAGCGAGGTCTTCTTCCATTCGACTTGCTTGGCAGGATCGATGGGCCGAGGCAGCGCGATCTTCGCGTGTCGCACGGAGGCCAGATCGACGGCCTTCAAGGTGCCGTCGACGTCCACGCGCACCAGCACGCTGGCATCGGCGACGTCGTTTGGCAGGAGCCAGCGGTCGGTCCACCCCGCGCGGCCACGCGACACCGCCAGGTAGACGTTCTTGGAGAGCGGGTTCACGGCGAGGTCGTGGACCATGACGTCGGCGGGCGTCGCTCCGAGGAGCGCCGCCAGCTTGGCTTCGACGTCGACGAGGTCCTTCGGCTCTTTCACCTCGCGCGGCGTGCGGTCCTCGAGATCGACGGCGAAGACCGCTCCACCCTTGCCGTCGCCGATGAAGAGCACGCCCTCCGGGCCGAAGGCGAGGGCGCTCATGGACCGTAGTTCGGGCTTGCCGAGGCGCAAGCCTTCGGCGGCCGCCGGCAACGACACCGACACCGAGAACGCGATCAGAAGCGAAGCGGCGCTGCGCATGTGGAGCTCCCGGCCGCGCTTCCGCCCCCGCGGGCGCCGGCCTCTTTGGCGACATTGTACGGATGGCCGAACGCCTGGACATGCCAAACGTTGTGAATCCAAGCGGATGTACCGCGCTTCAGTCGGGCGTGATCGCCCGGCGCCGCCCATCCCGCCTCAACGTGACGCTCGTCCCGCTTCTTCCGGCAAGCAAGTGGATGCCTGGCTCGGTCGAGCCGTCCAGCAGGAGCAGGCCGGACCCGTCCCGGCCGCCGCCGAGCTTGACGCGGATCGCTCCCTCCGTGTCGCGCAGGCGGAACACGGCCTCGCCGTCCGTCTCCACGTTGAGCTGTGCGCGGACGCGGCCGCGCTCGTCGATCAGCTCGATCGCCCTCGCGCGAACGGTTTCGGGACCGCCGCCCGTCGACGCTCGGGCGATGCGCGTGAGCTGGGCGAGCAGCAACGTCAGGTTGATGGCCGTGAGGCCGATGAGCACTCGACTGCTTCGCACGAGACCCTCCTTGTGCGTCATCGCCGGACTTCCTCGCTCACCACCGACCACGTGCTGCGCGACAGGTCGACGAATTCCGACAGATGGCTTGTGGCGCGTCCGCCCGCATCGGATCTCCAGGCGGCCTCCATGGCCTCCCAGTCGGCCCACGAGAGCTCGACCACGGCGTCCCAGCCGGGGTGCGCTCGGCTCGGGTCCGGCACGACGTGGTTCTGTACGTAGCGGAGCAATCCCGGCAGGCGCTCCGCCAGCTCCGCGTGCTCGCCGCGGAGGATCGCGTGGAACTGCAGGGAGGAGAGATCTGGCCTGCGGTACAGCACGACGACGAACTTCAGCATCGGCGATCCGCTCAAGCGCCGAACGGGCGCTCCGATTCCAGGCGCCTGATGTACCACTCGGGGAAGCCGAGGGCACGCGCCGGCTGGAGGATGCGATCGACGTAGGCCGGATCCGGCGCACGGTCGACCATCGCCGGCGCGATGTAGCAGAGTGCAGGGACCCAGGCGCCTTCCTTGGTTTGCACGAGAACGGGATGGGGCACGTACGTCTCGCCGAGCACGTCCTTCGCGTGCGTGTAGAGGCGGTTCAGCTCCGCGTGAGTGGCCTCCGCCAGCACGCCGTAGACACAGCGCTCCGACGAGGGAACGAGGTTCGCTCGGGGCGCGACGCGAATGTCGTAGCCGTCGAGGCGTGCGACCTCGAAGGCTTCGGGAGCCAGATCGACCTCGCGCAGCACGGATGGATTCATGTAGGAACCATAGAAGAAGACCCGGACCCGCGCTTCGCTCATCGCTCGCTTCCGGTCACTGCGGAGGGCACGCCCCTCCGTCCGATGGCTCCGGATCGTGGACGACGAGGTCGGCCGTCAATCGGAACGACAGGTTCACCCCGTTGCCGTTCTCGTCGAGGCCGACCGCGCTGCCGGTCACCAGGATCGGTCCTTGGGGCCGCAGGCCGGACGGCAGTCCGATGCGAAAGATCCGAGCGCCGTGGGCCGGGATGACGCGGCTGCCGTAGCGCTCCTCGAGCGTCGCCCCGTCGAGGTTCTCGGAGCCGATGACCGTCTCGCGTCCCTCGTCGAAGAGCCGATAGCTCAACAGGTCGAGCGACACGTCCACGCCCTGTGTCTCGTTGAACTGCAGATCCAGGGAGACGACCCACCCGGCGAGACAGTTGCCATGGAAGATCTGCGGATCGCCGGTTGCATTCCCGGCGACCTCCGATTGCAGCCGGCCGGGATCGGTGCCGCCGCAAGCGCTGCTCGTCGCGATCACGATCGCCAGTATCGCCGCGTGCTTCAAGGCACACCTCCGCACTGAATTGGGTTGGCAAGCGCCGTGCCAAGACCCCGGACGTACCGTCTTTGCTGCGCTACCGGACGATGATCTCGGGCTTCGACTCGCCCTTGAAGGGCTTGTTCGTTGTCTTGGTCTTGAGGTCGTAGTCGTAAACGCCAGTGTTGGCACTGGAGGGGATCTGGATCATCAGGTCCTGGTTCGCGCCGGATTCCCCGGTGATTTTCAGTCCGGGGACGTTCAGAGTCAGACCTTCGTTGGTGCAGTTCAGCCACTTGACCGTGTCCCCTTTGTTTGCGACGACGTAGGCGGGTCGGACGAGGTGGCCTCTGCGGACGCTCGTCTCGTCCGAATTCTCCGGGATCAGTGGATTGACGGTGTCCTCGAAAGCCGCAACTTCCCGGATTGTGCTAGTCATGGTTTCTCCTTCGGGATCGACCCCGAGCTGGGCGCGGTTGGCTGGATCTTGAAACGAGGATCGTCCATCAGCGCCGCGAGCGCGGGATCACTCTTGATCTCGGCCACTGGGTAGCCGCTTCCCACCGCCCGGCCGATCCACTCGAGAGCTCGCGGGCGGTCCCCGAGCTGTTCGAATACGGTTCCGGCCAGCACCATCAGGCCCGCGTCTGTGGGTGCGCGGGCCAGGGCCTGCTTGAGTCGCGCGCGCGCTTCGGCCGTCTTGCCGAGCTGGGAAAGACAATCGGCAAGACGGAGCTGCAGACCGGGGTCCTGCGGATTGACCTGCGACTCCTTCTCCGCCAGCTGCACAGCGCGCTCGTATGTGGCGCGCGCCTTCTCGCGCTCGCCCGGTGTCCAGAAATACGCTGCGGCCAGGTTCCGCCACACGAGGTAGTCATTCGGTGCTCGGGTGGCTGCCCGCTCGAGGGTTCGGGCCGCATCGCGGTAACGACCACCGGAGAACTGGAGCGCCCCGAGATTCGAGAGCGCATCGGCCGTGGGAGACACGGCCACCGAGCGCTGCAGCATGGTCTCCGCCTCGACCGTCCGATCCATGTAGAGGTATACCGCGCCGAGGTTGCTGTAGCCGCGCGGGTTGTCGGGCGTCAACTCGATGACCTTGCTGAACGGCGCCACCGCCTCGGCGTATCGCTGGTGGTGGACGAAGAAAACGCCCAGGTCGTTATAGCCGCCCCAGTAGCTCGGCTTTCGATCGATGGCCTTGCGATATGTCGCCTCCGCATCGCCCAGGCGGCCGACGGCCACCTGGGCCTTTGCCAGACCGAGCTGGGCTTCGGCGCTGCCGGGCTCCAGGGCAAGGGCACGCTCGAAGTCGCCGATCGCTTCTTCGGCGCGGCCTGCACCGAGGCGCACCAGGCCCAGTGTCACGTGGACGGGGGCCAGCAGGTCGTTGATTGCCAGAGCCCGCTGGCAAGCCTTCTGGGCCAGCTCCACGGACTCGGAGCGCCACTGCAGCTCGTACTGGCGCCAGTAGGCCTCTCCGAGGCCGGCATAGGCCAGGGCGAAGCGCGGGTCTTGCTGGATCGCCTGCTGGAACGCTCCGATCGCGAGGTCGAGGCTCTGGGGGTCGTCGTAGCGGACCAGATGGCCACGCCCGCGCAGGTAGTGGTCGTAGGCGCCGGCGACCTGCGTCCCGCCCTGCTCGATGAGCCGCCGCGCCCCCGAGTCCAGCTCCAGCTCCAGCAGCCCCGCTACTGCTCCGACCATCGAGTCCTGAAGGAGCGACGCGTCCGAGAGCGGCATGTCGAGGGGCGCCGTGGAGCGCACCTGGCGCAGCGTGCGTGCGTCGACGAGGTTCGCGGTGACGCGCACGCGGTCCTTCGCGAGCTGCGCGTTGCCGGTCACGACCAGCGTGACGCCGAATGCCCGGCGTGCGGCCGACGCGCTGGCAACGCCCGCCGCGCGCACCTCGGACATGGGGACGATCCAGAGCTGATCGCCCACGCCCTCGAGACGCGTCAGCTTGCTCGCGAGCGTCTCGACGAGGCCGTCGCCGAGGGCGCGGCCGACCGGCTCCTCGCCGGTGATGGAGAAAGGCAGCACGGCGAGGTGCTTCTGCGGTGGGACCGTCTGCCCCTCGAGCCATGCCGACAGCGGGCCCCAGGCGGCCGCCACCGCGGCTGCCAGCAGGGTGACTCCGAGCGCCGTCCGCAGGGCGTTCTTCCGCAGCCGCCGCGCGATCGCGACCGGCGCCGCAAGGCCGCCGGCCGCGCTCGTCTCCTCGAGCCGATCGCATACCGTGCGCAGCTCGCGGGCGAGGTCCAGGGTCGAGGCGTAGCGCTCGCCAGGGTCCTTCTTGAGGCAGCGCTCGATGATCCAGCGGAATGGCGGCGGACAACGCGGATTCAGTGTCGGGATCGGCTCGGGGTCGTCCTCGATGATCGCCGTGAGCGTCTGGGCGACGCTCTCGCGGCGGAAGGCGCGGGCGCCCGTTGCCATCTCGTAGAGGATCGAGCCGCATGAGAACTGGTCGGCGCGGTAGTCCACGGCGCGCCCCCGGGCCTGCTCGGGGGACATGTAGCCCGTCGTGCCCAGCACGACGCCCGCGCCGGTTTGCGGGCTCGCGATCTCATCCGCGGTCGCCGAGTCTTGCGCGCGGTGCTCGGCCGTGTCGGCTTCGGAGTCGGCGTCGCTCACCATGAGCTTCGCGAGGCCGAAATCGAGGATCTTGACGAAGCCGTCCTCCGTGATCATCAGGTTCTCGGGCTTCAGGTCGCGATGCACGATGCCGGCGGCGTGGGCCTTGGCGAGGCCCTCGGTGGCCTGGGCCGCCAGCTCCAAGGCGCGCCGCGTCACGAGCGGCTTGCCGGGAGTCAGGGCCTGGCGGAGCGTCTGGCCCTTCACCAGCTCCATCACGATGAAGGGATGCCCGTCGGTGGTGCGGTCCACGTCGTGGACCGTGACGAGGTTGGGATGGTTGAGGGCCGAGGCGGCACGAGCCTCCTGCTCGAAGCGGGCGAGCCGCATGCGATCCGCAGAGAAGCGGGCCGGCAGGAACTTGATGGCGACGTCGCGCCCAAGCTTCAGGTCCCGGGCGCGATAGACGTCGCCCATTCCGCCGGACCCGAGCTTCTCGACCACTTCGTAGTGGGCGAAGCGCCGGGCGATCATGGAGGGACTTCCGCCGAGGCTACGCTCCACGGCTGGCCGAGTCAATCGCCGACCTACAATGCCGAGCGTATGTCCGGCGTTGCCTGGATCCACCGCGACGACGATGTCGTCGCCGTGGACAAGCCGGCGGGTGAGCCCGTCATCGCAGCGCGCGGCGAGCCGAAGGACGCCTGTCTGGTGCGACG
The DNA here is from genome assembly GCA_035251085.1 of Vicinamibacteria bacterium. Classification (GTDB taxonomy): domain Bacteria; phylum Acidobacteriota; class Vicinamibacteria; order Fen-336; family Fen-336; genus DATFEN01. The sequence goes on along the minus strand of DATFEN010000286.1, from coordinate 4,767 downwards.
CGCCGAAGCCGCCCTGGGCCACCGCCTCTTCGTCGTGCACCGGATCGACCGCGATACCTCGGGGGTCGTGCTGTTCGCGCGGACCGCGGCAGCCCACCGCTTCCTGAGCCAGGCCTTCGAGGCGTGCCAGATCGCCAAGCGTTACGTGGCCTACGCCGCAGGTGCGCTCGAGCCGCGTGATGGGCGGATCGATGTGCCGCTGCACGCCGCGCGGCGGGGCAAGTCGCGGCCGTCGAAGCCGGGAGAGACAGGGCGCCAGGCCGCGATCACCGACTACGCGACCGAACGCGTCTGGCGTGGCCTGTGGGGCGTGGCCTCGCGCATCGCCCTGCAGCCGTTGACAGGCCGGCACCACCAGATCCGCGTCCACTTGCGCGCCCGCGGCGTCCCGATCCTCTTCGATCCTCTTTACGGCAAGGCGACCCGCGGCTTCTCCGATGGCGTGCCCTGTGAGCGTCTGGCCCTTCATGCGCTCTCGATCGAGATCCCGCTGCCCGCGGGGGGTCGGCATCGGATCCTGGCGCCGCTCGCCGCCGATCTCGTCGGCCTCGAGACCTGGTTGGACGTGCACCTCGGGACCGGCGCGTTACCATAGGTTCAATGCACGACGCTCTCCAGCGCTTCGTGTTCGAGCGGGCGCGCGTCCGCGGGGAGCTGGTGCGGCTGGATCGAACCTGGCAGGACGTGCTGGCCCGGCACGCCTATCCCGAGGTGCTGCGAGAAGTGCTCGGAGAGCTGCTGGCCGCCTGCGCGCTACTGGCCGCGACCGTGAAGTTCGAGGGCGGCGCGCTGGTGCTCCAGGTCCAGGGCGGAGGCCCGGTGTCGCTGCTCGTGGTGGAGTGCCTCAGCGATCTCACCGTGCGCGCCACGGCGAAATGGGAGGGCGACCTCTCCTGGCTCGAGGGTGGCGCCACGCTGCGTGGGCTGGCGGCCGGGGGCCGTTGCGCGCTCACCATCGACCCCGGCCCGGGCCTCCAGGCGTACCAGGGCATCGTCCCGCTCGAGGGCGCCACGACCGCAGAGGTCCTCCAGCGCTACATGGAGCGCTCCGAGCAGATCGAGACGCGCTTCCACCTGGCGGCCGACGACCGCCGGGCGACGGGCCTGCTGGTTCAGAAGCTCCCCGGCGCCGGCCGGCTGGCGGCCGACGCCGAGGACGCCGACCTATGGGAGCGCGCCTCGCTTCTCGCCGCGACGCTCAGCCGCGAGGAGCTCCTCACGCTGCCGAGCGACGAGATCCTGCGCCGGCTGTTCCACCACGAGGAGCTCCGCGTCTTCGAGAGCATGACGGTGCGCTTCGGGTGCCGCTGCTCGCGCGAGCGCGTCGGCGGCGTGCTGCGCATGCTGGGCCGCGAGGAGGTCCTCAAGGTCCTGGAGGAGCGCGGCGAGGTGGTCGTGACGTGCGAGTTCTGCGCCGAGCGCTACGTCTTCGACAACCGCCAGGCCGAGGACGCGCTGCGCGACGTGCACGGCGGGACGCCGCCCGCCGCGGTCTAGACGCCGCGTGACGCGGCCGGCGCTCGCCGCCGCGTGACCGGCCACAGCAGCTGACCCAGAAGGCCTTGCGGCATGTCGTCCATCGCCGGATAGCCGAGAGCGGCGGGGCTGCGATCGCGCGGCCAGAAGGCGGTGCCGAACAGGTGGTCCCAGAGGCTCAGCACCACGCCGAAGTTCTTCGCCGCGCCGCCCTCGTCGGACTGATCGTGGTGCCAGAGGTGCATGCGCGGGCTGTTGAAGACCCTGCCGAGGGAGCCCAGGCCCACGTCGAGGTTGCTGTGGTTGAAGTCGCCCCACAGCGTCGAGACGACGGCCACCGCGAAGGCCGCTTCCTTCGAGGCGCCGAGCCAGGCGAGGGGTAGCCACTGCGTCGTCCTGTAGACCACGATCTCCATCCAGTGGAAGCGGAAGTTGCCGATGAAGTCCATGGTGGTGATCGAGTGATGCACCTTGTGGAAGGTCCACAGGAACGGAACGCGATGCAACAGATTGTGGGTGCCGTACTGGACCAGATCCGCGAGCACGAGCAGCGCGGCGAACTGGGCCGCGAAGGGCCAGGCCGCGATCGGCGAGGCATCGAGACGGAGCCCGGCGCCTTGCAGGAGCGCCGTCGCCTGCATCGCGATCCAGCCGTTGAGCCCGGCCGTCAACGTCGAGAAGAGGTGGCCGTTCACGGCCAGGAAGCCCAGGTCGCGCAGCAGGCCCGGGCGCAGGAGCGGCTGGTTCGGCCGCCAGGGGAAAAGCCGCTCCAGCAGGAAGAATCCGGCCGTGATGCCGACGAGCCATGGAAGGTACGACACGCCAGCAAGGATTCTGTCACACGCCAGGCGTCGCCTCGGCCTGGGTGCTCTCAGTGAACGTGGACGACGGTGCCCGCTAGAAGCGCACCACGAAGGAGATCAGCCCCTCCTTGATCGCGCTGGCGATGTTTGCGGCGACGTCCACCTGCAGCTTGTTCTTGACCACGACGCCGCCCCCGAAGGTCGCGTGGTTCTGGTCGGAGTCGAGCCCGGCCAGCCCATCATGGTCGGGGTCGAAGTAGTAGCCGCCGCGCACCGAGAAGATCCAGTCGTTGCCCCGGGCGAACGTGTACTCGAGACCGGCGTGGAACTCGGTCTTGTCCTCGAGCGCCTGACGGCCGCCCTCCCCGAAGAGCTGGTAGAAGTTGGCGGCGTCCGGGCCGGGGTCGGCGTCGGAGTACTGGACCTGGACCACGTCCGCGACGATCGTGAACTGGTCGTTCGGCCGGATCGCGAGACCGCCCCCGAATACGTCGGGCACGGCCAGCGTCACGTTCTGCCGCGTCGTCGTCCGGTCGGGCGGAAGCACCGTGGTCTCGAAGAGCGTCTCCGCGGTCTGGGTGAAGTCGAAGCTCGCGCCGCGCTTGTAGACGCCGCCGATCGAGAACTTGGAGGTGGGGGAGAACAGGATGCCGGCGTTGAAGGAGGTCTTGGACTGCGAGTCGTCGAGGGCTGTCGTGAAGTTCCCCACGAGCAGGAACGGATCGAGCAGGGACGCCACGAGCACGGCGCCCTGGTCGGCCTGGACCACGACCCGCGTGCCGCGGATCGAGGCGCCGATCGAGACCTTGTCGCCCAGCTTGAACGCCCCCGACAGGCCGATGTTCTCGGTGCGGAAGAGGACGCTCACGGTGTCTACGTCGTAGAAGTCGAAAGGCGCCTCGATGAGCCCGGAGAACTGGCTCGCCGTGCGATAGTCCGCTGCGCGCTGGTAGTATACGGAGACCGCGGCGTTCTGCCACGGATAGACGACGCTGAAGAAGGATGGGCTGCCCACGCGGCTCGTGAAGGTCTCGAAGCCGCTTCCCGTCACGGTGTTCGGCGCCTCGTTGTCGAACTCGGAGTAGCGGAAGTGCGCCGACAGCTCCGGCCGCGTGAGGACCGTGAGCCCCGCCGGGTTCGATTCCGATGCCGTGGCGTCGTCGGCGAGGCCGATGAAGGCCGCGCCCATCGCCAGGGAGCGCGCCCCGGGCGGCGCGAAGTTGTACTTCACGGGCGGGACGCCCAGCGTGCGAGTCGGCTGCTGGGCGGCGGCCTCGGGGCCGAAGCCAGCCAGGCAGGCCCACACCAGGAACGCGACGGCGGCGATTCGTCTCATCTCTAGACCTCCGGAAGGCGGCTGCGCGAGTCTAACAACGAGTCTAACAAGAGGAGACGCGTCGGACGCGTCGGGCATGTCGATTTCGCGTCGCGATAGAATGCCGAAGCCCGATGAACTGCCCAGAGTGCCAGGCCGAGGTCGAGCCTGCCGCCGACTCCTGCTTCCACTGCGGCCACGTTCTGCGTGCACAGACGCAGGCCCTGAAGAAAGGTTCCCTGATCGCCGGCCGCTACGAGGTGCTGGCACCACTCGGCAAGGGCGGCATGGGCATGGTCTACAAGGCGAAGGACCACAAGCTCGAGGAGACGGTCGCGATCAAGGTGCTGCGTCCGGAGGTGGCGGCGGACCACGACATGGAGCGCCGCTTCCGCACCGAGATCCGGCTGGCGCGGCGCGTGCGGCACCGCAACGTCTGCGGCATCCACGAGTACGGCGAGGACGGGGCGCTCCGCTACATCGCCATGGAGTACGTCGAAGGCACCGACCTCCGCAAGATCCTCACGGAGCGCGGCGCCCTGCCGCTCGACCAGGCCTTCGAAGTGTGCATTCGGGTGGCCGAGGGACTGCAGGCCATCCACGAGGCCGGCATCATCCACCGCGACCTCAAGACCGCGAACCTCATGGTGGATGCACAAGGCGTCGTGCGGCTGATGGACTTCGGGATCGCCAAGCAGGCCGGCGGAGAGGCCACGCTGGGCGCCACCGCCACGGGTCTGATCATCGGCACGCCAGAGTACATGAGCCCCGAGCAGGCGCGCGGCGAGAAGGTCGACTTCCGCAGCGACGTCTACTCGCTCGGCGTGCTCTCCTACGAGCTCTTCACGGGCCAGGTGCCGTTCCGCGGCGAGACGCCGATCGCGACGATCTTCAAGCACCTGCAGCAGCCTCCCCCGCTGGACGGACCTACGGTCAAGGGCCTGCCGTTCGAGCTGCTCGACGTGCTGCGCGTCGCGCTGGCCAAGACCGCGCCCGAGCGTCAAGCGAGCGCCGCGGAGTACGCGCGAGCGATGTCCCAGGCCCGGGATGCCGCGGGAATCCCCCCGCCGGCAGTGTCGGTGACTCCGCGCCCGAGCGCGCTGAGCGCGGCGGGACCGTTGACGCCCGCCGCAGGCCTCACCCCCGGGGGCACGCCGCTGCCCGCCGCGCGTC
>DATFEN010000200.1:0-9515 GCA_035251085.1 Vicinamibacteria bacterium | reverse complement strand
GTTGGCCTGGACCGCCAGGTCGACCAGGATCGAAGCGAGGATCGCGAAGGAAGCTGCACGCCTCGCCTCCCTCCGTGCTCTCCGTGGCTCCGTGGCTCACGTCACAGGAGGTACAATCGAAGGCTCGCATGCCCGAGATCACGATCCAGAGCAACGACGGCGCCTCGCATAAGTTCCCCCTCAACAAAGACCGCGTCACGATCGGCCGCTCTCGGGAGAACGACATCTTCCTGCCCGACCAGTGGCTCTCGCGCCACCACGCCGAGATCCACCGCGACGGCGAGGGCTTCTCCCTCAAGGACCTGGGCAGCAAGAACGGCACGCTACTGAACGGCGCGCGCATCGCGGCCCAGGAACGCCTGCGCACCGGCGATGTCATCACGCTGGGCGAGCACACGCTGACCTTCCATGCCCTCTCGGTCGACGAGCCGGAGGAATTCGAGCCCGTGGGCACGCGTGTGTTCTCGGCGCGCGAGCTGAGCGACGTCAAGACCAAGCCGGTGGTCGACCCGCACGACCTCGTGCGGCAGAACCGGCTGCTCCAGATCCTGAGCAGCGCGGCGGAGAGCCTGCTCGAGCACAAGCCGCTGCCCGAGCTGTTCGATCGCGTCCTGCAGCTTCTGTTCGACGCCGTGCCGGCCGAGCGGGCCGCGATCCTGCTGCTGGAGGGGCCGGCCCGACTGCCGGTGATCAAGGCCTCGCGCAGCCGCATCGGCAGCCCCATCCAGCGCGTGAGCCGCTCCATCGCACGGCGTGCCATCGAGCAGCGCGTGTCCCTGATCCTCCCCAACCTGCTCGAGGATGCCGCCTTCCGCACCCAGGACAGCATCCTGTCCAGCGGGATCCGCTCGGCGCTGTGCGCTCCGCTCTGGTACGCCGGTGAGACCCTGGACCGCGACCCCATCGGCCTCGTCTACCTCGACTCGCTGCAGCGTTCCCACTCGTTCTCCGAGGAGGACCTGCGCGTCGTGACGGCGCTCGCCAACGTCGCAGCCGCCAAGATCGAGAACTCGCGCCTCCTCGAGGAGAGCCTCGAGAAGCGCCAGATGGAAGACGAGATGCGAAAGGCCGCCGAGATCCAGCGCCGCCTGCTGCCGTCGGTGGCGCCGACGGTCGAAGGCTTCGAGATCTGCGGCTCCAACCGCCCCTGCCGCACGGTGGGCGGCGACTACTACGACTTCACGTACGAAGCCGGCAAGCTGCACCTCGCCCTGGGCGACGTGTCGGGCAAGGGGACGGGCGCGGCGCTGCTGATGACCGTCCTGCGCGCGGCGGTGCGGGCGCACTGGACCGAGTTCGAGCCCGCCGATGCCATGGCTCGCATCAACCGCACGGTGTGCCAGAACGTCACCGAGGGGAAGTACGTCACGTTCTTCATGGCGCGCCTCGATCCCGCGACCGGCCAGCTCACGTACGTCAACGCCGGCCAGAATCCTCCACTCCTGGTGCGCGCCACGGAGCAGGTCCATGAGCTCGAAGAAGGCGGCATGGTCCTCGGCATGTTCGAGTCGGTCCCGTACACGGCCGCGAGCGTCGAGATGGCCAAGGGCGACGTCCTCGTGGTGTTCTCCGATGGGGTCAGCGAGACCTGGAACGGCACCGAGGAGGAGTTCGGTGTGGCCCGCCTCGTGGAGGTCGTGAGGCGCGGGCGGGCGCTCAGCGCCACCGCCCTCGAGGCCGAGATCCTGCGCGCCCTCGAGGAGTACGCCGCTGGGGCGCGCGCCATGGACGACCGCACCCTGATCGTCCTGAAGCGCCTGGCTTGACCGCGCCCGGCGCGTGCGCTCTACTTCGTTCGAGATGGCTCTCGTTCGGAGGTCCCCGGCGCGCACGCCGCTCTCGGAGCTCCTGCTGCTCCAGCGCGAGGTGAACCAGCTCTTCGAGCGGCTGGCCGAGGCCGAGCGTGCCGAGCGTCCCGCCACCGCCGGTGGCTGGCAGCCGAGCGCCGACGTCTACGAGTGCTCCGGCAACCTGATCGTGATCCTCGAATGCCCCGGGCTGGGGCCCGATGCGCTGCGCGTCAGCTGCCGGGACCAGACCCTCGTGGTCAGCGGCGAGCGCCGGGAGCGCCGGCCCACAGCGGGCGCGGCCGCGTTCCTGTGCATGGAGCGACCGCAGGGCCGCTTCAAGCGCGTCCTGCCCCTCGACATCGCCGTCGATCTGCGCGACGCGCAGGCCTCGCTGGAGCGCGGCCTGCTCACGATCACGCTGCCGCGCGTCAAGGACCGGCGCGGCCGGGAGGTCGTCATCCCCGTCGAGAGGCAAGCGTGAGCGAAGAACTCAGGAAGGACGACGAGCCGGTCAAGATCCCGGAGGTCCTGCCGGTGCTGCCGCTGCGGGACATCGTGATCTTCCCGTTCATGATCGTGCCGCTCTACGTGAGCCGCGAGCGCTCCATCAAGGCCGTGGACCAGGCCCTCGCCGACCAGCGGATGATCCTGCTCGCCGCGCAGCGCGAGCAGGAGAAGGAGGACCCGGCGCCCGAGGACATCTACGGCGTCGGCACGGTCGCGATCATCATGCGCATGCTGAAGCTCCCCGACGGGCGCATCCGCGTGCTGGTGCAGGGCGTGGGACGCGCGCGCATCACCTCCTTCGAGGACGGCCTGCCCCACCTCCAGGCCCACATCGAGGCGATCACGGAGCCCGAGGTGAAGGAGAAGAGCCTGGAGGTCGAGGCCCTGATGCGGAACGTCAAGGGCGCCCTCGAGAAGTCCGCCAACCTCGGCAAGCCGATCTCCCCCGAGGTCATCGTGATCGCCAACAACATGGAGGAGGCGGGGCGCCTCGCCGACCTCACGGCCAGCAACCTCGACCTCAAGGTGGAGGGCGCCCAGGAGATCCTCGAGGCGGCGGACCCGCTCGAACGCCTGCGCCGCGTCCACGACCTCATGACCAAGGAGCTCGAGGTCCTGACCATGCAGCAGGAGATCTCCTCGCAGGCGAAGGGGGAGATGGACCGCAGCCAGCGCGAGTTCTTCCTGCGCCAGCAGCTCAAGGCGATCCAGAGCGAGCTCGGCGAGGGCAACGAGCTGGCCGAGGAGATCGGCCAGCTCCGCGAGAAGGCCCACAAGGCCAAGATGCCGAAGCCGATCCTCGAGGAGGTCGAGCGTCAGCTCAAGAAGCTCGAGCGCATGCACCCCGAGTCCGCCGAGACGGCCACGCTGCGCAACTGGCTGGATTGGATGGTGACGCTCCCATGGGGCAAGCCCACCAAGGACACCCTCGACCTCGACGAGGCCCAGAAGATCCTCGACGAGGATCACTACGGCCTCGAGCGCGTCAAGGAGCGCATCGTCGAGTACCTCGCCGTGCGCAAGCTCAAGGAGAAGACCAAGGGCCCGCTGCTGTGCTTCGTGGGCCCGCCCGGTGTGGGCAAGACGAGCCTCGGCCGCTCGATCGCCCGCGCCCTGGGACGGAAGTTCGTGCGGCTTTCCCTGGGCGGCGTCAAGGACGAGGCCGAGATCCGTGGCCACCGCCGGACGTACGTCGGCTCGATGCCCGGCCGCGTCGTCCAGGGCATCCACCAGGCCGCCTCCAACAACCCGGTCTTCATGATGGACGAGGTGGACAAGATCGGGGCCGACTACCGAGGCGATCCCAGCTCGGCGCTGCTCGAGGTGCTCGACCCGGAGCAAAACTCCACGTTCCGCGACCACTACCTCGGCGTGCCGTTCGACCTGTCCAACGTGATGTTCATCTGCACCGCCAACCTCACCGACACCATCCAGCCGGCCTTCCTCGACCGCATGGAGCTCATCGCGATCAGCGGCTATACCGAGGACGAGAAGGTCGAGATCGCGAAGCGCCATCTGGTCCCGAAGCAGCTCGAGGAGCACGGCCTCACGCCAGACCACCTGGTCTTCACCGACAAGGCGCTGCGCGCGATCATCAACGGCTACACGCGCGAGGCGGGGCTCAGGAACCTCGAGCGCGAGGTCGCCCGAATCGCGCGCAAGGTGGCCCGCAAGGTGGCGGGCGGTTCGAAGGAGAGCGTGAGGATCCTGCCCGCCGCCCTCGGCCGCTACCTCGGCGCGCCGAAGGTGCTGCCCGACGAGGCGCTCAAGAAGGATGCGGTGGGCATCGCCACCGGCCTCGCCTGGACCGCGACGGGGGGCGACGTGCTGTTCGTCGAGTCCACGGCCATGAGAGGCAGGGGGCGCTTGACACTGACCGGACAGCTCGGCGAGGTGATGAAGGAGTCGGCCCATGCCGCACTCTCCTTCGCGCGCACGCGCGCCCGCCTCTACGGCATCAAGGAGGAATACTTCTCCGGGCGCGACATCCACGTGCACGTCCCGGAGGGCGCCATCCCCAAGGACGGGCCCTCGGCGGGCATCACGATGGCCACGTCGATGCTCTCGGTGTTCACGAACCGGCCCGTCAGGCGCGGCATCGCGATGACTGGCGAGATCACGCTGCGCGGAAACGTGCTGCCGATCGGCGGCCTGAAGGAGAAGATCCTGGCGGCGCGGCGAGCGGGCCTCTCGACGCTCGTCATCCCGGCCCTGAACAAGAAGGAGCTCGACGAGATCCCGGCAGTGCTCCGCCGCGGCCTCGACTTCCACCTCGTCGAGCAGGTGGACGAGGTGCTGAAGCTGGCCCTGGTCCCGCCGCTGGAGCCCAAGAAGGAACCCGCCCCGAAGCCCGGGCCCCGCGCATTCCCCCCGAGGACGAAGCCGATCACCGTCTAGGACGATAGCGTTCAGCGATCAGCCATCAGAGGTCAGCTGTCCAAGGAAGGTTTCGTCACCTGAGTGACCGCTTCGTTATGCGCTGACGGCTGATCGCTGATCGCTCTCTTTTTCGGCCTGCCGTACTTCAGCTTGTGCGCGACGTCGAGCAGCAACCCCACCATGGCGGCGATGGGCTCGAGGCGCCGCAACGAGGCGCCCGCGAACGCCCAGCCGTACTCGCGCGCGACGACCACCGCTCCCTCGTAGCCAGCGGTCGCGGTGAAGGGCAGCGCGAGCAGCGAGCGTAGGCCCGCGGCCTCGAGGCACTCGCGGGTGGCCGGGAAGGGCTCGGCCTCGAGCAGGTGGTCGATGCGCAGGCTGACGGGGTGAATAGCGAGGTGACGCACGAGGTCGTTCCCTGTGACGGGAGCCGCCGTGGGCCCGAGGCCCCAGCGCACGACCTCGCCCTCGCGCAGGAAGGCGACCTCGCCGCTGTCGAAGGGCGCCAGCCCGCCCAGGATCTCGGCCAGCGCCTCGCGCATGCCGGTTTGCCCCCGGGCGCCGACAGCCGCCACGAGGCGGAGCAGGTCCTGTTCGACGGAGACCATGCTTGGCAGCGATCTTATCACCGCGACCGAGTTGGAGACCCTGGGGCGGCCTGCTAGGCTCGGGGCGTGAGGATCCTGGTGATCGGAGACGTGGTGGGCAGTCCGGGTCGCAGCATCATGAAGAAGGCGCTGCCCCACGTCTTCCGCGAGCACGACGTCGACTACTGCATCGCCAACGTCGAGAACGCCGCCGGCGGCTTCGGCGTGACCAAGGAGGTCTGCGACGAGATCCGCGATTTCGGCGTCGACTGCATGACCTCCGGAAACCACATCTGGGACAAGAAGGAGATCCTGCCCTGGATCGCGCAGATCCCCGAGCTGCTGCGCCCTGCGAACTATCCGCCGGGGCAGCCCGGCCGTGGCAGCCACGTCGGCAAAGGCAAGGACTCGGGTGTCCCGGTGGCCACCCTCAACCTCTCCGGACGGGTCTTCATGAACGGCGCGATCGACGACCCTTTCCAGGTGGGCATGGCCGAGGCGGAGCGCTTGCGCAAGGAAGCGAGGATCGTCGTGGTCGACATGCACGGCGAAGCCACCTCGGAGAAGATGGCGATCGCGCACTATCTGGATGGCCTCGTGACAGCGGTGGTGGGCACCCATACGCATGTCCCGACCTGCGACCAGCGGCTGCTGCCCAAGGGCACTGCCTACTGCTCCGACATCGGCATGACGGGGCCCTACGACTCGGTGATCGGGGTCGAGAAGGACGCCGTCATCCAGCGCTTCCTGACCGGCATGCCCACGCGCTTCGAGACCGCCAAGGGAGATCCGCGTCTCGCTGCCGTGGTCATCGACGCCGATCCCAAGAACGGCCGGGCCCGCTCCATCCATCGGCTGCTGCTCTCCGAGAGCGATCTTCCCGCCTGAGATGGGCACGCCGGAGTCGCTATCGGGCTTGGGGGCGGCGATCCTCGATGCGATCCCGCTGAGCCTCTACGTCGTCGACCGCGAGCTGCGCGTCGTGGCCTGGAACCGCACGCGCGAGGAGGGCCCCCTGGGCCGGCCGCGCGCGAAGGCGATCGGGCGGACGCTGAGCTCGATCCTCGCGCCGCGCGGCTTCAGGGCGACGCTCCCCGCGATCCAGGAGGTCCTGCGCACCGGCCGTCCACACGAGAGCACGATGGAGTCCCGTCGCGGCCGGCTCGTGCACGTGCGGCGGCTGCCCGTCTTCGACTCCGCCGGGGTCAGCCACGTGCTCTCGACCTTCGAGGACATCACGGATCGCCGCGCCTTGGAGATGCGGCTGATCGCCTCGGACCGGCTGGCGTTCCTCGGCCAGCTGGTGGCGGGGGTCGTCCACGAGATCTCGAACCCGCTCGCGGCGATCTCCGGCTGCGCCGAGACGCTCGCGACGATCGCCTCGCGGGCGCCCGACGAGAAGGATCGGCGCGAGGCCCGCGAGTTCGGCGAAATGGTGTGGAAGGAGGTGACCCGCTGCGAGCGGCTGCTCAAGTCGCTGCTGGGCGCGGCGCGCAGCGACCCCAGCGCGGTGGCGGACGTGGCCACCACGGTGACCATGGCCCTCAAGCTGCTGGAGCGCCACCCCGCCTTCGGCCGCGTGAAGGTGGTCGCGCGCCTGCCGCCCGGGCTGCCGCCGGTCTCGATCGGGCCCGATTCGCTCCAGCAGGTGGTCGTGGCACTCTCGGTCAACGCGGCGCGCGCCATGGACGGCAAGGGGACGCTCAGCCTGCGCGCCTCGGCTACGAAGCGCCGGGTCGTGCTGGACCTGACGGACACCGGCCCTGGGGTCCCCGAGGCCGTCCGCGACCGGATCTTCGAGCCCTTCTTCACCACCAACCCCCGGCAGGGCACGGGGCTGGGCCTGCCGATCGCGCGCAGCCTCGTGCGAGGCAGCGGCGGCGACATCCTGCACCGGCCTCGGCGCGGCAAGGGCGCGTCCTTCCGAATCGTGCTGAACGCGGGCCAGGCGTGAGCCGCTACCGCGTCCTCATCGCCGAGGACGAGGCGACCTACGCGAAGACCGTCGCCCGCTATCTCGAGGAGCGCGGGCACGAGGTGAAGGTGTGTCCCTCGAGTCGCGCGGCGGAGCGCGCCATCAAGGAGGCCGAGTGGGACGTGCTGCTGCTCGACCTCAACCTGCCCGACGCCCGCGGCATCGATCTCCTGGCGCGCGTCCGCCAGGACCACGCGGGCGTGCAGACGATCATCGTGACCGGCTTCGCCGCCGTCGAGTCGGCGATCGAGACCATGCGCCTCGGCGCCTTCGACTACCTGACCAAGCCGCCGAACTTCGCGGAGCTCGCGGTGCGCGTCGAGCGCGCCGGGGACAAGGCGCTGCTGGAGCGGGACAACCTGCGCCTGCGCTTCCAGATGAGCCGCGCCCTCCACGCCGACGAGGGCCTGCTCACCCGCTCCGCCGCCCTGCGCGACGTGATCACGACCCTCGAACGCGTGGCCGCCGCGACCACGCCGGTCCTGATCGAGGGCGAGAGCGGCGTCGGCAAGGAGCTGCTCGCCCAGCACTTGCACCGGGTCTCGCCGCGCGCCGGACGCGCCTTCGTCGACTTGAACTGCGGCGCCGTGGCAGCGGCGCTTCTGGAGAGCGAGCTGTTCGGCCACGAGAAGGGCGCCTTCACCGGCGCGGCCGGCGAGAAGCCGGGGCTCGTCGAGGTGGCCGACGGCGGGACGCTCTTCCTCGACGAGGTCGGCGAGATGTCGCCGGAGCTGCAGACCAAGCTGCTGCGCGTGCTGGACACGGGGACGTTCTATCGCGTGGGTGCGACGCGCAAGCGTCGGGTCGATTTCCGTCTCGTCGCGGCCACCAACCGCGACTTGAAGCAGGAGATGGAGCGGGGCCGCTTCCGCAAGGACCTGTACTATCGCATCCGCGGCGTTCGCGTGGTGGCGCCGCCGCTGCGCGCGCGGCCCGAGGACATCCCGTTCCTGGCCGAGGCCTTCGCCGAGCGGCTGCCTGCCCCCAAGCGGCTGTCGCGCGGCGCGCTGGCGGCTCTCCAAGCACACGACTGGCCCGGCAACGTGCGCGAGCTGCGCTTCGCTGTGGAACGGGCCGGGCTGCTGTCCTCGGGCGACGTGATCGATGCGCGCGATCTGCCGCCGGAGATCCTGGAGCGCGGCGGAGCGGAGACCGCTCCCCAGGTGCAGGCGCCCGACGCCGCACGCGACACTCCGGTGGCCTCCCAGGTCCGGGCCGCTCTCGAGCGCGCGCGCTGGCGCCGCGCGGAGGCCGCGAAGCTCCTGGGCGTGTCGCCACGCACGCTGCACCGTTGGATGAGGAAGCTGGGGCTCTAGAGACCTCGAAGCTCCGACCTGCGAGCGTGATTCGGCGCGGCTCCGCGAACTCCTGTGGGGGTTCGAGCTTGGAGGCTTCCTCGATGCGGCCGATCAGCCACTCCCCCAGTTCACGGGACGAGCTCTGGCCGTCCCACGAGAGCGCGGGAGAGAGCGACGAGTCGTAACGGTAGGCTCGGGCGGTTTCTTCTTGCGGAAGCTCGCTTGCGTGCCGACGTCCGGCCGCAGCAGCGTCTTGGCTTCGGGGTGCTCGTAGTCCAAGTCTCGGGCGGGAGGACCGACCTTCCGGACGTCTTCGTCCGCCTACCCGACGACTTCGTCGAGCCGTTCTTCTTTGGGGGCCATCGGGGACGGCCGAGTATGGCACAGGCTGCGCGTCCGGCACCGGTTCGAGGCCCCCCTTCAGGGCCACTCGAGTGCATGGTAGTGGGTCAGCTCACTCGCTACCCAAACCCCGGCCAAATCTCGCGCATCTTCCGTGCCAGCGACTACTGGCCGAAGGCCGACACGCCAAGCCACAACCGATCCTGGTATGTATTTGACAGAATATACCGTCAGGAGTATATTGGGAAGGGTGGTTGAGGTCAATGTCACCGATGATTTTCGAGGTTGGTACGAGGGCCTGACCGCCGAAGAGCAGGGGTCCGTTGCGTTTGTCGTTGGATTGCTGGAGGAGAAGGGAGTCACGCTCGGCTATCCCTACTCCAGCGTGATCGAGGGCTCGAAGGTCGCGATGCGGTAGCTGCGGGTTCAGCACAAAGGGCATCCCTTCCGAGTGTTCTACGCCTTCGATTCCCAGGCGACAAGCGGTTCTGCTACTTGTTGGTTTCCAGAAGCATTGACCAGTTCTGAGGCGGGTTTTTCAGAAGCTTTGACCAGGGACGAAGCGAGTTTTTCAGAAGCTTTGACCAGGGCCGCGTGACCTCTACTCTCGGTCCTTTTGGCTTTGAAGCCAGGGGGA
>DATFEN010000265.1:0-2873 GCA_035251085.1 Vicinamibacteria bacterium | reverse complement strand
TGGACGCACGCGAGGTCGCGCTCAAGGAGCGCCGCCGTGACCGGGAGACGCTGCGCGAGGCGCTGTCCGAGCTGGAGGTACGCCGGGCGCGCGTCGACTCCGACCTCGACCACCTCGGCCGCGAATGCGCGCAAGCGGTCGGCTTGGGCGCGGGCGAGGCGGCCGCGTCGCTCACCGAGGAGGATCAGCTCCGAGAGCTCACCGCGCTCGAGGCCCAGGTGCAGGAGCTGCGCGAGAAGCTGGATCGCATGGGCCCCGTCAACGTGCTCGCCGTCGAGCAGGCGCAGGAGCTGGACGAGCGCCTCACCTTCCTGACCGCCCAGCGGCAGGACCTCGTGGACTCCATCGCCGAGATGGAGCGCGCCATCAAGGGCATCGACAGGACGTCGAAGGAGCGCTTCCAGGAGGCCTTCCAGGTCATCAACCAGCACTTCGGAGAGATCTTCAAGCAGCTCTTCGGCGGCGGAACGGCGGGGCTCTCGCTCCTCGACGAGGACGATCTCCTCGAGAGCGGCATCGACGTGATGGCGCAGCCGCCCGGCAAGCGCCTGCAGAGCGTGCTCCTGCTCTCGGGCGGCGAGAAGGCCCTGACGGCGATCGCGCTGCTGTTCGCGATCTTCCAGTACAAGCCCTCGCCCTTCTGCATCCTCGACGAGGTCGACGCGCCCCTCGACGACGCCAACATCGGCCGCTTCGTGCGCATGCTCGAGACCCTGAAGGAGCAGACCCAGTTCGTCCTCATCACCCACAGCCGGAGGACGATGGAGATCGCCGACCAGCTCTACGGGGTGACGATGGAGGAGCCGGGGGTCTCGAAGCTGGTTTCGGTCCGGCTGAGCTGAGCGACGCCCCATCGGCTCCTCGAGTGTGTCGCCTTGATGTACTCTCTACACATGAAACGTACAAATCTTGTGCTGGATGCGGAGCTGCTCGATGAGGCGGTCCGGCTGAGCGGCGAGCGAACGTATTCCCGCGTCGTCGGCAGGGCCCTCGACGACTACGTCCGCCGCATCAAGGCGCGCCGCATCCTCGAGCTCGTGGGCACGGGCCACTGGCGGGGCTCACTCTCCGAGATGCGGGGCGACCGGCCGCGCGCCCGCGTCCGAAGCCGACGTGCTGCTCGTTGACACCTCGGTCTGGATCGAGCTCTTTCGGAGGCCGCCCGGACTGGACGTCCGGCTGATCGAACTGGACGAGGTCGTGACTTGCCTCCCGATCGTGCAGGAGGTGCTTCAGGGCTTCGCTGACGAAGCCGCCTTCCGGAAGGCCCGGGAGGCCATGCTGGCGCTTCCGGTCGTCGAAGCGCCTCTGAGCCTCCCCGTCTTCGAGGAGGCCGTGGACCTCTACCGCAGCGCGAGGAGAGCGGCCCTGACGATCCGCTCCTCAGTGGATTGCCTGATCGCGGCCTGCGCTCTGCGACATGACCTGACCGTGCTGCACCACGACCGCGATTTCGACCTTCTGGCCCGGATCTCTTCCCTGAGGGCGAAGAAGATCCCCCGACCGCGATAGCATGGCGTCCAGCGTGGCGACCCTGTTCGAGACGGAGATCCGCGAGCAGCCCGAGGCGCTCGCCCGGCTGCTGCGCGAGGGGAGCGCGACGGCCGAGCGGATCGCCGACGGCGTCCGGCGCAAGGCGCCGCGCTTCGCGGTGCTCGCCGCGCGCGGCTCCTCCGACAACGCCGCGTGCTATGGACAGTACTTGCTGGGGATCGAGAACGGTCTTATTGCAGCCCTCGCTACCCCGTCGCTGTTCACCCAATACCACGCCACGCCGTCGCTCGGTGATGCGCTCGTCGTCGGCATCAGCCAGTCGGGCCAGTCGCCCGACATCGTGGCTGTCGTGAGGGAGGGGCGACGACAGGGCGCGGTCACGGTCGCGATCACGAACGAGCCGGCCTCGCCCCTCGCGGCCGCTGCCGAGCACGTGCTCGCGCTGCTCGCCGGCCCCGAGCGGGCCGTCGCGGCGACGAAGACCTACACCACCCAGGTACTGGCCCTGGCCATGCTCAGCGCGGCCCTCCGCGGCGACGAGCAGCGCTGGCTCGAGCTCCGCCGCATCCCCGACCTGGTCCGCGAGGCTATCGATCGGAACGCGAATCGGCTGGCGCTGGCCGCGCCCTTCAGGGACGAGGAGCGGCTCGTCGTCCTGGGCCGGGGCTACAACTTCGCCACCGCCCTCGAGGTGGCGCTCAAGGTCAAGGAGACGAGTGGCATCCTGGCCGACGGCTATTCGTCGGCTGACTTCCACCACGGCCCCAAGGCGCTGCTGGAGGCCCGCATTCCCGTGCTCGTCGTGGCCCCGGGACCGCGGACGTTCGACGACTTGGACGGGATCGTGGGCCTCGCCCGGGAACGAAAGGTTCCGCTCGTCGCCATCACCGACCGGGAGGAACTCCTGAAGCAGGCCGACGTGGGGCTTCCGCTTCCGCCGGGCGTGCCCGAGTGGCTCTCCCCACTGGTCGCCGCGATCCCTGGCCAGCTCTGGGCGTTGGGGCTGAGCCTGGCCCGAGGCATGCAGCCCGATGCGCCGCCGGGCCTGTCCAAGATCACACACACGCGCTGAGGCCCGCTGCTAGACTGAAAGCCAAAAGGCCGGAGTGAAGACCCTCCTTACTCTCGTTCTGGCCGCAAACGCCGCGACTGCCCAGACCGACCAGGCGCTGCTCGCGGCCGCTGCCGCCGGCGACGCGCCAGCGCTCCGGCGCCTGCTGGCCATGGGCGCCGGTCCTGGGATACGTGACCAGGACGGCTACACGCCGCTCATGCGAGCCGCGGGGTCGCCAAACGCCGTGGCCGTGAGGCTGCTCCTCGAGGCCGGGTCCGACGCGAACGCCGCGCGGCGCACGGGCTGGACGGCGCTGATGGAGGCC
>DATFEN010000254.1:0-29692 GCA_035251085.1 Vicinamibacteria bacterium | reverse complement strand
GGGGGAGCGCTGACCTAGCCGACGCGGTCGGTCATCTGCGGGACGTTCTCCTGCTCGGCGCAATGGGCGCAGCAGAAGAAGCGCCCATGCGCCTCGGAGCCATGGCCGATGATGGCGCATCCACAGTGGTCGCAGCGCGGCGCCAGCGCTTGGATCGCACACTCGAACGAATCGAAAGTGCGCCGCTCCGCTCCGCGGACGATCTCGAACGACTTGTCGTAGTCGTTGCCGCACACGCTGCACCTGCCCATCGTTCCCTCCATCGCCAGGGGAGCTCAGCGCTCCGTCGAGGGCTCCGACACGCGCTCCAGGGTCTGGCCGGAGAGCTGGTCGTCTCCAGTCTGCAAGGCGATGTCGCCCAGGGACACGATGCCCGCCAGGCGACCGTCGCCGTCGACCACGAGCAGACGGCGCACCTGCGCCCGCTGCATGATCTCGGCCGCCTTGCGAATGTCGTCGCCCTCGAAGCAGGTCACCACTTCCGGCGTCATCACCTGGCGCACCGGCGTCGACCCGGCATCGAGGCCTTCGGCGGTGGCACGGATCGCGATGTCGCGGTCCGTCAGGATGCCCAGCAGCCGTTGCCCGTCGCAAACCGGCAGCGGCCCGATGCCGTTCTCCCGCATCAACCGAGCGGCCTCCAGCAGCGTCGTGTCGGGCCCCACGGTCGTGACTTCTGGCGTCATGGCCTCGAACACCTGCATCAGGATCGTCTCCTTCCTCTCGAAGGGCCTTCCGTTCCCTCGTCGGGGCGGCTCACCGGGCACGAGTCGTGCCCGGTTCCACTATCGCTTACGGAAGGAACTGTCCTCGTCACAAAGGACGTCGACCCGTGATGATGTTGATGAGCACCACGACGATGGCCAGCACCAGCAACAGGTGAATGAAGCCGCCCATGGTGTACGAGCTGACCATGCCCAGGAGCCACATCACGAGCAGGATCACGAAGATCGTCCAAAGCATCTGCCCTCCTTCGCGGACCGCCGCGTCGACGGGGACCAGGAGCAAGCGTCATGCCATTGAGCCGGATCTCACGGGGTCTCTCAAGAGCCGGAGTTGTCCGTAGAGCGCCGGCGCCTGAGCCGGGTCGTCGGGTCGTCACGCTTGCGTCGCGCAGGGCTCGGCGGCGGATGCGTGAGCGCCTTGTGACGGCGCTCGAGGCTCTGGGAGCGGGGATCGGACGGGTCGAGCTCAAGGTGGGCCTCGTTGGTATCCTCGCCCACGATGAGCTCTTCGCCGTCGGCCACTTTCCTCACACGAATGACGGCCATGATCACCTCTTCCGGCAGGTCACGGACTATCGAACGGCCGATCGCTGTCAACGCCAGCGGCCCCGCTTTTGTAAAAGGCTCCAACTGCAAACGAGCTCCACGCCCGAGCGCCCTAGAGGCGACGGCTGCTGCGACCCCGCACCGGCGCGCTCGCCACCGCGGCAGGCACTTGAAGATCCAGCTTGCGAGCCGCTTCCAGCCGGTTCGTCACGTCATCCCAGTTCCAGAGGTGCCACACCGCGTCGAAGAACGCCTTCTTCTGATTGCGGTATTGCAGGTAGTACGCGTGCTCCCACGCGTCGATGACCATGAGCGTGACGCCGCCCTGGCTGAGGTTGGACTGGTGATCGTAGATCTGGCACGTCAGCAGCTTCTGAGCGAGGGGCTCCCACACCAGCGCCGCCCAGCCCGAGCCCATGATCGTGCCGGCCGCCTCGCTGAGCTGGGCCTTGAATGCCTTGAAACCGCCGAAATCGCGGTCGATCAGTCGCGCCAGCTCTCCGTCAGGCTCTCCGCCAGCCTGCGGCGCGAGATTGTTCCAGAGGATCGAGTGCAGCACGTGGCCTGAAAGGTTGAAGGCCAGCGCCTTCTCGAGCGCTCCCAGACGTGAGAAGTCCTGCTTGGCTCGAGCCTCAGCCAGCTTCTCGAGAGTCTCGTTCGCCTTCTCAACGTAGCCTTTGTGATGCCCGCCATGGTGAAGCTCCATGATCTCTCCCGAGATGTGCGGCTCGAGCGCACCGAAGTCGTATTCGAGGTCCGGCAGAACGTAGGTCGGCATCGTTTCGCACCTCGCTAAGGGTCCGTTCGTCGCTTCACGATCTTTGAAGCAAGCTGCGTTCCTAGGCGCATATGGGCACGGATCCTGCACTTGAAGCTCGAGGTAACGGCTGCTTTGCTGCCACGTGCCGCTGCCTCACGTGGCTCCAAGCTCTTGCGAGCCGCGCATGGCAGGGAGGAGGTCAGGATGGCCAAGGAGCTGGTGCTCAGAGAGGGAAGCTCGGCACCGGGTGGCTTGACCGCTCCGCGAGTGACGGTCGACGAGGTCCTGGCCCGCCTCGATCGAGGCGAGCAGCTCGCGTTCGTGGACGCGCGGCGCGAGGAGGAATGGCGGATCTCGAGCCAGAAGCTGCCGGGAGCGGTGCGGCTCTCGCCTGAAGGGAAGGAAGAGACGCTTCCGTTGATCGCTCCGGACCGAGCGGTGGTCACCTACTGCACGTGCGCCCACGAGGCATCGGCTGCCAGGGTGGCCGAGATGCTCATGGCGCGAGGGTACAAGGACGTCCACCCGCTCCACGGAGGATTCGACGCGTGGAGAGAGGCGGGCGGCGCGTTGGAGCCCCGTACGACCGCGAGGTGAAGTGAGCAGTACCCGCACCGCTCTGCTGGCCGTCGTTGCCTGGGCCGGTTCGTCGGCGACATTCGCCGGCGCCCAGCCGCAAGACCGTCCGGGCGAGGCGTTCACGGGAACGGTCGCCTCCGCGGACGCGTTCAGGCTCGTGCTGCGCGCCGACAACGGCACTCTCGTGAGCTTCGCGATCGAGGATCCAGCGGCGGTCCCCGCGGGGCTCGTTCCCGGGATGCGGATCACCGTCCGCTACGAGGCGACGGAGGGAGAACCCGACCGCCTCGTCGGTGTGAGGATCGCATCCGGGCCGCTCGAGGGTGGCTCGACGGACCCGCCCGCGCAGCGGTCCTCGTCGGCGTCCGTGGTCGAACAGCCCGCCCCTCCGCTTCCGCCCGAGACGACGCCGCGAGCCGCGTCCGCGCCGCCCCGGGCGGCCGTCGCTGAGACGACGCAAGCGAGTCAGGCGAGTGCGAAGCCTCGCGCGGCCGAGCCCGCGCAGCCCGTCGAAGCAGCCGCGGGCCCGAGCAGCCAGCCGCGGCGAACGCTCTCGCCCACGCCTGCGCCGCGCGAAGTCGCGGCTCTTGCGGCGCTGCTGGTCGTCGCGAGCCTGCTGTTGTGGGCCGCCTACGTGCGGCGCTGAGATGGGCCGACGGGGTGATGGCATGGCCTGCGTGAACGCGAGCTGTCATTCGCTAGGCGAGGACGTCAGGCACGCGAAGTGAACGCGCGGCGAAACGCATTCCGAGCGGCGTGCCTTGACGCCGACCCGAGCCGTGCTATAGTGCGACTCGGAGGTCGTACGATGACCGCAACGCCGGTGGCGGGCCGCCGATGAGGCACGGCCCGCGGCACTCGCGGCGCCATCGTCACCCCCACAGACACGATCGACCACAAGGGCCCGGAAATCCGAACCAGGGTCCGCGAGGGTCGCGGGATCCCCGCCAAGTTCCCATACCGACCACGGGCGAGACGGTACCCGTGAGCGGCGTGGCCGAGTTGACGGAGGGGCTGGGCGGGTTCCTGAGGCAGGCCGAGAACAACTATCTCCCGCACCGCGACGACGCCGTGATCCCGGCGGTCGTCGCGCGGGATCTAGGGCTTCGCGACGGCGTGGAGCTCGAAGGCCTGACCCGTGATGGTGGCGGTGGACGCCGCGTACTCGTCGAGGTCCAGAAGGTGATGGGGCTCGCGCCCGAAGAGGCGCGCAAGCTCCCGCATTTCGCGGATCTCGTCTCCATCAACCCGAACCAGGGCTTCCGCCTCGCGGCGGACCAGGCCGAGACCAGCCTGCGCATAATCGACCTGATCGCGCCGATCGGCCGCGGCCAGCGCGGCCTGATCGTCTCGCCGCCCAAGGCCGGCAAGACGACTCTCCTCGAGCACCTGGGCGTGGCGATCGCCAAGCATCATCCCGAGGTGCATCTCATCATGCTGCTCATCGACGAGCGGCCCGAGGAGGTGACTCACTTCCGGCGCGCCGTGAAGGCGGAGGTGCTGGCCTCGACTTCGGATTCCGCTGCCGACGCCCACATCCGCCTGGCCCGGCTCGCCATCGAGCGCGCCAAGCGCCTCGTGGAGTCGGGTCGCCATGTCGTGATCCTGCTCGACTCGCTGACGCGCCTGGGCCGCGCTTCGAACCGCGAGATGGGCCCGGGCGGGCGCACCATGTCGGGCGGCGTCGACAACCGCGCGCTGCAGTTCCCACGGCAGTTCTTCGGCGCCGCGCGCAACTGCGAGGGCAGCGGCAGCCTCACCATCCTCGCCACCGCCCTGATCGAGACGGGGTCGCGGATGGACGAGGTCATCTTCCAGGAGTTCAAGGGCACCGGGAACATGGAGCTGATCCTGGACCGCGCCATCGCGGACCGCCGCGTGTTCCCCGCGGTCGACGTGCTGAAGTCGGGCACCCGCCGCGAGGAGCTGCTCTGCAGCCCCGAGGAGCTCGGCAAGCGTCACCTGCTGCGGCGCGCGCTCGCGGATCTGTCGACGGTCGAGGCGACGCAGTTCCTCATCGACAAGATCCAGAAGACGCCCTCGAACGCGGCGTTCCTTCAGACGCTCGCCGCTCCGGCGCCGGTGGCCGCGCGCCGCTTCCGCTGAGCTCCGGCGCTCCCACGAGCGTCTAGCAGACCCGGTTGACGCTCCCGGATGGGCCGGTGACAATCGGCGCCAACCCGGAGGTGTCTCCGCGATGAACCACGAGTATCACCGCTGGTATTCGCCGCGCCTCGGCCGCGAGATGGGCATCAACGTCTACGGACACTACGGTTCGCCGATCCTGGTCTTCCCGACCAGCGGCGGTGACGAGAACGAGTACGCGGGACAGGGGATGATCGGGGCCCTCGGGCACCACATCGACGCGGGGCGGGTGAAGTTCTACTGCATCAACTCGATGAACAACGAGGGCTGGTACAACATGCAGGCGCATCCGCGCCATCGCAGCTACGTGCAGGCGACCTACGACGCCTACGTGGCGTTCGAGGTCGCGCCCTTCATCCACGACCACTGCCGCACGCCGAGCATCGGCATCACCACCACGGGCGCTTCCTTCGGCGCGTACCATGCCGCCAACACGCTCTTCAAGCACCCCGACCTGTTCCGGCGCTGCCTGGCGCTCTCGGGCGTGTACGACGTGCGGCGCTTCATGGACGGCGACTACGACGACAACTTCTACTTCAACAATCCCGTGGACTACCTGGCGAGCCTCAACGACGCCTGGTACCTGCACCACCTGAGCCAGGACGACATCCGGCTGGCCACGGGCCACGGACCCTACGAGGACTCGGGACCGACCCATCAGCTCTCGGAGGTCCTGTCGCGGCGAGGCATCAACCACAGCGTGGACGACTGGGGAGCCGACGGCGGCCACGATTGGCCTTACTGGAAGAGGCAGATGGACGCCTACGTCGGGCGCCTGTTCTAGACGTCGTGACCGACAACAAACGCCGGCACAATCGACTCGGGATCGCGCTGCCCGTGCGCGTCACCGGGCACACGCCCTCGGGCACGCCGTGGCAGGAGATCGCGAAGTGCGAGGACGCCTCGGAGGGTGGGTGCTCCTTCGTCCTGCAGCACGCTGTCCTCACGGGTCAGGTCCTGGAGCTCCAGCTGGCGCTCCCGAAGCGCTTCCGCGCCTACGACGCGATGAAGCAGGCCTATAACACCTACGCGCTGGTCCTGAGCGCGCGACTCGACACCACGGGGAACCGCGTCGGCGTGGCCTTCCTGGGCCGGACCCCGCCCGTCGGCTACGACCAATCCCCCGGGGGTCGCTTCCTTCCCGAGCGGCGCCACTCCCGCCGCGGAGAGCTGTTCCTGAAGGTGAAGCTGACGCGCGGCGAGGCGGAGGAGAAGACCGTTCTCGAGAACTTCGGCTCCGGAGGCGCGCGCGTCATGACCGCGCATCCTTTCGTCGAGGGCGAGGTCGTGTCGATCGAGGACGCCGAGGGCTCCTTCCACGCCCGGGCGGAAGTGCGCGCGATCTACATCGGCAAGGACGGCATCCGCCGGCTCAACCTGAAGTTCCTTTAGTCCGGGATGCGGGCGACTCCGCTCCGCTTCGTCGCCCGAACGCTCCTCAAGGAACGGGTTCGCGGCTCAACCATCACTTGCGCTGATACCGCATCCGGGCGAACTCGCGGAAGCTCCCGTCCTTCCCCTTCGCTTCGTCGACCACGTCGAGCTGAACTGCGTCCACGCGCCGGTAGGTCGTGCGGCCCTTTGGCTCTCCGGGTGGTCCCCAGTCGACGACGAGCGCCCCGTCCGCGGCGCGGGCTTGGAGCGGATGCACATTCCCTTGCGAGTCGAACCACGTCCCCGAGAGCCTGCCGCCGCTCACCCCATAGTAGGCGTCTCCGGCGAAGCGCAGGGCCGGCTCGACGCCCACACCTTCCACGCGGTACTCGAGACGCGTGAAGCGGCCCTCGAGGACTGCCGTGATCGCGAGCCGACCCCGCCCATTGGCGCCGAGCCACGTCCCCTCGCCTTCCCAGAGCCCCTGCAGGCGCTCCAGGATCAGCGCCTCGGGAGGCGAGCGGAGCGCATCGGCGCCGGCTGCGGCCTGGACCGCGGAGGCGGGGCTCGCGGCGAGCAGGGCGACGCAGGCGAGCCACCGGAGTCTCTTCATGCGCCGAGTCTAGCCTGCCGCTCGGCGTTCCGTCCGCCCGCCGAGCCGTCTCGGTCGCCCGTCCGCCGAAGAAGGGAAACGTGCGGCGCCCGCGAACCGGCAGCGTGGGACGGGAGGAAGCAATGAGACTTCGAGCGCTGATCTCGGTCCTCGTCCTCGGCTCCGCGACTCCGACCTCTGGCGGCGAATTCATACTGGACGATTTCGACGACGGGGACCGCGTGTCCAGGAGCGGCGCGTCCTGGGTGGGTCTCGCGGACAACTTGATGGCACAGGGCTCCCATGTCCGGCTGACGGTCGTGGACGCCGGCGGCGGCCGCAAGGCGCTGCGAGTCGAGGGCGAGCTGACCGATCGCTTCGCGGGAGCCTGGGTGGCGCTCGAGGAGCGCGGCCATGCCGTGGACCTGCGCGCCTTCAATGGCGTCCGGCTTCGCGTGCGCGGGCCCGGCGAGCTGAGCGTGGGCCTGCGCGGCGGCACGATCCCGTTCGTGAACTTCATCGCTCCCGTGAAGGCCAGCAGCGAGTGGAGCGAGCTGGAGGTGCCGTTCTCCGCGTTCCGCCCCGTGGGCCCGAACGCCGAGGGCGCCGTGTTCGATCCGGGTGCGATGCGTTGGCTCGGGGTGGGCGCGTCTTCGGCCGCCAGGGGCGCGTTCCGCTTCGATGTCGACGCGGTGGCGCTGCGCGCGGCGGCGGACGGCGTCCCCGCCGCCATGCCCGTCAAGGGTGGACCCGCCATGGAGACGCGCGTCGCGCCGTCGAAGCCGCCGAAGGGCTCCGAGGGCTGGTCGATCCTCGCCGAGGATCCTCGCGGCGATGGCCAGCATCCGGCGCTTCCGGACGCTCGCCGCGTTCGCGGCTGGCGCGATCCGGGCACCGGCAGCTGTTGGCTGCGCATCGAGCTGAACGCGGCGCTCGAGACCGACTGGGTCGGCATGAACCTGGTCATGGACCTGGACGGCGACGCGGCGAACGGGTCGGAGTGGTGGGGCGTGAACAAGTCGCTGCGCTTCGATCGGCTCGTGACGGGCTGGATCTTCGCCGTCGGCGCCCTCTACCAGGGTGTCGTCGGCATCGCGGACGCGGCGGACGTTGCGCGCTCCGACATGATGAATCCCGGGCTGGGCGCGCCCGAGCTGGCCGTCGATTTCCATCGCGGGGCGATCCTCGTCGGCGTTCCGGCGGCGGCGCTCGGGAAGGGCGCGAGCGAGCCGCGCGCCATCGTGGCCGTGGGCTCCGCGTTCATGCACAACGACGACGTTCCGGACGCCGGCGGCTTTGCGCTGCCCCGCTGACCTTGCTTGCGAGCCGGCCCCTCACGCCGGGAGAATCCTGGGATGACGCGTCGCGTTCCGTGGCTGTACGTGTGGGCCGGGCTCCTCCTGCTCGTCCTGTATGCCTCGGCGTTCGTCGCCTCCGGCAGCGGGGTCGCGCTGGCGCTGCGGGGCGCCACGGCTTCCGTGCTGCCCGTCTTCGCCTTCGGCATCTTCGTGTTGCACGGCGCCGAGCGCCTCCCGCTGGAGAGTCGCTCGCGCGCCGGCTTCGCGCTCGTGCAGCTCGGCCTGCTCCTGCTCTTCGCGCTCTCGACCACCGCGGCCAGCCTCCTGCTCTTCAGCCTCGACCAATGGGTCACGGAGGGCAAGCTCGTCTGGCGCATCGACATCCGGACCTTCTGGCAGACGCTGATGAACGGGCTGTTGTACGCATCGATCGCGGCGGCCGGCTATGCGCGCGAGCATGCGCGCAGGTCGCAGGCCGCTGCGGCACGCGCCGCGCGGGCCGAGGCCCTCCGCGCCCAGGCCGAGCTGGCATTGCTGCGGTCGCAGCTCAACCCGCACTTCGTGCTGAACGTGCTGCACACGCTCCTCGGCCTGGTGCGACGCGAGCCCGCCGTTGCCGAGAAGGCCCTCGAGGGACTCGGCGAGCTGCTGCGCTACGGGCTGCGGATGGAGCGCGAGGGCGTGGATCGCGTGGCCCTCCGCGAGGAGTGGGCTTTCGTGGCGCGCTACCTGGAGCTCGAGGGGCTGCGCCTCGACGAGCGGCTGCGGCTGTCGGCGCAAGCCTCCCCGGAGGCGCTGGATTGCGAGCTGCCGCCGTTCGCCCTGCAGCCGCTCGTGGAGAACGCGGTCAACCACGCCATCGCGCCGCGCGCCGGCGGTGGGCGTGTCGACATCGTCGCCAGCCGCCAGGGAGACCACCTGTGCCTCGAGGTCGCCGACGACGGCCCCGGTGCGTCCGAGGCACAGCTCCTCGGCTCGCCGCGGCTGGGTCTGCGCCTGCTGCGCGAACGGCTCGCGATGCTGTACGGCGAGGGCGCCGCGCTGCGTTTCGAGCCTGCACCCGGGGGAGGCCTGGTGGTCCGGCTGGAGCTGCCGGTGCGCGCGGCGCGCGGCGCCGCGGCGGCGTGAGCGAAGGCGTGCTGCGCGCGGTGATCGCCGAGGACGAGCTCCACGCGCGCCGCAACCTCCACGGCTACCTCGAGGGCGTCGACTGGGTGGAGGTGGTGGGAGAGGCCGCCCACGGCCTCGAGGCCGTGCGCCTCGTGGATCGGCTCGAGCCCGATCTGCTGTTCCTCGACGTGCGACTGCCCGAGCTGAGCGGCCTCGAGGTCGCGAAGCGGATCCGCGCCGAGCCCGAGATCGTGTTCACCACGGCCTATGACCGCTACGCGCTGGCGGCCTTCGAGCTCGGCGCCCTCGACTACCTGCTCAAGCCGTTCGGAGCGGAGCGTTTCGCTTTCGCGCTGGAACGCGTGCGGCGTCGGCTTTCGCCCGATGGCGTGCCGCGGGCTGGCGAGCGAGCGCGTCTCGCCTGCGCTGAGCCGCTCCGCCGTCTCTTCGCGCGCCAGGGCGAGCGCATCGTGCCGATCCCCGTCGACGCGATCCGGCGCATCCAGGCTTCGGGGGACTACGCGGAGGTCCACGCCGTGGGCGGCACGTTCCTGCTCCACGTCAGCCTCGCCGAGCTTCTTTCGCGCTTGGATCCGGGGCGCTTCCAGCAGGTGCACCGCTCCCACGTGGTCAACCTCGACCACCTCAAGGAGCTGCGCCCGTTCGACGAGCGGCGCCTGCTCCTCGTTTTGCGCGAGGGCGACGAGGTGCTGGCCAGCCGTTCCGCCTCGGAGCGACTGCGGCGCCAGGTGAGATGACGTCTCGATGACGCAGCGCGAGCAGCGGAACTCGGGAACCACGCCGTCGTATAATCTCCCTGACGGCGGCGGAGTCGCCGCCGCGCCCACCGCAAGCGGCGTATCCCGGAGGCTCCCTCCCGTGCCGGACCTGAAGGGCGAGCTGGCCTCGCTCAAGATCGATCGCACGCCGCCGCCGCGCAACCCCTGGCGCCGCTCGCTGCTGTTGCTGCTGCCGGCGCTGCTCGGGCTGTTGATCTTCTACGCGCTGCGGGCGCGCCAGGCGCTGGCTACGCCCGAGGTGACGACGGTCGAGACCCGCGTGGACTCCGGCGAACAGACTGCGGCTGCTGGCGCCCCGCTGCTGACGGCTTCGGGCTACGTCGTGGCCCGGCGCAAGGCCGTGGTCTCCGCGAAGATCCAGGGGCGGCTGGCGTCGCTGCGCGTCGAGGAGGCGAGCCGGGTTCGCGAGGGGGAGATCCTCGCGCGGCTCGAGGACGCCGATTTCCTGGCCTCGGTGGAGCGGGCTCGCGCTGCGGTCCAGCGCGCCGAGGCCGACCTCGGCGAGAACCGCCGACAACTCGCCCTCGCCGAGCGCCTCGCCGCGGAGAACGTGGTTGCCGTGGACCAGCGCGACGCAGCCCTGAGCCGCGTGAAGCTCGCCGAGGCCGCGGTCGCGCAATCGAAAGCCGACCTCACCTACGCCGAGGCGCAGCTCCAGAACACGGTGATCCGGGCGCCGTTCAGCGGCGTCGTGGTGAAGAAGATGGCGGAGGTGGGCGAGAGCGTGGCGCCGATCCCTCCCGGGGTGAACATCTCGACCGCCTCGGGCGCAATCGTCGCCCTCGCCGATCTCGAGACGCTCGAGGTCGAGGCCGACGTGGCCGAAGCCAACGTGGCGAAGCTGGGCGAGGCCCAGCCCGCCGAGGTGAGCGTCGAGGCCTTCCCCGACCAGCGCTACAAAGCGGTGCTGCGCCAGGTGATTCCCACCGCCGACCGCACCAAGGCGACCGTGCAGGTGAAGGTCACGATCCTCGACAAGGACAAGAACCTCAAGCCGGAGATGAGCGCGAAGGTGACGTTCGTCGAGAAGGAGGCGCCTCGCAAAGAGGGCGCGCCGCCCGCGCGCATGGTGACGGCCCCTGCCGAGGCGCTGACCAGCCGCGACGGAAAGCCCGTGGTGTTCGAGCTGGTCGAGGGCCGGGCCAGGCGGCGTGCCGTGACGGTGGGGGGCGAGAGACAAGGCCGGGTGGTGATCCGGGACGGGCTCGCGGGGGGAGAGCTGCTCGTGTCACGGCCCCCCGAGACACTGAAGGATGGCGACGCCGTCCGCATCAAGGGGTGAACGCATGGCGATGGTGGACGTCCGAGGCGTGCGCAAGATCTACAGGCGCGACACCCAGGAGATCACCGTGCTGGACGGGATCGACCTCCAGGTCCCCGAGGGCGAGTTCGTGGCGCTGATGGGGCCATCGGGCTCCGGAAAGACGACGCTGCTGAACCTGATCGCGGGCATCGACCGGCCCACGTCCGGCCAGGTCACGGTCGCCGGGACCGACGTCGGGCAGCTCTCGGAGAGCGCCCTCGCGACCTGGCGCAGCCAGAACGTCGGCTTCATCTTCCAGTTCTACAACCTGATCCCCGTGCTCACCGCCGTCGAGAACGTCGAGCTGCCCCTGCTGCTCACCAGCCTCGGCCGCGGCCAGCGGCGCGAGCGCGCGCTGACGGCGCTCAAGGTCGTCGGCCTCGCCGACCGCGCGCACCACTACCCGCGCCAGCTCTCGGGCGGCCAGGAGCAGCGCGTGGCCATCGCGCGCGCGTTCGTCGGCGATCCCAAGGTGCTGGTGGCCGACGAGCCCACGGGCGACCTCGACGCCAAGAGCGCCCACGAGATCCTCGAGCTGATGGAGACGCTCAACCGCGACTTCAAGAAGACGATCGTGATGGTGACCCACGACCCGCGGGCCGCCGACCGCGCCCACAAACAGCACCATCTCGAAAAGGGCGTGCTCGTCGACGGCGCCGTGAAGACGGGAGCCTACTGAGGAGGACTCCGCATGAGATTCCTGCCTTTCATCCTCAAGCACCTGCGCAAGAACTGGATCCGGACCGGCAGCACGGTCCTCGCGATGTCGGTGTGCATCTTCCTGTTCTGCACGCTGCAGACCGTGCTGGCCGAGATCAACGCGATGCTGGAGAGCTCCGGCGCTTCGCGCCTGGTGGTGCGCAACTCGATCAGCCTGGTGTTCGATCTCCCCCTGGCCTACGGCGCCCGCATCCAGGCCATCCCAGGCGTCAAGCGCGTCGCCAACACGACCTGGTTCGGCGGCTCGCTGCCCGCGAAGAAGGAGGGCAAGTCCGAGGAGGGCGACGACAGCACGACCGACTGGTCGCGGTTCGTGCCCAGCATGGCCGTGGAGGCGGAGCCCTACTTCGCGATGTATCCGGAGCTGGAGTTCAAGCCCGAGGAGTGGCGCGGCTTCCTCGCGGACCTGCAGGGCACGGTGATCGGACGCAAGCTCGCGAACAAGTACAACTGGAAGATCGGGGACCATTTCTTTCTCGAGAGTTTCATCCCGCCCTATCGCAAGGCCAGCGGACCGTTCGAGTTCGTGGTGCGCGGCATCTTCGACGCCGACCTCAACAAGTATCCCGGCACCGACACGAACCTGATGTTCTTCCACTACAAGTACCTGTACGAGGGCGTGGGCCAGAACCTCAACGCCGGCACGTACACGGTCGAGGTGGACGATCCCGGCCAGGCCGCGGCGATCAGCAAGGCCATCGACGCCCAGTTCGAGAACAGCGACAACCAGACCCTGACCGAGACGGAGAAGGCGTTCCGCGCCGGCTTCATCTCCATGGCGGGCAACCTGGCGTTGCTGCTGAACGGCATCGGGCTGGCGGTGAGCTTCACGATCCTGCTGGTCACCGCCAACACGATGAGCATGGCCGTGCGTGAGCGCCGCACCGAGATCGCGGTGCTCAAGACCCTGGGCTTCTCCAGCAGCCGCGTGATGGGCTTGATCGTGGCGGAGGCGCTGGCCCTGGGGCTCCTCGGTGGCGCCGTCGGGATCGGCGGCAGCCAGGTGATCATGTACCTGCTGACCCACACGCCGGGCCTCAGCGACATGCTCCTGACGATCGGCCTGACCAGCCTCACCTTGCCGGCGGGCGTGGCAGTCATGGGCTTCGCGGTCGCGCTGTTCCTGGGCTTCGCCGCTGGCTTCGTGCCGGCGTGGGGCGCGTACCGCGCCCGCATCACCGACATGCTGAGGACGGTGTAGCGTGGCGCTGCCGCTCTCCTACAACGTCCGCAACTTGAGGGTCCGCTGGCAGGTCACGCTGCTGGCGGTCATGGGCATCGCCCTGGTGGTGGCGGCGCTCGCCGTGCTGATGGCGATGTCCGAGGGTTTTGCGACGGCGCTGCGTTCCACGGGACGCACCGACAACGCGATCGTGGTGCAGCGCGGCTCTGGCTCGGAGCTGACCTCGGGCGTGCCCATCGACCAGCGCAACCTCATCATCGTCGACGAACGGGTCGCGCGCGGGCAGGACGGCCAGCCGCTCATGTCCCCCGAGTGGGTCGTGGTCCTGAACCTCCCGAAGCAGGACGGGCAGCCCACGAACGTGACGCTGCGCGCGCTCACGCAGAAGGCCTTCGAGGTGCGCGGCGGCATCGAGATCGTGGGTGGGCGCACGTTCACGCCGGGCCTCGACGAGGTGATCGTCGGCCGCAAGCTCGTCGACCGCCTGCAGGGCGTCGGCCTGGGCAAGAAGGTCAAATACCAGCGCAAGGAGTTCAACGTCGTCGGCGTGTTCGCCTCCCAGGGCGGCGCCTTCGAGAGCGAGATCTGGGGCGACTTCGACGTGCTGGGCCAGGAGTTCCAGCGCGGCGCTGGCTCCAACTCGCTGGTCGTGCGCATGAAGGACCCCTCGCAGATCCCGGCCCTCGACCGCTGGATCCGCGCCCAGCCTCAGATGCAGCTCCAGGCCGTCGAGGAGCGCAAGTACTACGAGGACCAGGCGGGCCCGCTCGCCCGCGCGCTGCGCGCGCTGGCGATGTTCGTGGCGTTCGTGATGGGCATCGGCGCCGTGTTCGGCGCGATGAACACCATGTACGCGATCGTCGCGCAGCGCACCCGGGAGGTGGGCACGCTGCGCGCCCTGGGCTTCAGGCGCCGCGCGATCCTGCTCGCGTTCGTGCTCGAGTCGGTGTTCTTGGCACTGGTCGGCGGCGCGATCGGCTGCCTGCTCGCGATGCCGATGAACGGGTTCTCGACCGGCACCGGCCAGACCCAGAGCTTCAGCGAGATCGCCTTCGCCTTCCGCATCACGCCGCAGATCGTCATGAGTGGGATGCTGCTGGCCGCCCTCTTGGGCCTCATCGGGGGCCTGCTGCCCGCGCTGCGGGCCTCGCGGCTGCCGATCACGGCGGCGCTTCGCGAGGCCTAGCCTAGCGCACGGCAGCACCGGCCAGCACAACCACAGAGGATGCAGAGTTCAACGGCGAGGGCACGGAGACCCGTGGGATCCTACATCCCAAGCTCTTCTCTGTGTCCGCTCCGTTCTCCTCTGTGCTCTCGGTGGTTGTCCTGGCCATTGTTGCGGCTAGCGCGAGGCCTTGACCGTGAGCGCTCCGCCGAGGAAGTGCAATCCCTCTTCCGCAACGCTGAGCACGTACTCGTAGCCGTGATCGCCGGGCGGCAGCGCGAACGTGTGCTTCACGCTGTGCGCGTCGAGGGCTCGGTGGAGCGCCTCGTTGCCCTTGGCGAGACCGTAGCGGTCCTGGGCGCCGCAGTCGAAGCGGAGAGCGGGCGCGCCGTTGCCGTCGGCCTTCGCCGCGAGCCGCAGCGGATCGTTGGCCGCCCACAGCGACGGCTCGACCGGATCGCCGAACACGCGATGGAAGGCGTCCATCTGCCAGCGGCCGGCGCCGGCCTCGCGGGTCGGGATCCCTTCGAGCAGCATGGCGCTGTGCGTGTTCACGGCGAAGAAGACCTCGGGATGAGCGAGCGCGATGCGCAGCGCGGCGTAGCCACCCATCGACACGCCCCACAGCCCACGCGCCTCACGCCCCGTGCGGACGCGCAGGTTGCTCTCGACCCAGGCCGGAAGGTCACTCGTCACGAGATCCTCGTAGCGCCCCCCCGCGGTGTTCACGAAGAAGCTGTTGCCGCCGTCGACCGCGACGACCACGAGCTCCGGGACCTTGCCCTCGGCCCAGAGCCGCTCAAGGAGCGCGGCTAGCCCGCGCCGCTCCCAGAAGCTCTGGCTCTCGAAAAGGCCGTGCAGCGCGACCAGGTAGGGATAGCGTCGGCCGGGCGAGCGCTCGTAGGAAGGCGGAAGCTGGATGATGGCGCCGACGTCCCGGCCGAGGCTCGGCGACGGAACGTTGGCCGTTCGGACCTCGCCCTGCGCGGGGAACGCGAGGGCGAGCAGAAGCATCGAGGAAACACGCTGCATCAGGGCGTCCTTTCGAGGTGTCTCTTCACGCGCTCGAGCACGCGGTCCAGCCTGCGTGGCGTGAGCTTGCCCGTGAAGGTGTTCTGCTGTGAGACATGGTAGCTCGCGAAGAGCCGGAGGCCGTCTCCGAGGTCATACTCGAGCCCGTGGCCGAAGGCATAGGCGCGGCGCGGCACGCGGCCCTGCTCCTTGAGCATGGCCAGGAAGCCGTCCATCGCGACCTTGCCCTGCGCCAGCACCGCGCGGACTCTCGGCAGCAGCGTCCACTCGCGGAGCAAGTACTCGCGGCAGCGCCCGATCTCCTCGCGGGTCGGCTTGTTGGCGGGCGGCGCGCAGCGCGCGAGGGGAGCGATGTAAGCGTCACGCAGCTCCAGGCCGTCGTCCCGAGAGAGCGAGGTGGGCTGGCTCGCGAAGCCCGCGCGGTGCATGGCGGCGAAGAGGAAGTCCCCGGAGCGGTCGCCCGTGAAGACGCGCCCCGTGCGGTTGCCGCCATGGGCCGCGGGAGCGAGGCCCACGACCAGCAGGCGGGCCCTGGGATCGCCGAAGCCGGGTACCGGCCGCCCCCAGTAGCGCTCCTCCCGGTACCGCTTCACTTTGTCGCGGGCGACCTGTCGGCACCACGCACGCAGTCGCGGGCAGCGCTCGCAGGCGATCACGTCGCGGGACACGCGGGCGAGGGAGTCCACCCTCGAAGTCTAGTCCGCGGCGACGTTGGCGCGGGGCGCGGGCGGCATTACGATACCGCCGTCGCGAGGAAACCATGAGCGAAACCATCGCCGCACCGCGCAGCTTGCCGCTGTCCGACCTGAGCGAGGAGGAGCAGCTCTTCCGCGAGCAGGTGCGCGACTTCGCGGAGCGCGAGGTGGCTCCGCTCGTCCGAAAGATGGACGACGAGGCCAAGCTCCCGAGGGAGCTGCTCGACAAGTGCTTCGAGCTCGGCATCATGGGCGTCGAGATCCCCGAGAAGCATCAGGGCGCCGGCGCGACCTTCTTCATGTCGGTGCTGGTGGTGGAGGAGCTGGCCCGCGTCGACGCCTCGCTCGCGGTGCTCGTGGACGTCCAGAACACGCTGGTCAACAACGCGATCCTGCGCTGGGGCAACGAGGACCAGCAATCGCGCTACTTTCCGAGGCTTGCGACGAAGTGGGTCGGTGCGTACGCGCTGTCGGAGGCGGGCTCCGGCAGCGATGCCTTCGCGCTGGCGTGCCGCGCCGAGGACAAGGGCGACCACTACGTTCTCACCGGGCAGAAGCTCTGGATCACGAACGCCGCCGAGGCGGAGCTGTTCATCGTGCTCGCGACCGTCGATCCTTCGAAGGGCTACAAAGGCATCACGGCGTTCCTCGTCGAGAAGACCTTCCGAGGTTTCACTATCGGCAAGAAGGAGGACAAGCTCGGCATCCGTGCCAGCTCCACTTGCGAGCTGATCTTCGAAGGCTGCCCGGTCCCCAGGGCGAACGTCCTCGGCGAAGTGGGCAAGGGCTACAAGATCGCCATCGAGACCCTGAACGAGGGCCGCATCGGCATCGGCGCGCAGATGGTGGGGGTGGCGCAGGGCGCCTACGAGCACGCCCTCAGGTACTCACAGGAGCGCCAGCAGTTCGGCAGGGCGATCTCGGAGTTCCAGGGCGTGCAGTTCCAGCTGGCCGAGATGGCGACGCAGATCGAAGCGTCGCGCCTGCTCACCTACAACGCCGCACGGCTGCGGGACGTCGGAAAACCGTTCATCAAGGAGGCCGCCATGGCCAAGCTGTTCGCCTCGCGCAGCGCCGAGTTCGTGGCAAGCCGCGCGGTCGAGACCTACGGCGGCTACGGCTTCACCCGGGAGTACCCCGTCGAGAAGTACTTCCGCGACCAGAAGATCGGCCAGATCTACGAGGGCACCTCGAACATGCAGCTGCTCGTGATCTCCAAGCAGATCCTGGGGAAGATGTAGCCGCTAGAACACCAGCGGCTGGTCGGCGTCGATCTTGAACCGGAAGGTCCGCGTCCAGCCCGGCACCACGAGGCCCTCGCGCGAGTACTCGCACGTGATCCGGCGCGAAGTGTCCAGGGTTTGGACCTTGAAGCAGCTCTTCTGGATGTAGCCGTCCAGCCGGTGCTCGACGACCTCCTTCATCATCATGTCGACGAGCTGGTCGTCCTTCACGTTGCGGGGCGTGCGGCAGATCTGGTTGACCTTGTCCGCCAGGCTGTATTGGGCGATGTAGATCGGCACCACGTTCCAGCCGGCGTAGACCAGGAGGCCGAATATCCCGAGCCAGACCAAGCTCTGGAACCGGCTGCCCTCGCCCCTTTCACTGCGCATCGTCATGTTTCCTCTCTCCTGCAGGCGTCTCAGCGTATGACGTGGAAGAAGCGATCCCAGCGCGTACGGCCCAGCGCCGTCGCTGTGTCGCGAATCCAGGCGACGGCTCCGCTCGGGCGGTACTCCTCGCGTGTCGCCGCGTAGGACCAGTATACGAAGAGCGCGCGGCCCTTCACGAGCTGCCGCGGAAGCATTCCCCAGCTGCGGCTGTCGCTGCTGTTGTCGCGGTTGTCCCCCAGCACGAAGAGCTGTCCATCCGGGACCCGGGTGGGGCCGTAGGGCACGCGGTCACGGCCCAAGTCCTCGGCCAGCTCTCCTGACTGCGAGTCGGCGTCCAGGAAGTGGACGTAGCGGCTCTCGTCGAGAGGCTGGCCGTCGATCAGCACGGTCTTGTCGCGGACCTCCACGGTCTCTCCGGGCAGTCCCACCACGCGCTTCACGTAGTCCTTCTCTGGGTTGCCGGGGAAGCGGAAGACCACGACGTCCCCGCGGCGCACATCCCGCTTGCCCAGGAGCAGTCCTTCGAGCGCGCCGTAGGAAGGGGAGTACACGAGCCGGTTGACGAAGAGGTGGTCGCCGACGAGCAGGTTCGGCTCCATCGACGTCGTGGGGATCTTGAAGGCCTGGACCGCGAAGGTCCGGACGAACAGGGCCAGGATCACCGCCACGACGATCGCCTCGAGGTACTCGCGCGGGATGGATTTCGTGAATGCTGGCGTGCTCTCCTCGGCTTGCGGCGGGGCGGGGCTGGCCATCGCGCGCTATTCTACTCGTCCACCCTCAGGACGGCCAGGAATGCCTCCTGCGGGATGTCCACCGTCCCGACCCGCTTCATGCGCTTCTTGCCTTCCTTCTGCTTCTCCAGCAGCTTGCGCTTGCGGGTGATGTCGCCACCGTAGCACTTGGCCAGCACGTTCTTGCGCAGCGGCTTCACGGTCTCGCGGGCGATGATGCGGGAGCCGATGGCCGCCTGGATCGCGACCTCGAACATCTGGCGTGGGATCAACTTCCGCATCTTATCGACGAGGGACTTGCCGCGTTGGTAGGCGGTGTCCCGGTGGACGATCAGGGACAGGGCATCCACCGGGTCGCCGTTCACGAGGACGTCGAGCTTGACGAGCGGCGAGACCCAGTGCCCCGTGAACTGGTAGTCGAGGGACGCGTAACCCTTGGACGCCGACTTGAGCCGGTCGTAGAAGTCGAGCAGGATCTCGTTCAGGGGCAGCTCGTACTCGATCATCACGCGCGTCGGCGTGATGTAGTGGATGCCCTTCTGGATCCCGCGCTTCTCCTGGCACAGCTTCAGGATCGGCCCGACGAACTCCTCGCCGCTCAGGATGGTGGCGGTGATGATGGGCTCCTCGATCGAGTCGATGGTGCCCGGCTCGGGAAGGCGCGCCGGCGAGTCCACCTCGACCTGCTCGCCGTCCGTCTTGAGCACCCGGTAGCGCACCGAGGGCGCGGTGATGAGCAGCTCCAAGCTGAACTCGCGCTCGAGGCGCTCCTCGACGATCTCCATGTGCAGCAGACCCAAGAAGCCGCAGCGGAAGCCGAAGCCCAGGGCGGTGGACGTCTCCGGCTCGTAGAAGAACGACGAATCGTTGAGACGCAGCTTCTCGAGGGCGTCGCGCAGCTCGGCGTACTGGTCGGCGTCCACGGGGTAGAGCCCCGCGAACACCATCGGCTTGATCTCCTTGAAGCCGGGCAGCGGCAAAGGCGCCGCGTGCTTGTCGGTGGTCAGGGTGTCGCCGATCGCGACGTCGGACACCTTCTTGATCCCCGCGATCACGAAGCCCACCTCGCCCGCCGCCAGCGACTCCACCGGGAGTGGCTTGGGCGTGAACACGCCGAGCTGCTCGACCTCGTACACGCCGCCCGAAGCCATGAGCCGGACCCTGGTCTTCGGCTCCAGCCGGCCGTCCACGATGTGCACGAGCACGACGACCCCGCGGTACTGGTCGAACCAGGAATCGAAGACGAGCGCGCGCAGCGGCCCCTGGGGATCGCCCTTGGGAGGCGGGATGCGGTGGACGATGGCCTCGAGGATCTCGTCGATCCCGAGGCCCTGCTTGGCCGAAGCCTGGATCGCCCCGGAGGCGTCGATGCCGATCACGTGCTCGATCTGTTCCTTGACGCGCTCGGGCTCGGAACCGGGGAGGTCGATCTTGTTCAGGACCGGCACGATCTCGAGGCCTGCGTCGGCCGCCAGGTGGGCGTTCGCCAGGGTCTGAGCCTCGACGCCCTGGGAGGCGTCCACCACGAGCAGCGCGCCCTGGCAGGCGGCGAGCGAGCGCGAGACCTCGTACGAGAAGTCGACGTGACCCGGCGTGTCGATCAGGTTCAGGATGTACTCCTGTGCGTCCTTGGCCGTGTAGTGGAGCCGCACGGAGTGCTGCTTGATCGTGATCCCGCGCTCGCGCTCCAGGTCCATCGCGTCGAGGAACTGCTCGGTCATCTCGCGCCGGGACAGAGCGCCCGTGCGCTCGAGGAGACGGTCCGAGAGCGTGGTCTTGCCGTGATCGATGTGCGCGATGATCGAGAAGTTGCGGATGTTCTTCATGCCAGAAACGGACGACCACAGAGACACAGAGATACAGGGGTGGACGAGAAGCGTTTCACCAAACTCCCAATTCTAGCCGATCCGCGCGGGCGTTCGTTGACCCCCCGCGCCCCCGAGCGTATTCTCGTTTCGCAGTCCAGCTGCGTACCCGAACCGGAGCGAAGCCGTGAGCGTGGAGTGGCGTCCCTTGTCAGGGCTGCAGGCGGGCCGCTCGCGGCTCGACGCCGGGGACGCGATCTTCGGGGGCCTGGTCGTCGCCGCCGTCCTGATCCCGCTGCGGCTGGCCGCCGCACCCCCGGCCGAGCGCCTGGTCCCGGAGGTCCTGAGCGCGGTGATCGACGCCGCGACGCTCTGGCTGCTGCTGCGAGCCGCCTCCACACCCGGCCTCGATTCCGGTAGCGCGCGTGCCTTTCGCCTGATCGCCGCCGGCCGTCTCTGCGCGCTCGTCGGCAACGTGGTCTGGTACATCGACGAGCTGCGTGGCGTGGCGCCGGCGGCTTCGCTCAGCCTCGTTCCGTTCGCGGCCTACTACGCCCTCCTGCTGGCCGGCGTGCTGTCTTTTCCCGTCCTCTTCAGCACGCGCGGCGAGCGATCCCGTTTCTGGCTGGATGCCCTGGCGGTGCTGGCGGGCGGCAGCCTCGTACTGCTGCTCTTGTTCGGAAGCCGGCAGGGCGGAACACCGGCCGAGACGCTCGTCTACGCCCTCTATGCTCTCGGAGACCTCGTCCTGCTGCTCGCTGCGGCACTCCTGCTCCTGCGCCTAGACCCGCGCGGCCGGACGGCCTTCGCCCTGCTCGCCGGTTGCATGCTGCTGACCCTGCTCGGCGACACCCTGGCCGCCCTCCGGCCGCTCGGGGTGGCGGTTCCGGAGGAGGCCGTGGCCGTGGTGTTCCGCGTGGCTCGCATCCTGCTCGCCGCCGCAGCCTACGCATTCCGCAGGCAGGTGCTCGGCTTTCGCGGCGATGCTTCGGCGCCCGTGCGCCCCAGGGGACGCTCGCGGCTGCCCTATGCCGCGATCGCGATCGGCTACGCGGCCGTCCTGGCGGCGTCGCTCCGCGGACACGCGGCGATGCCGGCGCTGGTCGTGGGCGCAGGAATGCTGACCTTCCTGGTCGTCGCGCGTCAGATCGCGGCCGAGCGGGAGAACGCACAGCTGCTCGCCGAGCGCATCGCGCTCCAGGACAAGGCCCGCTTCGAGGCCCTCGTCGAATCCAGCGCGGACGTGGTCGCCCTGGTCAGCGCCGAGGGGCGCTACCTCTACGTGAGCGGTTCGTTCGAGCGCGTGCTCGGGCTCGCGCCGGGGGATTGGATCGGGCGGAGCGCCTTCGAGGGCATCCACCCCGACGACCAGGTACGCTGCCTCGGCATTCTCCAGGAGTGCATCGCGATTCCCGGAAAGCGCTGTCATGCGCAGTTCCGGATGCGCCATCAGGATGGCGGCTGGCGGCATGTCGAGGCCGACGGCGTGAACCAGCTGGCCAATCCGGAGATCGGCGCGATCGTCGCCACCTTCCGCGACGTGACGGCGCGGCACCGCGCCGAGCAGGAGCTGACGGCCCAGAAGGACCTGCTGGCCAATCTGCTGGCGGTCGCCCGCGCCACGGCACAGAGCCCTGGCCTCGAGGTCACGCTGAAGAACGCCCTCAGCGCCGTCAGGTCCATCGTGGGGGCCGCTGGCGGATCGATCATCGTGGTGGACGAGCGCGGCTCCGTGCTCAACAGCGTGTTCGCCGATGGTGATGCGCCGCCCGAGGCGCAGCGGCGCGCGCATACCGGCGAGGTCCTGCGCGGCGGCCTCGCTGGCTGGGTGGCCCGGCGGCGCGAACCGGCGGTCGTCGACGACGTTCTGGCAGACGAGCGATGGCTCGTCGTCGAACGCGAGCCCACCGCCTCCGCGCTGTCGGTGCCGATCTGCGCGGGCGAGGAGCTGGTCGGCGTCCTGACCCTCGTGCATTCGAAGAGAGGCTTCTTCGAGACGGGTCACCTCCGCCTCGTCCAGGATGCCTGCGAGCACCTCGCCCTCGCCTTGCGCAACGCCCAGGTGTTCGAGGCGCTCGGCACCATGGCGAAGCGCCTGCGGCTGCTGAACGATTTCGTCCGGGCCGCGGGGCTGCGTCTCGACCCCGACGCCGTGCTGCGCACAGCCGTCGACACGCTCGGTCGCGAGTCGCGCTGGCTGAACGTGGTGGTCACGGTCCCCGACCCAGAGGGGCGGGAGCCGAGGAGCATCGCCCGGGACCCGAGCCTGACGCTGCCGCAGCAGAGCCTCGACGAGGGAGTCGTCGGGCGCGCTTTCCGCACGCGACAGACGCAGCACGTCCCAGACGTTTCGTCGGATCCCGGCTGCCGGTCCGGCTCGGCGGCCGTGCGCGGCGAGCTGGCGGTGCCGCTCCGGCGCGGGGCGCGCGTGCTCGGCGTCCTAGAGCTGCAGAGCGACCAGGCCAACGCCTTCAGCCCGGACGACATCCGTCTCGTCGAGGCTCTCGCCGACACGATCGCGATCTCGCTGGACGACGCGACCACCTTCCGCCATCTCGCCGAGGAGTCCGAGCGCCTCCAGGCGGTGATCGGCGGCAGCCGCGACGGGATCCTGCTTCTCGGCGACGGCCGCGTCCGGATCATCAACGCTCCGGCCATGCGGCTGCTAGGGCTCGAAGGCACTGCAGAGGACTGGCTCGGGCGGCCGACGGCCGACGTCGGCGCGCTTCCCGCGTTCGATGCCGCGGAAGGCGAGATGAGCGTCGACGACCACGTGCTGCGCTATCTCGCGCAGCCTCTGGCCGCCGGCGGATCGGAGGGCCGGCTGATCGTGCTCCGCGACGTCACCGAGGAGCGCCAGGTGGCGGCCCTGCGCGAAGACCTGACCCACACCCTCGTCCACGACCTGCGCACGCCCCTCAACTCGATCATGGGATTCCTGGAGCTGCTCGGGCAGTCGCCGTCTCTTCAGGACGCGCACCACGAGCTGATGGTAGTGGCGGGCCGCGCCACGCAGCGGCTGGTATCGCTGGTGGACACGATCCTCGACGTGAGCCGGCTGGAGAAGGGCGCGATGCCGCTCCGGCTCGAGGCCATCGCGATCCAGCCGATGGTCGCCGAGGTCTTCGACCTGCTGAAGCCGCTGGCGCGCCCCCGCGGCATCCGGCTGCGCGCGGAGATCTCCGGCGAGCTGCCGCGCGTCCTGGCCGACGCCGCGGTGCTCCGTCGGGTCGTCGAGAACCTGGTGTCGAACGCGCTCAGACACACGCCCCGTGAGGGCGAGATCCTCGTCACGGCTCGCGCGCTGCGCGAAACGGATCCGAGCCTGGAGGTTCGGATCTGCGACACAGGTCCCGGGATCCCCGCCGAGGAGCAGCTCCGCGTCTTCGAGAAGTGGGTGACCGGCGAGCAACGCCATCGCGGCACCGGCCTGGGCCTGGCCTTCTGCCGCATGGCGGTCGAGGCTCAGCGTGGCAGGATCCGCGTCGAGAGCGCGCCCGGCACGGGAGCGACGTTCGTGTTCACGCTTCCGGCGGCCTGAGCCCGAGCGACGCCTCCTAGGCGCGCGAGACCACGATCCAATCGACGCGCGGCCGGCCGAAGAACAGCCCGCGCCCGCTCTCGTCCACCCGCAGCGCCGGCTTCCAGCGCAGCAGGCGATCCGCGAGAGCGGCGAACGGTTTCTCGGCGCCGCGCCGGAGTGCGGCCGCGTCGGGACCCAGGAGGGCGAGTGCGATCCGGCCGTTGAGGAATGCGAGCACGACGTCGTCCTCGTCCCAGCCCTCGAAGACGTCGTCATCGGGGCCTTGGCCCGCGAGACTCGCCGGCAGGGCGAACACGCGGGACAGGCGCGGCTCGAGGAAGCGACGAACCGTCCATTCGGCGGGTCCACCCTCCGCGCGGCTTTCGAGGACCATGCCCGCCGGCTCCAGGAGGCACGCGTAACGCGCCCCCGCGGCGCCACGGATCACGTCGAGCAGCCGCGCGATGTCATCCCGGAGCCGCTCCGGAGATTCGAGCACCTACGCCGCGAGCCCCACCATGGCCACCCGCGCCGCGCCGACCACGCCGGCGTCGCCACCCAGCTCGGCGAGGCGGAAGCTCGCGTCGGCGAATACCTGCGGGAAGCAGCGCGCGCGAACCTCGTTCGTGACCCGTTCGAGCAGAAAGTCTCCCGCGGCCGCCACGCCGCCGCCCAGCACCACGCGATCGAGGTTCAGCAGGTTCAGGCACGCTCCGATCCCCACGCCCAGGGCACGTGCCGTTCCGTCCACGACCTCGAGAGCCACTGCGTCCCCGCTGCGGGCCGCTTGCACGATCGCCTCGGGGTCGAGGGCCTGCCCACGCAATGGGGACTCGCGCGTCTGCAGCGCCTCGGCCGCCCTCCGCACCCAGCCCCAGATCCCCGCGATCGTCTCGAGACAGCCGCGCGCGCCGCAGCCGCACTGCACACCCTGCGGATCCACCTGGATGTGTCCGATCTCACCCGCGTAGCCGCTCTTGCCCGCCCAGATGCGGCCGCCGAGGATGATGCCGGCGCCGATGCCGGTGCCGAGGCTGACGAAGAGCTGGTCCTTCGAGTCGCGACCCGCGCCGCGCCAGGCCTCGGCCAGCGCCGCGGCGTTGGCGTCGTTCTCCAGGAACGTCTCGAGGCCGGTGCGCCGCTGTAGATCCTGGGCGAGCGAGAAGCCGTTCAGGACCGGGACGTTGGGCGCGTTCCGCACCCGCGCGGTCTCCTGCTCGACGATGCCGGGGATGCCGACGCCGACCGCGCGCGCTCCCGCAGAGCCCGCCAGGGAGCGGGTCGCCCGCTCCAGCTGCGCGAGCAGCGTGTCGATGCTGTCCTTGGCGATGGGTTCGTGAACGCGTTCCTCGACCTTGCCCGAGGGGTTCACGATGGCGCCCTTGAGGAAGCTGCCACCGATGTCCAGGCCCACGAAGCGCAGCGTACTGGTGGTCATGGGGCGCGATGTTCGCGCCGCGTCGCGCGCGAGTCAACGCTCCGGGACGCCGGGCGGTCCAACGCTAGAATCATGGCGGCTCGTGGGAGGTGCATCACGCGGCGGTCGAGCGAGGGGCCGCATGTCCCGGCCCTGGTCGGCATCGGGGCCGTGGCGCGCCGACCCAGGACCGGCGAAGTCGTGCGCGTTGACGGGGATGGCGGCGAAGTGCTGCTGTTGAACCGCCCGGGCTAAGGTGGTAGAAAGCGGCGCAAAGGCTCCGAGAGGGGGAAGATGCTGAGGAAGATCCTCGCGGTCGACGACTCGGCGCTCATCCACCAGATGTACAAGCTCTTCCTCTCACGCTACAAGAACTGCAAGTTGATCAGTGCGATGAATGGACTCGAAGCCCTCGACAAGCTGGCCCAGGAGGAGGGCATCGACCTCATCCTCCTGGACATCAACATGCCGGTGATGAACGGCCTCGAGTTCCTGCAGCGCGTCCAGAAGGAGCCGGCCTATCAGGCGATCCCGGTGATCATCATCTCGACAGAGGGCAAGGAAGAGGACACGATCCGAGGGCTCAAGATGGGAGC
This sequence comes from Vicinamibacteria bacterium, assembly GCA_035251085.1. Lineage (GTDB taxonomy): Bacteria > Acidobacteriota > Vicinamibacteria > Fen-336 > Fen-336 > DATFEN01. The sequence continues at coordinate 3,977 of DATFEN010000254.1, read as the reverse complement.
CAAGGGTTACGTGAAGAAGCCCTTCCAGGCTTCGGAGCTGCACGGCCTCATCGAGAAGATCACCTCGGCCTCGGCCTAGAGAGGGCGCCTTGTCGGACTTCCAGGTCTCCGACGAGCTCCTCAACATCTACATCGAGGACGCGCGAGGCCATCTCGAGGCCCTCGACCACTGCCTGCTGACCCTCGAGCGTGAGGGCCTCGAAGCGGCCGCCGTCCAGGCCGTGCTCGGGCCGCTCCACACATTGAAGGGCAACAGCGGCATGATGGGCTTCACCCAGATCAAGGACTACGTCCACCGCCTGGAGGACGTGTTCGCCCAGGTCGGGGAGGGCGGCATCCCGCTCGGCCCGAGCGCATTCGACAAGCTGTTCGCCGGCGCCAGCGCCCTGCGCGACGCCGTCGAGCAGGCGTTCAGGTCCAAGGGCGAAGCGCGCGCTCTGGCAGCCGAGCGGGCTGAGCTGGACGCGTTGCTGGAGGCCGGGGCGAGCGAGGCACAGGCGGCCATGGCTACGGCGCTGGCGGCGCCCGCTCCGGCGGCGCCGGCGAAGCCCAGGGGAGCGGACATCCGGCGGACCGACGACCGCTACGTCGCGCCGCGCTCCTCCACGGTGCGCGTGGACTTCGCCCAGCTCGACCACCTCCTGAACCTGGTCGGTGAGCTGATCATCCACCGCACGAAACTCGACCAGGTGGGAACGCGTCTTGCCGAGCGCCTGGGCGGGCGCGAGGTGGCCCAGGAGCTGATCGACGCCGTGCACCACCTCGCCGGCGTGTCTGCTCAGCTCCAGGAGACGGTCATGGACGTGCGGATGCTGCCCATCCGCCACGTCTTCGAGCGCTTCCCGCGCATGGTCCGGGATCTCGCCCGCGCCCAGGGCAAGGAGATCGAGCTGATCCTGGAGGGCGACCGCACGCGGGTCGACAAGGCGATCATCGACGAGATCGGCGAGCCGCTCGTGCACCTGATCCGCAACAGCGTCGACCACGGCATCGAAACACCCCGGGAGCGCATCGCCCGCGGCAAGACGCCGACCGGCACGATCCTGCTCTCGGCGGCCCAGGAGTCGAACCATGTCCTGATCACGATCATGGACGACGGCTCGGGCATCGACCCCGCCACGATCCGCAAGAAGGCCATCGAGCGCGGGCTGCTCAAGGGCGAGGAGAACCTCCCGGACCGCGAGCTCGTGCAGCTCATCTTCTCGCAGGGCTTCTCAACGCGCAGCGAGGTCACCGAGGTATCGGGGCGCGGCGTCGGCCTCGACGTCGTGATCAAGTCCATCGAGCGGCTCTCGGGCCTGATCGAGGTGGAGTCGGTGCCGGGCGTGGGCACCAAGTTCATCATCCAGCTCCCGCTCACCCTGGCGATCATCTCGGCGCTGACGGTCGAGGTGGCGCGGCGCACCTACGCGTTGCCGCTGGCTGCGGTGATCGAGAGCCTGAAGTTCCGGCCGCAGGAGATCCACCGCATCAACGGCCGCGACACGCTGCGCCTGCGCGACCGCATCGTGCCGCTCGTGCGTCTCGACGCGCTCTTCGGCCTCGGCAGCAGCGGCCTGGGAAGCTACGCCGTGATCCTCGGCCGCGGCGACAAGCGCGTGGGCCTCGTCGTCGACAGGCTCTTCGGGCAGCAGGAGATCGTGATCAAGCCCCTCGACATCGCGGTCTCGGGGGGGAACGTCCCGGTCGCCGGGGCGACGATCATGGGCGACGGCCGCGTGGTGCTGATCCTCGACGTGGCGGCTCTCTTCGAGGGCAAGCGGCACGTGCTTCTCGGGCGCGAGGCAGCGCCGCTGCCGGCCGGGGCCTGAGGGCATGCCCCGCGAGCCTAAGAAGAGGGCGCCGCGCAAGGGCCAGCCGGCGCCCGGAGCCGACTGGACGTCGGGAGGCGACTCCTTCGTGTTCCCGGCGGAGCCCGCGCAGGCCAGCCCAGGGAGGATCTCGCTGCCGTCGTCGGGGCTCGCCTCGGACATCCTGTCCCGCGACATGTCGCTCGTGCCGGCCGAGAGCGAGCCTGCGCCCGACCCCCCGGAGGCGATCGCTGCTGCAGCGGATGACAGCTCCGTCCAGCGCGTCCACAACATCTCGTTCTTCTCCGCCCCGGCCCGCGAGGAGAAGGCGGCCGTCGAGGCGCAGGAGCACCTCGTGACGTTCTTCCTGTCCGAGGAGGAGTACGGCGTGGACGTACGCCTGGTCCAGGAGATCATCCGGGTCGTCGAGATCACCCAGGTGCCGCGGGCGCCGGACTTCATCAAGGGCGTGATCAACCTGCGGGGGCGCATCATCCCGGTCATCGACCTGAAGCGGAAGCTGGGCCTGGGCGAGGTGGCCCTGGAGCGGCAGACGCGGGTGGTGGTGATCCGGCTGCGCGAGCGCCTCGTTGGACTGCTGGTCGACGGCGCCTCCCAGGTCCTCAAGGTGCCGGTGTCCACGATCGAGGCCGCGCCCGAGGAGGTCATAGAGATCGACGCGAACTACATCCGCGGCGTCGCCAAGCTCGAGAAGCGACTGATCATCCTGGTGGACCTGCCCAAGGTCCTGGGCCTCGATCGCGAGGCCGTCATGAGCCTACCCACGTGAACGCTGCGTCAAGGAGAGTGTCGATGAGTGTGCGTGTCACAGCGCTGGCCGCAGCGGTCCTGGGCGCGCCTTTCTCCGCGGCTGCCGCGGACGTGGCGGTGCTCAAGAGCACGGACACCCCGGCCTGGCGCCCCGCGCTCGACGCCCTGAAGCGCGGCGCGAGCGCCCACGCGCTGACCGAGTACGACCTCAGGAACGAGAAGGCCGAGGCGGACCGCGTCGTGGCCAGTCTCAAGGGCAAGGCGGCGGTGGTCGTGGCGCTGGGCCCGCTCGCCGCCCAGGCCGCGCACGAGGGCGCTCCCGAGATCCCTCTGGTCTTCTGCATGGTGCAGGACCCCGCGCGCCTCGGCCTCACCGGCGCGCCCAATGCGACCGGCGTCTCCTTCCAGATCCCGATCAAGAACCAGCTCGCGGCCTTCCGCCTGGTCAACCCGCGCGCGGTGCGCATCGGCACGATCTACTCAGAGGCCAATACCGGCCCCCAGGTCGCCGAGGCGGTCAAGGCCGCGGCCGTCGTGCGCCTCAACCTCGTCGCGAGGGCGGTGGCCTCGGAGCGCGACGTGCCCGAGGCCCTGCGCGGCCTGCTCAAGGGCGCCGACGCGATGGACGCGCTCTGGATCACGCCCGATCCGATCCTGCTCGGCGACGAATCGCGCCGCTACATCTTCGCGGAGACACTGAAGGCCGGCAAGCCGGTCTACAGCTTCTCCGCGGCGCTGGTCGCCGAGGGCGCGCTCGCCTCGAACGGCCCCGACATGGGTTCGATCGGAGACCAGGCGGGCGAGCTGGTGAACCGCCTCGCCGCCGGCGAGAGAGGGAAGATCGAGATGCTGGTCCCTCGCGCCGAGCTCGTGGTGAACAAGAAGATCGCCGACAAGCTGAAGATCGAGATCACGGTCGACGCGCTGAAGGCGGCGGGAAAGGTGTTCTAGATGGCTCTCGGGGGATCGCGGTCCATAAGAACCAAGCTCGTCTTCCTGACCGCCCTGGTGGCCGTCATGACGGGCGGCATCGCGACGGTGTTCTCGGGCTTCAGCAACCGCGGCGTCTTGCGCGAAGAGCTCGTGAAGCGCGGGAACTACATCGCCCTCAACCTCGCCTACAACAGCAAGTACGGCGTCCTGACCGAGGACAAGCCGCTCCTGTCCCAGCTCCTCGAGGGCGCCATGTCCTCGGTCGCCGGCCAGAGCTCCGACGTGGTGGGCGCGATGATCCGCGACCAGCAGGGCGGGATCCTGGCGCAGAAGGGCTTCTCGGTGAAGAACCTGCCGAGCACCCCTGCCAAGGCCCTCGAGAGCGTCGACGCGGTGACGGATCAGGGCGAGAGCGCGATGCTGTTCCGAGCGCCGGTGACCACGACCGCCTCGGGCGGCGGCGGAATGGCGGCCGAGCTCGGC
>DATFEN010000238.1:0-11741 GCA_035251085.1 Vicinamibacteria bacterium | reverse complement strand
CCACTGCCGCAGGTCGTGGACCGCGGCCACGACGAGTCCGTTGTCCACGGCCCGCGCCACGATGCCGTCGGCGAGGGGCGCTTCAACCATCGCCGGGAAGATGGTGACGACGTCGATCCGCAGCATGGTCAGCGCGCCTCGACCGTCTCCGGCATCGCCACCACGATGCGGCCGTGCTCGGCGTCGACGCGCTTCACGAAATCGGCCGCCAGTGGAAGCAGCTCCTCGCCCGCGGGGCCGCGCAGGACGAGAACAGCTGCGCCGGCGCCCGTCTCCCAGACGCCATCGACGCGGCCGCGCGGCCGTCCCGACTCGTCCTCGGCCTGGAGGCCGATGAGCTCGTGATGGTAGTAGGAGCCGTAGGGGAGAGCCGCCAGCTCCTCGGGAGCGATGCGCAGCTCGAGACCGCGGAACGGCTCGGCCGCGTCGATGGAATCGATCCCCTCGAGCTTCAGCACGAAACGGCCCTTGTGCGGCCAGCACGACGAGACGCGCACTTCGCGTGCCGCGCCGGAGGCGCCGGCGACGTAGGCGCGTCGCAGCGACGGAAAGCGGTCGGGGCGGTCGGTGAGAGGCTCGGTCAGGACCTCGCCACGGCGGCCCTGTGGCTTCACCACGCGGCCGATCGTAATCATGTCGGCGAAGTCGCTCAATCCAACACCTCGACGTCGCAGGCGGTGCCGTGGCGCTCGGCCACCGCGTCGAGGACCATGCGCAGCGCGTCGGCGGTCCGACCGCGACGACCGATGACGCGGCCGCGGTCCTCCTCGGCGACCTCGAGCTCGAGGAGGATCCCCTCCTCGTCCTCGACCTGGGTCACGCGCACCTGATCGGGGCGCGTGACCAGCGCCCGCGCGAAGACCTCGAGCAGCTCCTTCAAGCCCTCACCCACTTCGAGAGACGGCCCTAGGCCGTCGCCTTCTTGAGCAGGCTCTTCACGGTGTCGGAGGGACGCGCGCCCTTCTCGATCCAGTACTTCGCCCGCTCCTGGTCGATCTTCACGACCGCTGGCTGCTTGCGCGGATCGTAATGGCCCAGGGTCTCGACGAAACGGCCGTCCCGCCACGCCTGGGAATCGGCCACGACAACGCGGTAGTAGGGGCGCTTCGTCGACCCCGTCCTTCTCAGCCGGATAGACAGCATGCGTTCCTTCCTGATCTAGCGAAACTGGGGGAGGTGCCTTGCGAGGCGCTTCATCGCCTTGCTGCCACCGCCCCCGAGAGCCTTCATCATCTTGCGGGCTTGAGCGAACTGCTTCAGCAGCCGGTTCACGTCCTCGACGCGGCTGCCGCTGCCCTTCGCGATGCGCTTGCGGCGGCTGCCGTTGATCACCGCAGGGTTGTCGCGCTCGCCGGGCGTCATCGAGTCGATGATCGCCGCCGAGGTCTTCATCTCCCGCTCCCCGGCATCCACGTCGACGCCCTTCATGTTGCCGACGCCGGGCAGCATCGAGAGCACCTGCTCGAGGGGGCCGAGCTTCCGGATCTGGCGCATCTGCTCGCGGAAGTCCTCGAGGGTGAACTCGCTCCTCCGCAGCTTCTCGACCATCCTCTCGGCCTCGTCGCGGTCGAAGGCGGCCTCGGCCTTCTCGATGAGGCCGAGCACGTCGCCCATGCCGAGGATGCGGCCCACCATCCGGTTCGCGTCGAAGGGCTCGAGCTCGTCCACGCGCTCGCCCACCCCTGCGAACTTGACCGGGCAGCCCGTCACGCTGGCGGCGGAGAGCGCAGCGCCGCCGCGGGCGTCGCCGTCCAGCTTGGACAGCACGATGCCGGTCGTCCCCACGCGCCGATGGAACTCCTCGGCGCTGCGCACCGCGTCCTGGCCGGTCATGGCATCGGCGACGTGAAGGATCTCCGAAGGCTGGGCGATGGCCTTGAGGTCCTCGAGCTCCCTCATCAATTCGTCGTCGATGTGGAGCCGGCCGGCGGTGTCCACGAGCACGACGTCGTGGCCCGTGGCCCGTGCCTCCTGGAGCGCCGAGCGGAGCAGCTCGCGCGGCTCGTCTCCCTGAGGCTCATGGACCTTCAAGCCGTTCTGGTCCCCCAGCACCTTGAGCTGCGCGCGGGCGGCGGGCCGGTAGACGTCGGTGGAAACGAGCAGCGGGTGGCGGCCGTTCTTGACCAGCCAATTGGCGAGCTTGGCCGCGGTCGTCGTCTTGCCGGAGCCCTGGAGGCCGGTCATGAGGATGACGGAGGGCGGCCGCGGCGCGAACTGCAGCCGCTGCGGGGTCTCGCCGCCGAGGAGCTCCACCATCTCGTCGCGGACGATGCGCAGCACGGCCTGGTCGGGGCTGAGGCTCTTCAGGACCTCCTGCCCGACGGCCCGAGTGCGCACGCGTTCGACGAAGGTCTTGACGACCTTGAAGTGGACGTCCGCCTCGAGGAGGGCGAGGCGAACCTCGCGCAGCGCAGCGTCGACGTGGGCCTCGGAGAGGTTCCCCTGGCCGCGGAGCGACCGCACGATACCTTGCAGCTTGTCGCTGAGTGTCTCGAACACGTCTTGGAGGCAGCCCTCCCAGGCCGTTCCGCGGGCTCCGCCGCGAACGGGAGAGTTTACAAGGATCGGCGCTCGGTTGTCAAAACCTAAACTATGGAAGCGAAGGGGGTTACGGCCTCAGGAGGAGCGATCGGCTATCGCCCGCCTACCCCTGCCGAGTGATCGCGAACAGCGTCGCCATCTTCTGGTTGGTCTCCCGCAGGCGTCGCGCGAGCGTGTAGCCGAACGCCCACAGGAAGCGCGCCGCCGTCTCCGGTCGGCGCGCGACGAGGCCCTTCATCTCCGCGTGGGGCACCGAGAGGACGTCGCAGTCCGCGTGGGCGATGGCGTGGGCCGACGCGGGCGCGCCGTCGAAGAACTCGAACTCGCCGAAGAAGTCGCCCGCTTCGAGGATCGTCAACGCCTCCTCCCCCACGCCCGGGACCACCTTGCTGATGCGGACCTTCCCGGCGCGGATGAAATGGAGGTAGCCGCCTTGCTGGCCCTCCGTGAGGATGGGCGCCCCCGCCGGATACTTGCGGGCGACAGACACCATCAGGAGCTGGGCGAGGTCTTCGTCCTCGAGGTCCCGAAAGAGCGGGCTGGCGCGGAGGAACTCTTGGATCAGGTTCAGACACTCCGCAGGATGTGGCCGAGCTTTTCCTTCTTGGTCCGAAGGTAACGGCGGTTCAGGTCGTGGGCGGGCGTCTCGATCGGAAGCCGCTCCACGATGGTGAGACCGTAGCCCTCGAGGCCCACGAACTTGCGCGGGTTGTTGGTCAACAGTCGCATCCGGCGTACGCCCAGCTCCGCGAGGATCTGGGCGCCGATCCCATACTCGCGCTGGTCCGCCTTGAAGCCGAGGGCCTCGTTGGCCTCGACGGTGTCCTTGCCCTGGTCCTGGAGCTGGTACGCCATGATCTTGTGCACGAGGCCGATGCCACGGCCCTCCTGGCGCAGGTAGAGCAGCACGCCTTTGCCCTCGCGGGCGATCATGTCCAGTGCGGCATCGAGCTGCTCGCCGCAATCGCAGCGTCCCGAGCCGAAGATGTCGCCGGTCAGGCACTGGGAGTGGACGCGGACGAGCAGGTCCTCCTCGGGCGTGATCTCGCCCAGCGTCAAGGCGACGTGATGCTCGCGATCGATCTCGCTCTCGTAGGCGTGGATCTTGAACGCGCCGCGGCGCGTGGGCAGGTTGGCCTCGGCCACCTTGCGTACGAGGCGCTCGTTCCGCATCCGGTGCTCGATCAGGTCACGGACCGAGACCATGCGCAGGCCGTGCTCGCGACAGAACCCCTCGAGCTGAGGGACGCGGGCCATCGACCCGTCCTCGTTCATGATCTCGCAGATCACACCGGCCGGCTTCAGGCCCGCGAGGCGCGCCAGGTCCACCGCTGCCTCCGTCTGGCCCGAGCGCTGGAGGACGCCGCCGGGCTGCGCCCGGAGCGGGAACATATGCCCCGGCCGGGCCAGGTCCTCTGCTTTCGTCTTCGGGTCGATGGCGGCGAGGATCGTGCGCGCGCGATCGGCCGCCGAGATCCCCGTCGTCGTGCCGTGCTTGGCCTCGATCGGAACGCAGAAAGCCGTGCCGAACTTCGCGCTGTTCTCGTCGTCCTGGACCATGAGGGGGATGCGCAGCTCGTCGAGGCGCTCCCCCGTCATCGGCATGCAGATCAGGCCCCGCCCGTAGCGCGCCATGAAGTTGATGGCCTCGGGCGTCACGCGCTCCGCCGCCAGCGTGAGATCGCCCTCGTTCTCGCGGTCCTCGTCGTCGACCACGACCACCATGCGGCCGGCGCGGATATCGTCGATCGCCTCGGGAATCGGGCTGAGTGGCAAGGCTCAACGCACCTGCTGCGCGAGCAGGCGCTCCACGTACTTCGCAATCACGTCGGCCTCGAGACTGACCTGGTCTCCCGGCCGCCTGTCTGCGAGGTTCGTCTCGCTCAGTGTATACGGGATCAGGGCGACGGTGAAAACGCCGGGCCCGAGGCTCGCAACCGTCAGCGAGACGCCGTCCACCGCAACCGAGCCTTTCTCCACGAGATAACGCTCGAGGGCGGGCGGCAGCGCGACCGTGAGCTCGGCCGAGTCGCCCAGGCGCCTCAGCTCGCGAACGGCTCCGAGCGCGTCCACGTGGCCCTGGACGATGTGTCCATCGAAGCGTCCAGAGGCCCTCATGGGCCGTTCCAGATTGACCCGCACGCCGCGTCTCAGGCGCTCGTCGAAGGCCGTCCGCCGGAGCGTCTCGGCTGTCAGCTCGCACGCAAACCCGGTGTCGGTCAAGGACACGGCGGTGGTGCAGCAGCCGTTCGCGGCGATCGAGCCCCCTACCGGCAGGTCCTCGAGCACGCGGCGGGCCCCGATCTCGACGACGAGCACGTCGCGCCGGGACTGGAGCCGCTCGATCGCTCCGGTCTCTTCGACGATTCCGGTGAACACGCTACGGAGCGTACCAGAGCTCGTAGGACGCGCCCCTCGGGAGCATGCCGGGGCGGAGGCGGAGCGCGTCAGCGATGCGCGGTGGGTCGGGGCCACCGAACGCCGGACGGCTGCCACGGCCGCCGAGCAGCAAGGGCGCGCGGAACAGCGCGAGCTGATCGAAGAGCCGCTCGTGGAGGAAGGCGCCCAGGACCTCGCTTCCCCCCTCGACCATCACGCTCCAGATGGCCCGGCTCCGCAAGAGGCGCAGAGCCCTGCGCAGGGGCACACGTGTGGCGCGGCCGCCGACTTCGAGGACCACGACCCCGGCAGCCTGGAGCGCCCGACGCCGGCTAGGAGCGGCCTTGCAGCACAACACCCAGACCGGCTCGCGACGGGCCGTGCGGACGACTCGGCTCGTGACCGGGAGACGCAGCCGCGAATCGAGGACGATCCGAACGAACGGCCTTCGTGTGCGGGGCTTCGGCAGCAGCAGCGGGTCGTCGGCCAGCACGGTCTCGATGCCGACCAACACGGCGTCGTGGAGCCGGCGCAGGCCACGCGCCGCCGCGCGCTGGGCAGCGCTCGTGATCCACTTCGAGTCGCCGCGAGCGGTGGCGATGCGGCCGTCGAGGGTGACGGCGGCCTTCAGGAGGACGAATGGGCGATCGAGGCGAGCCGCGGTGACGAAGCGTTCGTTGAGGCGGGCGGCTGCGCCCTCCAGAACACCGACGTCAACGCGCACGCCGCGCCGGCGCAGAAGCCTCAGGCCGCGGCCTCGGACGAGCGGGTTGGGATCGCGCATCGCCGCGACGACACGCCTCACGCCCGACAGCGCCACTTGCGGCGCGCAAGGAGGCGTGCGCCCGCGATGGGAGCAGGGCTCGAGGTTCACGTAGAGCGTCGCGCCGCGAGCGCGCTCGCCGGCTCGCTCCAATGCGAGGGCCTCGGCGTGGGGCCCGCCTGCTCGCGAATGGAAGCCCTCGCCCACGATGCGACCGTCGCGCACCACCACGCAACCCACCATCGGGTTGGGGTTCGTTTCGCCCTCGCCCCACCGGGCGAGTGCGAGGGCGCGGCGCATGAAGCGGACGTCCGACACGGGCAGCAGCGTAGCGGGTTGCCGTGGACGCGCCAAGCAGGCGGCCTCGTCTCGATCAGCCGACCAGGCCGGCCGCGAACGCCTCCGGGTCGAACGGCAACAGGTCCTCGACCGATTCGCCCACGCCGACGTAACGGATCGGCACGCCGAGCTCGCGCACCACGGCCACCGCGACACCGCCCTTGGCGGTGCCGTCCAGCTTCGTGAGCACGAGGCCGGTCACGCCGCCGGCCTTCGCGAACTCTCGTCCCTGCGCGAGGCCGTTCGAGCCGAAGGTCGCGTCGAGGACGAGCAGCGTCTCGTGCGGCGCGCCCTCGATCTCGCGCCCGGCGACGCGCGCCATCTTGGCGAGCTCGGCCATCAGGTTGCCCTTGGTATGGAGGCGACCAGCGGTGTCCACCAGGACCACCTCGGTGCCGCGCGCCCGTGCCATGCGCAGACCGTCGGTGAGGACGGCCGACGGATCGGCCCCGTCGGCGCCGCGATGCAGGGGCGTATTGCTGCGCTGCGCCCAGGCCTCGAGCTGCTGGCCGGCGGCTGCGCGAAAGGTGTCGGCGGCGACGAGCAGGACCGAGTGGCCTTCGGCGCTCCACAGATGTGCCAGCTTGCCGATCGTCGTGGTCTTGCCGCTACCGTTCACGCCCACGACGAAGACCACCCAGGGGTACGCCGATAACGGAGTCGGGCCCCGCGGCCCCGCGAGGGAGCGGCGGATCTCCTGGCGCAGGATGGCGAGCATCGCCTGCGCCCCCCCCTCCCAGATCTCGCCGCTCCTGGCCTTGAGCACCTCTATCGCCTCGGCGGCTGCGGCCGGCCCGAGGTCTGCGGCGATCAGCGCCTCTTCGATGGCATCCAGGTCCGCCGGCTCCAGCGGACGCCGGCCGCGAACCAGGTCTTCGACTGGCGTGTTCAACACCCGGCGCGTGCGCTCGAGCCCCAGCCTGAGCCGATCGAGCAGGGCCAGGCTAGAGCTCCGCGTCGAGCCGCTCGCGCGTCTCGGCCGAGCGGAACAGCGCCTGGCCCACGTTGGCGTCGGGGGCCAGGGAGACCACGAGGTAGTAGCCGTCTTTCAGCGGCCGCAGGATGACGTGGCCGGCGCTGTAGCGGCAGTAGAGGTGGCGGATGCCGCCGATCTCGCCGCGTTCCTCGGCGTTCTTGAGACGCACGAGTGCGATGCCCTGGTAGGCGCCGATCAAGCGGTGCCGCTCGTCGCGGTCTCCGGCCTCGAAGACGACCTCGCCGGAGGCGTCCATCATCACGGCGCCCTGGGCGCCGTCGACGGAGTCCACGAGGCGGTTCAGGTGCAATTGAAAGGGCATCGCGGCTTCTTACTTCGGAAACTTCTCCAGAAGAGTGACGGCACGCCGTCCGGCCGGCCCGCCGGGATCCTTGGCGGCCACGGTCTCGAGGCGGGGCTTCGCCTCGTCGAAGCGTCCGGCCCGGTAATAGGCCTCGCCGAGAGCGACGAGGATGTTCATGTCGTTGGGGAGCGTGCGCAGGCCAGCGTCGAGCTGGCGGATCGCCTCGTCGCCGCGGCCCTGTGCGATCAGGGCGTCGGCGAGCCCGAGCCAGGCCTCCGTGTAGTTCTTGTCGCGGCTCACGCTGGTCTGGTACCAGTTGACGGCCTCGCTCAGGTTCTTGTCCTCGACGTACGACTGGCCGAGGTTGCGGGCTGTCATGGCGGGGGCGGGATTGGTCGGGTCGTTGAACGCGGTGAGCAGCTCCTTGCGGCCCTCATCGCGCTGCCCCAGGCGCAACAGCGCCGTGCCCAAGTCGTTGCGCGCGTCGATGTAGTACGGGTTCAGCTCGAGGGCCTTACGGGCCGCGGCCACGGATTCCTTCAGCGCGTTCTCGCGGCACTTGGGGTCGGGACAGCGGTCGGCCATCTGCGCCCAGGCGACGCCGAGTCCCTTCTGGAAATACGGGCTCTTCGGGTCGGCCTTGACAGCCGCCTTCAGCTCTTGCAGGGCCAGCTCGAGGCGGCCCTCACGCAGGTGGCCGATGCCGCTCTCGAACCGGGACTCGCCGTCGGTGGGCGGTTTCTGCGCGCCGACGGCAGACGCCAGTGCCGCCATCAAACCAACTGCGGCAATGGCTCGAATCTCTCCCATCTCCATGCCTCTATGTCTCTCTGGCCATTCGTTTCGAATTCTCAGGACGCCACCGCCGCCTGGCGAGCGGCGAGCGAGGCTTTACGGGCCTTGGCCATGGTCAGGTCGCCGGCGGCGAAGGCCTTCTCCATCGCGGTGACCGACGCGTCGTCGAACTTCTTGCCCACGAGCACCCGCAGCCGCGCGAGCGCCGCCTCGAAGGTCATGGCCTTGGAATAGGGCCGGTCGGTGGTCATCGCGTCGAAGGCGTCCGCGACGCTGACGATGAGCCCGAGGAGCGGGATCTGCTCGCCCTTCAGGCCGTCCGGATAACCGCTGCCGTCCACATTCTCGTGGTGCATGAGCCCGGCGCCGGCCATGTCCTTGAGGCGCGGGACCGCCTCGAGGATCTTCAGGCCCTTGGTCGGGTGTTGCTTCATCATCTCGTACTCGTCGTCGGTGAGGGCGGCCGGCTTGCGCAGGATCTTGTCCTCGATGCCGATCTTGCCCACGTCGTGGATGATGCCCGAGAGGTGGACGCGCTCGACCTCGTCAGGCGACATCCCCATGTGCTTCGCGATGACCGAAGAATAGTAGGCGACCCGCTCGGAATGGCCGCGGGTGTAGGGATCCTTTTCGTCGATGGCGTTGGCCAGCATGCGAACGGTGCCCATGAAGAGCTCCTTGTTGATCTCCGCTTGCCGGCGAGTCTCGTCGATGGACTTCTGGATCTCCTCCCCCATGTGGTTGAAGGCCTCGGCGAGCACGCCCACCTCGTTGCGGCTGCGGACCTGCACCCGCGCCCCGTAGTCTCCGCCGGCCAGGCGCCGTGAGAACACGGCCAGCTCCTGGATCGGCCGACTGATCTGGGAGGCGAACAGGAAGCCGAAAACGGTTGCGACGATGGTGACGATCGCGACCAGCACCATCGACTGTCGGCTCATCACCGTGGCCTGGTGGTACGCCTTGTCCACCGAGACCTGGGCGATCACGCCCCAGCCCTCCTCGGGCACGGCGGTGTACGTGCCCAGCATGTCGATGGGGCCGTCCTTCCCCGGAAGCACGAAGAGGACCGTGGCGGAGGTGCGGCCCTTGGTGTCCAGGAACTGGCGAACGATCTCCACGCCCGAGTAGTCGGGATCCTCCTTGAGGCGCGCCGGGTCGGAGTGGGCCACGAGTCGACCGCGGCTGTCGACGATGTACACGTCGACCAGACCCTGTTCGCCCAGCTGCTGCGTCATGCTCCAGAGCGGGCCGAGGCTCGCGACCGCCAGCACGACGCCCTGGGCGCCGGCGTCGGAGTTCACGGGCTCGGAGAGCACGATGACCGGCTCTTGGAGCGAGGTCGAGAAGATGGGCGGCCCCATCATGGGCTTGCCTTCGAGGCCGCGCAGGTAGCCCTCCTGGAGCATCTGCTCGATGGCTGGCTCCGGGATCTGAGCACCGGAGCGGGCGCCCGAGCCCTTGGCGTCGGCGATGCTGAAGGAGTAGAAGCGGCTGCCCTCGCCCACGTAACGCTCCAGGGCCTTCGCCTCCCGGATGCGCGCGACGCGCTGCGGAAACGGCGCGCCGCTCTCGACCTCGAGCGTGCGCGCGACCGCGACGAGCTGGGCGCGCAGGCTCTTGACGTACACCCCCACCTGCTGCGACAGGCTGCGCGCCTTGTCGAGCTGCATGGCCTTCTGGTCGAGCTCCAGGATGTCGCGGCTGCGGCGGACCAGCGTCCGAGACGTCAGGAGCAGCGGGATGACGCCGACGACGAACAGCAAGAGCAGCAGCGAGACGAGGATGGTCCCACGGCGGCGGGGCTTCGAGCCGTCCAACGGCTCAGGACTCACGCCCGGGGGGCGCTGCGGCGAGCGCAGCGCCCGCCGTGGCCAGCACTTCGAAGGTCGCCACCGGCTTGTCCTTGCCCTTGAGCGCCTTCGGCGGCAGGGGGTTCACCTGGAACTGCCCCTCGACCATCGCGTGGGTGTTCTCGCCGATCACGATCATTCCGGGCTGGGCCACGGAGCTCTCGAGGCGGCTGGCGATGTTCACGGTGTCGCCGAGCACCGTGTACTCCTTCTTGTTGATCGAGCCGATCTCGCCGGCCACCACCTTGCCGCTGTTGATCCCGATGCGGATGCGGAGGTGCGGCCCCTCCTTGCGCTCGGCGTTGAACTCCTCCAGACGCTGGCGCATCTCGAGGGCGGCGCTCACGGCACGGGCAGCGTGGTCGGGCATGTCCAATGGCGCTCCGAACACGGCCATGATCGCATCGCCGATGTACTTGTCGAGCGTCCCGTCGTGCTTGAAGATCGCATCGGTCATGCGCGACAGGTAGTCGTTGAGGACGAGCGCCACGGCGGCCGGGCTCATCCTCTCGGACATGCTCGTGAAGCCCACGATGTCGGCGAACAGGACCGTGACCTCCTTCTCCTCGGGCACCCCGAGGGCCGCCGACTGCGACTCGGAGCTCGCCAGGATCCGGCTCGTGACCTGGGGCGACAGGAAGCGGCCCAGGCGCTCACGCTTCTTCTCCTCCGCGACGATCTTCTGGTTGAGGCGCGCGCGCTCCACCGAGACCGCCGCATAGTTCGAGAGGGCGGTCAGGAGGTCGAGATCGTTCAGCGTGAAGCAGCTGGTCAGCATCGGGCTGTCGACGTGGACGATGCCGATCACCTGCTCCTTGCTCCACAGGGGCGCGCACATCGCCGAGCGGATGCCGTGAAACCGGATGGAGTCGCCGGCGCTGAAGCGCGGGTCCACCATCGCGTCGGTGGTGAGGATCGAAACGCGGTCCTTCATGACGCGGTCGGCGATCGTCTTCGAGATCGAGATCTTGCCCTCGGCTGCCCCGGACGAGTCGCGATACTTGATCACCATGGGCACGAGCTTCTTCTCGGCCTCGTCCTGCAGCATCAGGAATCCGCGGTTCGTCCCCGGGATGTGCTCGAAGACGATGTCCATCACCTGCTGCAGCACCTCCTCGACCGGCCGCGTGGTGATGAGCGTCTCGGCAACCTTCATCAGCGCGCGCAGGATGCGGTTCGTCTTCTCGATCTCCTGGACGTCGGCCGGCGCTGCCGCAGCGGCCCTGGCGCCCGGGGCCACGGGTCTCGACGGCTCGACGCCCGAGAGCAGCTTTGACAGGTCCCCGACGCTACGGATGATCGTGCCCGCTTCCTCGGAGAGCGGCTTCTCCTCGTCGAGGATGACCTTGCCCTCGAGGGTCTTCGCGAACGTGATCGGCAGCTTGCCGAGCAGGATCTTGTCGCCGTCCTTGAGGAACGCCTCGACGATCGGCTGGCCGTTCACGGTCGTGCCGTTCTTCGACTTGAGGTCGACGATCCGGACGCCGTCCTCGTCGGCGACGATCTTGGCGTGATTCCGCGAGATGCCGAAGTCCTTCAGCACCACCTGGCACTCGGGGGAGCGCCCGAGCACGATCTCACCGGAGGTGAACGTGTAGCTCTGGTGTTGATCGCCGTCCACGTACAGGAGGCGGTACACGGACGTAAAGTCTACTCCCTTTTGAGAGTACGAGACATGAGCTCCTGGACCGCTTCGCGCGGCGCGCGGCCCTCGTGGAGGACCTCTTTCATCGCCGCGGCAATGGGCATCTCGATGCCCGCCGCAGCGGCCAGGGACGCGGCCGCAAGCGTCGT
>DATFEN010000196.1:0-7812 GCA_035251085.1 Vicinamibacteria bacterium | reverse complement strand
GCAGCCTCGCACGGCGTTCCGGGCGCAGCCCGAGGCTCGGTGGTAGCCGCCAAGGTCCTCGCAGCGACCGGCGTGGACATCCTCACCGATCCACGGCTCCTGGCCCGAGCCCAGGAGTTCTTCAGGACCAAGGCCGGCGGTCGGCCGTACAAGTCGCCGCTGCCTGCGGGACAGAAGCCGCCCGTGCCCCAGCCCGCCCGTTGACAGCGGCCGGCTACGGAGCTCGCTCCTTCAAGCCCAAGATGCGGTGCGGCGGCTCGCCGTCGAGCAGGTAGATCGTGTCGCCGACGACTTCGATCCCCTTGGGTGTGGTGATCGAATAAGGAGCCAGGTTGTGAGTCGCCCGCGCCCTGCGGGTGGCCCAATCGACCTTGTAGAGCGCTTCGCGGGTCAGGACCCAGAGCCTGCCACCCTCGGAACCGAGCCCGACGATGGAGTGCGGTGCGACATACGCGGGTGAGTGAGCGAGCCGATTGGCGCTGAAGTCGTAGGCGTGCAGGTTGCGGCCGATGGCCAGGTGGAGCGCGCCGTTGACCACGACGCTCGCCGAGTACTGACGGCCTTCGGGCAGGGGGCGCCACGCGTCGAAAGCGAAGCAAGGAGGACACGACTCCTTGTGCAGCCTGAAGATCGCGGGCTTGTCCGAGCGCGGCTCGCCGACGGTATTGACCACGTAGAGCTGCTGCGCCGGAGCGTCGTACGCCACCGACTCCAGCTCGTCGAAGTACGAGCAGGAGGTCGTGACGTCGCCATCGCCGTCGTCGCAGAGCCCAGCCTCCGGGAGCGCGGCCAGCAGTGCCGTGCTCGGGATGCTTCCCGCGAACGCCCCGGTCGATCGTTGCAGGGAGAAGAGCGAGGCAAGATCGTCGTCTGCGAGCCAGAACAGGTCGTCCTCGGGCACGAAGGCCAGCGACTCGGCGTCCCGCTGCTCGCTCGTTGCCGCACACAGGGTGAACGCGAGCGTCAGGGAAGCGCTCGGTGAGACCGGGCTGACCTGGAAGGGCGCGCTCAGCGTGCGCGTGCCGCCCGCCACCGCGGCGAGCCGGTAGCTGACGTGGGCCTGGTCGATCTCGAGGCCTTCGAAGTGCGCCACGCCACCCGGTGCGGGGCGAGGTGTGCCGCCGCTCAGCCGGGCGCCGCAGCGGTTGTCGTCGATCTCGAGGCTGACGGGGTCTTCGCTTGGTTGCCCAGACGCATCGGTCACCGTGACGACGACGGTATCGAGGGCCTCCCCAGCCCGGCCGTCGCGGGGCTGGTCCTGGAAGGCCAATCGGGTCTCCAATGAGCCAGGCGTCCCTCCGCACTGGGCGAGGACGAGCCAGGCGACGAGCCGAGCAGCCGCTGGGAGCGGGTGGCGAGTGAGGCAGCCTCGGGTTCGCCGGAACACGTGAGCTCAGGGTGGGCTGTCGAGGCCGGAGCCTCCTTGCGTGCCGGGTGCCTTCCTGCCCGCCAGCAGCGGTGCCGAAGTAAGGATGGAAAAGCCGTCGAAGGCGAAGACCACTCGGCCTTTCTCCTCCGGTTTGCCCTCGCGGTTCCCGGCGCGCACCTCCCGGATCGCATTTTTGACCTCGAGGATGCGCCGCGGCTCCGCCGAGGCGGTGTTGTGGGCCGGGAGCAGGCGCCGCAGGCCGGGTACCAGCGTCGCCAGCCGGGCCATCGATCGCTCGTAAGCGTCGAGATCGGTCTCGGGCACGTATAGCCAGATCGTGCCGTCGTAATACGAGTCCCCGGTCCACAAAAGCCCGTTGGCTCGGTCGAGAAGGGCGATCGCATCCGGCGTGTGGCCAGGGACGTGGAGTACTTCCAGCATGCGCGAGCCGAGATCGATCTTCTCTCCATCGGCCACCACGCGCGTCGCCCGCCAGGGCCTCGTGTGGTAGCTCGCTGGATCCAGCGCGCGAGGAGCGCCCCGGCAGAACGCGCTCGACTCAACCTCTCCCGCCACCTTCGCATGGGCGAACCCGCGGGCGTTGGCCCGGGTGTACGCGGTGTCCAGAGCGAGGATGCGTTCGAACTCGGCGTTCCCTCCGACGTGATCGAAGTGGGTGTGCGAGTTGAGGACCTCGACGGGCAGCTTCGTGAGCCGCCCCACGACGGGGCGCAGCGGGACGAGGCCCATGCCGGTGTCGAACATCAGCGCCCGATCGGCGCCGAGGATCAAGTACGAGATGGCCTCCTGGAACTGGAGGGGCTCGACGAAGGCGAAGACGCCCTCGGAAACGCGGTAGACCTCGAACCAGTCGCTCGTGACCTCGACCCGCTCGAGGGCGGCGTTCGCCGGGCGCGGCAGCAGCTCGCACCAGCGAGCCGGAGCCGGCGCGGGCCGTGAGAAGCCAAACGAAGGAACAACCACTGCCCAAGCCAGCACCGCCCCGCGGACCAGCGCTGCGCTTCGGCCTTCGGCCTTCACGTCCGCACTCTGCTTCCTATCAGGGTCACGCGTCAAAGCCCCCGCGTCAGTGACGGCGCTCACTAAGCGAATGGCCGAGCGCAAGCAGTCCTTACGTTGACTTGTTTCCAGAGGGCGCCGTTGGCTAGCGTGGTCGGGCATGCGTTGAGCGTTTCGATCCGCGGACCCTGCCAGCGTCGGGTATCCCTCCCCGCTTTCCCGCCGCACAGGGTGGCTCACGCCGAGCGGGGGGGACGCGAGGCACATCATGGGACAGCGCTCGGATCGTCGCTCAGGGAGTGACCGAACGACCAGTCCGGCTCTTCTGGCGTTCTCGGTCCTCCTGACGTTTGGCGACGGCTGGTCGGCGGAAGGCTCGGAACGATCCACCTCAGTCACGGCGCGCCCTCCCGTGCAGAGCGACACGAGGGCGAGCGACGGTCCACCCCAGCTGAAGATTGCTACCCCTTCGAACGGGGCTCGCTTCGAACCAGGCAGCGTCGTCGCGTTCCGAGGCACGGCGACGGACCCCGTGGACGGGGACCTCTCGCTCGGCATCGAGTGGCACTCGAGCCTCGAGGGCCTCCTCGGCAGCGGCACCATCCTCACGCGGACGGACCTCAGACAAGGAGCTCACACGATCACCGCCACCGTGAGGGACAGCGCAGGCCAGACCGCCACGGCTCGAGTCACCGTCACGATAGGCCGGCCGATCGTCCGGATCAGTGCGCCCGCTGACGGGACGGAGTACGTTCCTGGTACGCCCGTGACGTTGACCGGCACCGCCGCGCATGACCGGGAGGGCAACATCAGCTCGAGGCTGTCGTGGACGTCAGACCTCGACGGACCACTCGGCACGGGAAGTACGCTCACGCGCACCGATCTCTCGCCGGGGATCCATCAGATCACGGCGACGGTCACGGACGGCGCCGGGGTGAGGTATCAGACCCAGACGACGGTCAGCGTCGTCGCCGGACCTTCGGTCCTGGTCGGTGCGGGAGACATCTCGAGCTGCAGCCACGACCGCGACCAGGCGACGGCCCAGCTTCTCGACGGCATCGGGGGCACCGTCTACACCACGGGCGACAACGTCTATCCCGACGGCACATCGGCGCAGTTCACCAACTGCTACCATCCGACCTGGGGCCGGCACAAGTCGCGCACGCGTCCGGCGAGCGGCAATCACGATTACAACACCGCGGGAGCGACCGGCTATTTCAACTACTTCGGCGCTGCGGCGGGCGACCCCAACAAGGGCTACTACAGCTACGACCTCGGCGGCTGGCACATCGTCGTGCTCAACAGCGAGTGCTCACAGGTGGGCGGCTGCACGCGCAGCTCGCCCCAGGGACAGTGGCTGCAGTCCGACCTGGCCGCCCATCCGGCCGCGTGCACGCTCGCCATCTGGCACAAGCCTCGCTTCAGCTCCGGCGCCGTCCACGGCGGGAACGCGGCGGTCCAGGATTTCTGGCAGATCCTCTTCGAGGCCGGCGCGGACGTCATCCTGAACGGCCACGACCACCTCTACGAGCGGTTCGGCAAGCAGAGGCCGACCGGCGCGGCCGATCCCAACGGCATCCGCCAGTTCACCGTCGGCACGGGCGGCGCGAGCCTGTATGCCTTCGGGACGATACAGCCCAACAGCCAGGCGAGGAACAACACGAGCCACGGCGTCCTGAAGCTGACCTTGAACGTCGGCGGCTACGACTGGGACTTCGTCCCGGTCGCGGGCAGCAACTATAACGATTCCGGCAGCGACACGTGCTCGGGAGGAGGAGGCGGCTCGAACGCGCCGCCGACCGTCACGATCACGAAGCCTCCTGACGGCTCGACGTTCAATCCCGGCGCGTCGATCACCTTCACAGGGACGGCCACCGATCCGGAGGATGGCAGCCTGACGTCGAGCCTCGCCTGGAGCTCCAGCCGCGACGGCGCGATCGGCACCGGCGGTTCCTTCACGCGGTCGAACCTCTCGAGCGGTGTCCACACCATCACGGCGTCGGTCAGCGACAGCGACGGCGCCTCCGGCTCCAGGGCGATCACGATCAGCGTCGGGACGACGGGCGTGGTCAGCCTGGACAAGCGGGTCGCTGCCGGATCGGACGATGCGGAGGAGAAGCCTTCGGGCAGGGTCGTGCGTGGCAACAACGACCTCGAGCTCGTGACCGATAGCGTCGTTCAGAAGGTCGGCCTGAGGTTCACCGGCTTGACCATCCCGCGCGGGGCGACGATCCGCGCAGCCTACGTGCAATTCCAGGCCGACGAGACCCAGTCGGAGACGACGTCGCTGACCTTCCAGGCGCAGGCCGCGGACAACGCGCCCACCTTCTCGACGGCGAAATTCAACGTGTCGTCGCGACCGCGCACGACGAACTCGGCGACCTGGTCGCCAGTCCCTTCGTGGACCAACGTCGGGGACGCGGGTCCGGCACAGCGCACTCCCGACCTCTCAGCGCTCGTGCAGGCGATCGTCAACAGGTCGGGCTGGAACAGCGGCAATGCGATGGTGCTGATCATCACCGGTTCGGGCCACCGCACCGCCGAGGCGTTCGAGGGCGGCGCCGCCAGTGCAGCGCGGCTTCACGTGGAGTACGAATAGGGCCCAACGCGGGAGGCTAGACGCCCAGCGCCGTCATCGCCTCGTCGACGATCCGAACCGCGATGTCGGCGTCCTCGGTGTCGATGGTCAAGGGCGGCGCGAAACGGATCGTGCTCTTGCCGCAGCCGATGAGGATCAGGCCGCGCCGGAAGCACTCCTGGATGATCTTGAGGCGCAGCCCGCCGTCGGGCTCACGGCTGGCCTTGTCCTTGACGATGTCGAGGCCGATCATCAAGCCGATCCCGCGCACGTCGCCCATCGCGGCGTGCTTCAGGAGCACGTCCTTCGCGCGTCTCAGCAGGTGCTCCCCCACCTTCGCCGCGTTGTCGATCAGTCCGCCCTCGAGCAGGTCGAGCGTCGCCAGCGCCGCCGCCGCTGAGACCGGGTTGCCGCCGAAGGTGGAGCCGTGGCCCCCGTCGTTCCACTTCATCACGTCCGCTCGCGCCATCAGCGCCGCCAGCGGCATGCCCGAAGCGATGCCTTTGGCGACCACCACGATGTCGGGCTGGAGGTCGAAGTGCTCGCTGGCGAAGAGCCGGCCGGTGCGGCCCATGCCGCTCTGGACCTCGTCGGCGATCAGCAGGATGCCGTGCTTGCGGGTCAGCTCGCGCAGGCGCTTCAGGAACTGGGGGTGCGGCACCACGTAGCCACCTTCGCCCTGAACCGGCTCGACGATGACCGCCGCGACCTCGTCGGGGTTCACGGTGTGGGCGAACATGGTGTCGGTGAGCAGGTTCAGGCACTCGACGTTGCAGGTCACGGGCTCCTTGCCGACCGGACACCGGTAGCAGTTTGCGTAGTGCGAGTGGTAGACCTCGGGCAGGAACGGCGCGTAGCCGCGCTTCTGCACGAGCTTGCTGGCCGTGAGGCTCATGGCGCCGTAGGTGCGCCCGTGGAACGCGCCATAGAAGGCGATCAGCTTCTGCCGGCCCGTCACCACGCGCGCCAGCTTGACCGCGCCCTCCACGACCTCGGCTCCCGTGTTCGCGAAGAACACGCGCCACCGGCCCGGCGCCGGTCCGCGTCTCGCGAGCCGCTCGCCCAGGGTGATGAGGTTGTCGTAGTAGAAGTCCGTGTAGCACATGTGGATGAACTTCTCGGCCTGGTCCTTGACGGCCTGCACCACCTTGGGGTGGGAGTGGCCGGTCGCGGTGACCGCGATGCCGGTGCCGAAGTCGAGGAAGCGGTTGCCGTCCACGTCCTCGATCAGGGCGTTCTCGCCGCGCGCGGCCACGAGCGGGTAGTCCTTGCTGTAGTTCTGCGACATCACCTGCTCGTCGCGCGCGATGATCGCCGCGGCCTTCGGGCCGGGCAGCGCGCCGTTGATCCTCGGGTAGGGCTTGGCCATGGCTACTCCTGGTAAACAGCTGTTACAGTCCGACCTCGGTCAGCGAGCGGTCGAGGATCTGGACGATCTCCCGGAGCTCGTCTTCGGTGACGACGAAGGGCGGGGCGATCATCACGTTGTCGCCGTTCACGCCGTCGGCGCAGCCGCCACCCGGGTAGGACACGAGCCCGTTCACCAGGCAGCGAGCGCCGACCGCTTCGGCCTTGCGTTCCGCGCGCGGGAACGGCCGCTTGGTCGCCTTGTCGGCCAGGATCTCGATGGCGGTCATCAGCCCGCGGCCCCGGACGTCGCCGACGTGCGGATGGCTGCGCAGCGGCTCCATCAGCGCCAGCAGCTTCTCGCCCATCATCCGCGAGCGCTCCACGAGGTTCTCCTCCTCGAGGATGCGCAGGGTCTCCAGGCACGCCGCGGCGGTCACGGGGTTGTGGGAGAACGTGAAGCCGTGGACGAAGCCCCCGGACCTCGCGAGCGCCGCGACGATCCGCTCGCTGGCGAGCATGCCGCCCACGGGCATGTAACCCCCGGCCATGCCCTTGCCGCAGGTGACGACGTCGGGCCGCACGCCGCTCCACTCGATCCCGAACCACTTGCCGGTCCGGCCGAAGCCGGTCATCACCTCGTCATCTATATAGAGGATGCCGTGACGGTCGCAGATGGCCCGGACCCTCGGCGCGTAGTCGTCGGGGGGCGGCGCCGCGCCGGCCGACGCGCCCAGCACCGGCTCGGCGATGATCGCCGCCACGCTGTCCGCACCCTCGCGCGCGATGACCGCCTCGATCTCGTCGGCGCAGGCGATGTCGCACGACGGGTAGGTCTTGCCCAGCGGACAGTGATAGCAGAACGGCGCCGGGGCCTCCGGCGCCAGGTGCAGCATGGGCTTGTAGGGCGCCTGCAGGTTGGGCCGGCCCGAGTGCGAAAGCGTCGTGAGGGTGTTGCCGTGATACGAGATCGAGCGGCGCAGCACCTTGTGCCGGGACGGCTGTCCGTTCGCGAGGTGGTACGCGCGAGCCAGCTTGATGGCCGTCTCGTTGGCCTCGGAGCCGCCTGACACGAGGTACAGCCGGTTGCAGTCGCCCGGCGTGTGCTTCGCCAGGCGCGCCGCGTACTCCTCGATCGCTTCGCTCGTGAAGTGGGTGCCGTGGACGTAGGCCGCCCGACCGGCCTGCAACGCCATCGCTGACGCGATCTCGCGCCGGCCGTGTCCGACGTTGACCACGACGGCGCCGCTCGAGCCGTCGAGGTAGCGACGCCCCTCGCGATCCCAGAGCTCGGCTCCCGCCCCGCGGTCGATCGCGCGCATCTCGCGGCCGAGCGGACGATGGAAGACGTAGCTCTCGGGGTAACGATAAGAAGCCATCAGCTATCAGCTTCCGTTCTAATGGACGATCGTCCGGCTCTGCTCCCTCATGAACTGCTGCACGTAGTACAGCCCGCCCGAGGCCTTGCCCGACGAGCCGCTGCCCTTCCAGCCGCCGA
>DATFEN010000184.1:0-18734 GCA_035251085.1 Vicinamibacteria bacterium | reverse complement strand
GCCGATCTTGGCGCCGAGGATGTGGAGTAGCGCCCCGGGCTGCCGCGTGTTGACGAACGACAGGTCCTCGCCGCGGGCGTCGAGCATGAGGAGCTGGCCGACCTTCTCCTCGAGGGTCATCCGGCCGACGAGGTCGGCGACGCGCGCCTCGACGGAGAGGGCGGGGTTGCGATACGCAGGCGCGCCGGCCGCGGACTGCGCGGACACGCGGCCCTGCGGCGTCGCCAGGGCGATGCAGGCGACAGCGAGGCCGACCAGGAACCAAACCGCGGAGCTGCGTGGCATGAGGACCTCTCGTTCGTTCAGGCAGCCGGACCGCGAGCCTACGGCCCAACGCGCCGCCCATGATACCGGTCTCCCGGCACCGACCCCCTGGGGTCGATTGCGGGGCCGCGGGAGTTGTCAGACCCCGCCGACCATGTCGGAAGACACGCGCGAGAAGACTGTTCCTGGTCCAGAGCCGCGGGAGCGGCGGGCTCGGCCGCTACTTCGGCCCGGTGATGGCGCTGTGGCTGTTCACGGCGCTCGTCCTCGGCGTGGTGCAGATCGCGCGGCGCCCCGAGGTCCTGCAGGCGCTCTCGCCGCACCACGGCACCGCGTTCCTGCTGCGCGAGAAGTTCTCCGCCTTCCGCGCCCTCGGAGGCGTCGTGCTCAGCGTGACCGGCGGGGAGGCACTGTACGCGGAGATGGGCCACTTCGGGCGCCGCCCGATCCGGCTGCTGGTTGCGCTTCGCGCTGCCCGCGCTCGCCCTGAACTACCTCGGCCAGGGCGCCCTGCTGCTCGGCCAGCATCCCGTTCGTGCTGCTCGGCACGGCGGCGACGGTGATCGCGTCGCAGGCGCTGATCTCCGGCGTCTTCTCGCTGACGTACCAGGCGATTCGGCTCGGCTACTTCCCCAGGCTCACTGTCCGGCACGCGTCACACGAGACGATGGGGCAGATCTACGTGCCGTTCATGAACGCGTTCCTGGCCGCGAGCTCGATGGATTCCTGTTCTCGGTCCAAATCAGGCAAGCCTCGTCCGAAGAGACTGTCGGCTAACCCCGCCGCAAAATAAGCGCTCGGCGGAAGCCGCACTATGCCCTTTCGACGTTGCGGTCGCGGGACCGGCTCCGGACGAGGACGCCCTAGCCTCGATGACCCGAGACCGGGGACATCTGCTGCTCGGGCTGTCGGTCCCGCGTTCCCAGGATCACGTCCCAGATGCCGCTGGTCATGCCGTAGGCGAGGCCGGCTCCCTGGCGGCTGTGGTGATAGAGGTGATGGCTGCGGACGTACTGGAAATACCGGTTCTTGTAGTGCTTGAAGTGCATCGCATAGTGGAGCCATTCCTCGAGCAAGTAGCACGCAAACAGGGTGGCCACGAACATGGGAAGGGTGTAGTAGGGGGCCAGGAAGCTCAGGGGGACGAGCACCATCCCGACCCACAGGGTGTCGACGTGCCCGTTCATGTACATCCCGTCCCAGGGCCGCGCGTGATGGTCGGCGTGGGAGGCGTCGAACAAGCGGTGCAGGATGCGCGCGATGGGTCCACCCTCGTCGGGAAAGACGCCGTGAAGCAGATACCGATGGATGAGGTACTCGACGGGGGTGTAGACGATGATGCCCAGCATGACGAATCCGAAGGCCTCCGCCGGATGCGGCGAGCGGAACGAGAAGATCGCCAGAGCTAGGATCAGGGGGGTGTAGATGATCGTCACCGGCCGCAACCGTCGTCGAGCCTTGGCGGACTCCACCTTAGGGTCGATCCCTTTGGGCGTCACCAGTTCGGGGAACGCGCCGACTTTCGACTTCTGCAGTGTATGCACAGCCCTCCTCTCCTCAGCTACCAGGTCCCGATCATAATCGATGAGTGCGTCGATTGCGCCCCGCCGCCGGATTGGCATTTTGGGGATGATCAGCATTGGGGCCCCTGCCGCCCGCGCCAGCCTCTGACTGAGCAGAACTCCGCCGGCCGCTGATCCCGGTCCTTGACAAACTATACTGTGTGACATATAGTATGTGGCAACTACTATGTCGCGCACGGTAGTCATCGATTCCGACCTCGTCGAGAACCTCCGTCTTGAGCTCCGTCGCGGGTGCGTGGTCGTGGCCGTGCTGGCGGCCCTCCGCACCGAGCAGTACGGCTACACCCTGCGCAAGGCGCTGGCCGAGCACGGGATGGCCATAGACGAAGGCACCCTGTATCCGCTGCTGCGCCGGCTGGAGAGCCAGGGCCTCCTGGTCAGCGAGTGGCGTGAGGAGGACAAGCGCAACAAGCGCTTCTACCAGCTCGCCGACGAGGGGAAGAGGGTCCTCAAGCTGCTCCTCTCCGAATGGGAGGGGATCGATGCGTCGCTGGCGGCAATCCTGAAGCGTTGACGGGGATCACGGGGAGACTGAGATGGAACTCGTCGAGCGGTATCTGCAGGCCGTCCGCTTCCTGCTCCCGCAGAGGCAGCGGGACGACGTAGCCCGCGAGCTGTCCGCGGATCTGCGGTCCGAGATCGAGGACAAGGAGGGCGAGCTGGGCCGGCCGCTCACGGAGGACGAGCTCGCGGCGTTGCTCAAGAGGCTGGGTCATCCGTTCGTGCTCGCCCTGCGCTACCGGCAGGGCCGGTACCTCATCGGCCCCACCATCTTCCCGCTCTACTGGCTCGCGGTGAAGTACGTCTCGGCGATCCTGGTGGTCGTCCACATCGTGCTGCCCGCTGCCTTCTTCCTGGCGACGGCGGAGCCCGCCGCCCGCGTCTTCGGACTCTTCGGTCGCTTCCCGGGCGTCGCCATGCCGGTGCTGGCCTGGATCACCTTCGGCTTCGCCGTGCTCGAGACGCAGCCCGTCTGGTCGGTGGTCGAGCGCTCCCTGGCGAGCTGGCGCCCACAGGCGCTGCCCCCCCTGGTGAAGGAGCAGCCGAAGCGCTGTCCGTCGATGGCGAGCCTGGTGCTGGAGGCGCTCTTGAGCGTCTGGTGGCTGGTCGGACTGCAGCTTCCCCACCTGCTCCTGGGGCCCGCCGCACACTACGTCGGCTTCGGAGCGATCTTCTATCGGCTCTATCCGGCAATGGCTGTAGCCGCAGCCGCGAAGGTCGCGTTCGTGTGGCTCCGCCTTTCCCGCCCGCACCGCGCCCAGCTGCTGTTGTGGAGCGGCCTGTCGGTCGAAGCCCTGAACCTGGCCATCCTCTCCGCCCTCTGGAGGGGCAGCGACTGGATTGTGGCGGGGCCCGGGCTGGCAAGCCTCCAGGGCCAAGAGGGCGTGATCGCGCTCGTGAACGTCTGCACCGGCATCGGGCTCACGATCGCCCTCGCGGTCGGGACGGTCAAGCTGACCCTGCGGGGGATCCGCGAGTGGGGCCGGGTCGGCATCCCAGAGCGCGTCTAGGGATCACGTGCCGCCTTCTCGGCTTGCCTGCGCAGCTCGCACACTCTTTGACGGAACGTGGCCGGCGCGTGTGCGTCCATGCTTACCGCATGGTCATCCGCCCGTTCACGCAACCGCGCTGAGACACGCGCCGATGCGATCGCTGCTGCCGATCGCACTGATCGCCGCCATGGCCGGCCACGCCGCGGCCGAGCGCCCGCGGGTCGTGCTGCTGGTGCTGCGGGGCGTCTCGTTCGCGAGCGCGCCGGCTCCCGTGGCCGCCCGCGCGGTCCCGCTCGTGCCGATCGATGGCGCCGTCACCGCGGCTGCGATGGGCACCCTGTTCACGGGGGCGGAGCCGGCGCGGCACGGCATGGTGGGCAACGTCTACCGCGAGGGATTCGCCGGCGAGGAGGCCGACGCCTTCGCCCAGCGGATGCTCGTCGAGCCAGTGTGGGAAGCGGCCGAGCGGCAGGGTCGGCGCGTCGCGGCCCTGAACGTGCGCTTGCCGGGCTACCGCCACGACCGCGTGGAGGCGAGCTGGACCCAGCGACCGGAGGCGGCTGGGGGCAGCCACGACGCGAGCCCGACCGCGTTCGCCCGGGACCTCGACGAGCAAGTGGGGCCTCCGCCCGGCGCCGCCGATCTAGAGGGCTTCCTGGACGGGAGCGTCACGGCGGACGCTTTCGCGGCCCAGGTCGAGCGCTGGGTCCTGCACCGCCGCGCCGACATCCGGCACGCCCTCGCCCGTCTGCCCTTCGACCTGCTGATCGTGGACGAGAACGTCGCCGACGCGGTGCTCCACCCGTTCACTGGCCGCGAGGAACGGCACGCCCAGCGCGCGCGACGCCTCGCCGGCGAGACCATCGCCGCCGTCGCCGAGGCGCTTCCGAGCGACGCCACGCTCCTGGTCGTGTCCCCGTACGGCATGGCGCCGGTCCGGGAAGCGATCTCGGTCGCGCGGGTGCTCGAGGCGGCAGGTTTCGCTGTCGCGGGGCGGCAGGCGAGACTCCGCATCGCCGCGTACGGTCCCGTGGCCCACGTGTACCTGGGCTCCGGCGTCGAGCCTCGACCGATCGAGACGGCGCTGCGCAACGCGCGCGACCTCGCGTCCGGCACACCCCTCTTCGACCGGGTCGAGCGTCGCGGCGCGCACGCGTCTCTGCCGCTGTTCCACCCGGTCCGCGGCGGCGACATCGTCGTGCTGGCCCGGGCGGGCACGGTCCTCTCGTCGGAGTCAGGACCGGTCGCGCCCCGTTTTCCGGGCGACCACGGACACGCCGCGGCCGCGCCGGGGGCGCATGGCTTCTTCTTCGCCTTCGCGAAGGCACGCCCACTGCGACTGCCCCCGTCGGTCAGGGACGTGGACGTCGCCCCCATCGTCGCCTGCCTGCTCGGGATCGCGCCGCCCGAGCAGGCACAGGGCCGAGCTCACTCGCTCTTCGAGGGGCGGGAGTGTGTCCGAACCTCTCGCTAACATCAGAATCTCAAGAGGGCCGTGCTCGACACTGGTTTGTTGAAGGAGAAAGCGGTCAGATGAGACTCAACACGTTCTTGAACTTCGGGGGCAACTGTGAACAGGCTTTTCGTTTCTACGAACAGTATCTCGGTGGAGAGATCACGATGTTGATGCGGCGCGCCGAGCAGCCGGACCAGCCGGTCACCTGGCCTGGATGGGAACAGTCCATCCAGTACGCCATCATGATCGGAGAGACGGAGCTCATGGGTTCTGACGTTGCGCCGGAACGCTTTCAGCCGATGCGCAGCGCGTACCTGTCGCTCACCGTCGACAGCGCGGACGAGGCGGAACGGATCTACACGTTGCTCTCGAACGGCGGCGGCGGCGAGATATTCATGCCGATGGAGGAAACCTTCTTTGCGGTCCGCTTTGGAATGCTCAGAGACAAGTTCGGTACGTCGTGGATGATCCTCGCCTTGAAGCCGCAGACTCCGTGACCGCCCGATCATGCCATCCATCGCATCGTGGGCCGTCCCACTCCTCGCCTTTTGCGCCGTTGCGCCGCCTCACGCTCACGCAGGAGCCGGGCCGCGTGCTCGGGATCTCGGCATCCCCTTCTCGGGTTTTCCCGGGCCGCACAACGCCATCACCGATGTGGCGGGCGTGCTGGTCGGTCACACCACCCTGATCGTCGGCGAAGGAAAACTCGTGGTCGGCCGCGGCCCGGTGCGGACCGGGGTGACCGCCGTGCTTCCGAAGGGGCGGAAGTGGGAGCCCGTGTTCGCGGGCCATTACGCGCTGAACGGCTTTGGGGACATGACCGGCACCCACTGGGTGGACGAGGGCGGCCTTCTGGGCGGGCCGGTCATGATCACCAACACGTACAGCGTGGGCGTCGTTCGCGATGCCGTGAACTCCTGGTTCCAGGAGGTGCTCGGGCAGGACATCTCATGGCACCAGCCGGTGGTGGGCGAGACCTGGGACGGGTTCCTGAACGACATTGCAGGCCAGCACGTCCGGAAGGAGCACGCGTTCGCTGCATTGCTCTCCGCGCGGGACGGGCCGGTCGCCGAGGGCAACGTGGGCGGCGGAACCGGCATGGTGGTCCACGGCTTCAAGGGCGGGATCGGGACGTCGTCGCGGATCGTCGAGGCCGCAGGCCGCCGCTTCACGGTGGGGGTGCTCGTGCAGGCCAACCACGGATCGCGCGAGGGGCTCGTGATCGCCGGCCTGCCGATCGGCAAGGAGATCCAGGAAGACCAGCCCGCGCCGGGAGCGAGAAGGGCGTCCGACCGCGATGGCTCGATCATCGCGGTGGTGGCCACCGACGCTCCCCTCCTCCCGCACCAGCTGACGCGCCTGGCGCGGCGCGTGCCGCTCGGGATCGCGCGGCTCGGGGGCACAGGAGCCAATGGCTCCGGCGACATCTTCATCGCCTTCTCCACCGTCAACCCCGGCGCGGCGCAGGAGACCGGTCCCGCCGCCCTGGAGTGGCTGCCGAACGGCGACCTGAGCCCGTTTTTCACGGCCACCATCGAGGCGACCGAGGAAGCCATCGTCAACGCGATGGTCGCGGCCGAGACGATGACCGGCATCGACGGGAACACGGTCCACCGGCTTCCCCACGACCGGTTGCGGGAGATCCTGGGAAGATACGGCCGGCTCGGCCGATAGTGTGGGCGCACGAAGGCAAGCGACGTCGCATTCCGACTCCAAGCTTGGCGTCGCTTGACCACACGGCGATTCGTGGTAGCCTTTTCCCAATCAATCCCTCCGGCCAGGGAAGCCCATGATCCGCCACGAGGCGGTGAAGAGCCTGTGTTCCGCGGTCGGGGAACTGCTCTCGGGACCAAACCAAGCGGCGTCACGACGGACGCCGCAGCGTCTGCTCCCAGATCTCGAAGGAGCCGAACGGGCGGGCGTTGCAGTCGCTCGCGGCGAGCCCTCGGCGCCGTTGCCGAGGGTGGAGGTGGCGCGGCCGCGGACATCCCAGCCGTCGATGGTGGGATGCCTCGTCTACGCGATGGGCCTCGTCGCGTTCATTGCGGGATCCTGCCTCTTCATCGCCGTGCTCAGCGGCTTCAGGCGCCCTCTGCGCGAAATGGGGATACCGACCCCACTGGGGACCGGAATCATCCTGCTCGTGATCGGCGCCTTCGTGGCATGGAGCGGCACGAAGTCAGCGCACGAGGGACAACAGCGCCGACGGCGAACCCCGCCCAGAGTTGGAGCAACGGAGGTACACGTGATGTTCGAAGGTGACGCCAGGCCGCCTGGGCTGGAGGACAGGATTCGAGAACAGCTCGAGGAGCGTTTCGCAGAAGCGGAGGGCACGATCCTAGTCGACCTGTACTATCGATCCCGGGAGGGATTCCTGATCACGAGGGCCGAACTGTCCGACACCGAGATCAGTGCCCTGAGCGATGCGGTGCCGCTCGACGAGGAGTCGTACGTCAAGTCCTACCTGGACAGAACTCGGGCACACCTGGAGGCGATCGGCATCCGAGCGCTGAACTAGGAAGCGCGGCGTTCGCTCGCGACGATGCCTGTTAGCAGCACTCGCCGCCGACCCAATCGTGTTAGGGTTTCACGCGAATCCGCTGGCGGAGGCGATGCCCGCCGGCCACGCGAGGAAGAGAGGTGGGGGCTGACCCGCGAACAAGCGCTCGCGATGGTGGAAGAAGCGCTCGCCGAGGCGAGCGCCCAGCCTCAGCTACGGGTCCGACCGCAGGAGCTCGCGGTCATGAGGTTCATCGTCCAGTTGATCAGCATCGGCGTGGTCTGCGCGGGGTTGAGCATCCTGTTCGCCGTGTTCAGTGGCTACAAGCGCCCACTCCGCGCCCTGGGGATCGCGACGAACGTCGAGATGGGGATTCTCGTCATGGTGGTGGGCGGATCCCTCGCTTGGATGAGCAGCCGGCCAGGCTACGTGGGGACGCGAAGGCGGCCGCCGGCCCCTGTTCCGCAACGCTCGGCGAGGCAGTGCTCGATCTGCGCCGAGGAGCTCCTTGTGGACGCCGTGATGTGCGCCAATTGCGATGAGCCGCAGTGGTTGAACTAGGGTACCCACGCCCGTGGAGGACTGTTCGAGGAACTCTCGCTCTCGGCGGCTCGCGCTTCCAGAGAGGGTCTCATCAGTAGCGCCAGCTCGTCAGGTCGGCGCCCGCGGGAGCGGTCTTGCGGATCCGCTCCGCGATCCTGGGGACGAACATCTGATGGTAGCGCAGCCGTGAGATCGCATTGGGTTGAGTGTGGTCGCCGTTCCAGCAGTGCTCCGCCCGGTCGCCGTAGTCCACCTCGCCGCCGTAGGGCGGGTTCTTCGTGGACTTCAGGAACTTCTCGGTCTCGTAGACCGCGTTGTTCAAGTAGTAGTTGTCCATGTCCCCGACGTAGATGTTGATCTTGCCCTCGAGCTTCTGGCCGAGGCCTTTCTCCCAGTCCCTGCGCAGGATGTGGGTCAGGTCGTAATTCTCGCGCCAGTGCTCGGCCACCTTCCTGTCGATCGCACCGGTGCGCTTGTCGAAGATTCGTTGCGGATAGCCATCGGCGCCCACCGGCGAGTAGACCGCCTCCCAGATGTCCCACTGCTGGCCCGAGCGCGTCTTCGTGCCCAGCACCAGCTCCAAGCGGTTGGTGTCCTCAACGGTGGCCTGCACATGGCCGAGATAGTCGCGGTGGGCGGGCCGTGGGACCCGGCGCCATGGCGCGGTCGGATAGAAGGCATTCTCGTCCTCGTAGATGTTCACGGTCACGTGGTGATGGAAGTCGATGGGGTCCGGACACGCCACATAGCTGCCGTTGAAGTCGTCGGGATAGAAGATCTGGGCGGCCATGGCCTCCCAGCCGCCGGTGGACCCGCCGTACATGAAGCGCGCCCAGCCCGAGCCCAGACCGCGGTACTTCTTCTCGATGTAGGGGATCAGCTCCTTGACGATCGCGTCGCCGTAGGGGCCCAGGTTCTGGGAGTTCACCGCGTAGGAGTCGTCGTAGTACGGGTTGGCGTGCTGGATCTCGATCACGATCACGCGCGGGAAGGCCGGGGCCGTCCAGTCCTTGTAGAGCTGGTGCGCCCATTCTTGCTGCGTGCGGTTGTAGCCGGGCCACTGGAAACGCTCCGAGAAGTCCGGCTTCAGGTTCGGGTCGGGTGGGTCCTCGCTGAAGCCGGTGAATGTTGCGGGGAAGTGCCCGTGGTTGATCACGAGGGGATAGCGCGCCTCGGGATGCTCGTCGAATCCCCAGGGGAGCAACAGCACCGCCCCGAGATGCATGTCCCGGCCCCAGAACTTCGACAGCAGCTCGCTGCGGATCCGTTCATGGCGGATGTACTTCGTGTCTTTGGGCGGGGGGATCGGCGGGATCTCCTTGTCCAGGACGATGTCGATTACGTGCGCACCCTGCGGGTCGAAGGCATGACGGCGCGGCGTCGAGTAAAGGTTTCCCGGCGCCTTGTTCCACTGCTGGCCCTCGCCGCGATCCATCGGCAGCTTGACCACGTGGCCGTCGGAGCGCTTGAACGTCTCGTACTTGTGCAGCAGCGCCTGGACCGTGTAGGTGCCGGCCCGGACCTGCGCGAGGCTCTCCACCGGGAAGCCAAGGACACTCGCGTCGAAGGCCCGGGTCTCGCCCGGCTTCCAGCTCTCCACGTCGATGCCGAACACCTGTTGCGTGTTGAGCGAGGTGTCGCTCACCTGCATCCGCGGCTCCTCCTTCTCATCGGTGGAGAGGATCAGGAGCAGGCGGCCGTCGAACGGCCCGGAGCCGAGCGAAGCCGGGTAGCTCACCCGGAAGGGAGGCGCCGGCGTCGCGGCCGTGGCATCCGGTATGGCGAAGGCCACGAACAGCGCGAACGTCAGCAAACGGGCGAGGGTTCGCGGCCTGAGTGCATCGGTCATCATGTTGGCCGGAAGCCTATCCGTGACCGGCCGAATGTTTCAACGACCCGGCATCGCGGCGATCCAGCTCAGGGAGACTGGTAGGCGCTCATGTCGGGACGCCGAGTCGGGACCGATGTCCCGACGTAGTCGCGCTTCAGGCCGAGTCGCTGGCCATTTCTCTTTCCGAAATTCGTCGACACCACGCGGTAGTCGATGCCGAAGATGGGTGGCGACGTCGAGAAGCTCGCCCCGTCCCGCCCGCTCGCGGCCTTCCAGCCGGCGAGGGTCGTGCGCGAGCCGTTCCAGGCGAAATTCCTCTGAGAGGCATCGGTCGAGCAGACCCAGTTGTTGTTGGAGACCAGGGAGCCGACCAGGGAGGCGTTGTTGACCCAGAGCCCGATGCCGAGGCTGTCCGGGTTCGTGTAGCAGATCAGGTTGTTGCGGACGTCGGCGAGGGCCGCGCTGTTGACGAAGACCGCGGAAGCGTCGCCCGACGTCGTGAGCCGTCCAGCCTGGACGATCGTGTTGTTCCAGAGCCGTGCCTTGGCGGCCGTGGTGCCCGTCGTGAAGAACACCGCGTGCTGGAAGAGGCCCTCGATCAGGTTGTAGTAGGCCGATACCGGGGAGCTGTTGTCGGAGAAGACGAGGCCGAACCTGCTGTCGGACATCCGATTGTAGCGGATCGTCCCATCGGCTCCCGCCGCTTTGATGCTCGAGGCCGCGTTCGCGCTCAGGGTGTTGGACTCGATCAGGTAGCCCGACGCGGTCGACGACGCGTAGATTCCGTGCTCGTACGGGCCAGGATCGCCGTTGTCGGTGATCGTGTTGCCGATCACGGTCGCCCCGGCCCCGCTCAGCAGCATCCCGTCGCCGGAGTAGGGGTTGCCGTCCTTGCCGTTGGCCGTGATCAGGTTGCCTCGGTAGACGTTCGCGCTCGAGCCTTGCAGCTCGCAGATGCCCGCCAGGCCGTTGCCGCTGATGGTCGAATCGGAGACCGTCACCGCGCTCGCACGAAGCTGGATGCCATGGCCGCCGTTTCCGCTCACGACGAGGTGGGAGAGCGTCACGGCGGAGGCGCTGTTCATGTAGACGCCCTGGCTCGCTGCGCCCGTGATCGCGATCCCATCGAATGCGAGTGCGCTGACCCCGCTGATCTTGAGACCGACCGTGGCGCCGGCTGCGTCCAGGGTGACCCCAGGGTTGTCGGCGAGGTACCGGATCGGTTCGCTCGGCGACCCAGATGCCGCTGGCTGGACGGTGCCGAGGTACGCCCCAGGCCGGATGCGGACCGTGTCGCCCGCTCGCGCGCCAACAGCCGCTGCGACCAGCGAGCACCAGGGCGTCGCCACTGTGACTTGATCACGCGTTATCGAGTCCGAGCAGCCGGGATTCGACTGGTCGACCCAGAGTTCGAGGGCCTCGGCGCGCGTCGGCGCGAGCGCGAAGAACACCATTGCGGCCATTGCCCCTTGTCTGATCTGGAAACACACCTCCGGTATTGCGTTTGCGCGCATCGGATCCACCCTCGCGGCGCCAGGCAACTCTCTGGCGACCGCAGGCCTCCCTCAAGTCCCTGCGTCCCGTCAGGGTACGGACACGTACTCGCGCCTCCGAGGACGGCCTCGACGCGCACCGCAACGATAAGGACTTGGAACCAGGCCCGAGGAGGGAGAGCACTTGGGCCTGGGCGAACGACTGATTTACTTGTGGTGGGAGTGTCCCACGGTGCGCGCGATCAGTCAAGGGCTCGAGGTTGTGGTGACCTCAACCTTTGACAAGAATCCGCTCGTGCCTCGGACGCGGAATCGCTCGCGCCAGCTCGTCGGCCGCGGCCTCATGCTGATCGCTCCGTTCGTCCTCGTCGCGGCGGGCTTCGATTTCATCCACGCCTTCCCGTACGGCTTGATGTACGACGATGGCTACTTCTACGCACAGATCGCCTACAACCTGGGTCGGCTCGGAGCGTCGACCTTCGACGGCGTCAACGTCACGAGCGGCTATCACCTGCCGTGGGGAGCGGCACTCGGGCTGGTCTCGTGGCTCGTCGGTCTTCTCACGCCCTCCAAGGAAGCGCACCTCTACGCCTTCCAGGTGCTGTTCGCGGCGCTGGCGCTCCTCACGGCGCGCAGCTTCTTCTCACGCCGCATCGAGCAATTTTGCGCCGTCGTGCTCGTCGTGATGGGCTCGCTGCTGATGGAGACGCTGCTGCTGTCGTGCCTGCTGCTGATGTTCGCTCGATTGCAGACCCGGCACCCCGAGGCGGCGGAACGGAGCGACCGCACGCAACTGGCGATCGCCTTCCTCGTGCCCCTCGTGAGGATCGACGCGGCGCTGATCCTGGCCGTGTACGCGGCGCTCCGCGCCTTCGACGAGGGAATCCGGGCTGTCCTGCGCCTGCTCGGAGCCGTTGCGCTGGGCGCTCTGGCCCAGGTCGTCTTGATGCTGGCGATCTTCGGAGAGCCGTTCTCGGTTTCGGCGGGCATCAAGGCGCGGAGTGCGGCGCCGTTCTCGGAGCGCGTTTGGGACAGCCTCGTCGGCCCCGAGGGAATCGCCCTCGGCTACTTGATGCGGTCGGGCCTGTTCCTGGGACTCGCGCTCGTGACGCTGTCGCTGTGTCGGGTCGAGCGTCGATCGCTCGCGAACCGACGGCTCTTCTCCCTCGGTGCGGGGGCCGCCGTCTTCAGCGGCGGCCACCTGGTCTCCCACCTCATCCCTTTCTGGTGCTATCTCCCGGCGTACCTCGTCCTCTGGTATGGCCTGACGCGGTGCGAGCTGAGAAGCCCCACGCTCTCGGGGATTCGGCGGGCGACGGTGGTGGGCGTCGCGCTGCTCGCGCTCGCCTTCTGCGGCCACAAGCTGAAGCTCCACGTGGCCAACCACGAGATCGCCCGCGGGGCGCGCGACTTCGTGGCTCGCATCCAGGACCACGTGCCGGAGGGGGGCCGGATCTACCAGATCGACGGCGCGGGCTTCACGGGCTTCTTCTCGGAACGCCCCGTCGTGGACGGCGACGGCCTCGTGAACTCGTACGAATACGCGCGCCGGATGCGCGAGGGCCGTCTGGCGGGCATCCTCGACGAGCAGCAGATCTGCTACGTGATCACCAACCGGCGGGCCGCGGACGGCCGCCTCGTCGACTTCGGGGGGCTCGTCGTCACCGAGTCGGACGTCGAGGAGGTCTTCCGGACGTCGACCTATGGCCGCTTCCCGACGACCGATTTCGTCCTGTTCCGGCGCCTGGCGCCGGCGTGTTCGGAGGCCGCCAGATAGGCTTCGCCGATCGCGCGGAAATCGGTCACACTGATTTCGGTGGGCTCGATCGCGCTGTTCGTCCTGTCGGGAATCGTCGTCTCGCTCGTGGTCGTGATCCTCTTCCTGTTGTTGGGGCCCGGCCTTCCATACACCATCGTCCGGCCGCCCACGGTCGGAATCGCCTCGGAGGCCTTCCTGCGGATCCTGGCCTCGCTCGCGGATGCCCAGGTGTATCGGGGAGCGCGGATCGACGTGCTGGCCAATGGGGAGTGCTTCTACGAGGCGGAGCTCGCGGCGATCCGTGAGGCGCGCCACAGCATCAACCTCGAGGCCTACATCTTCCGCAAGGGGGAGGTGTGCGGGCGTATGGTCGCAGCCCTCGCGGAGCGCGCGCGCGCCGGCGTCGAAGTCAGCTTGGTGCTCGACGCGGTCGGCTCCTTCACCACTTGGCGCAGCTACTTCAAGGAGCTGAGCGAGGCGGGAGGACGGGTCCATTGGTATCACCCGTTGCGCTGGCACACGCTGCCGCGCATCAACAACCGCACCCATCGTGCGCTCCTGATCGTCGACGGGCGCGTGGGCTTCATCGGCGGCGCCGGCTTCGCGGACATCTGGCGCTTCGACCGCGACGGGCGGAGGCGCTGGCGGGACACGATGTTCCGAGTCGAGGGAGACGTGGTGCGAGGTTTGCAGGCTACCTTCGTGGAGAACTGGGTGGAGAGCTCGGGCGAGATCCTGACCGCGGAGCATTACTTCCCGAAGGCGTCGGCGCCGGGCAGCGCCACCGCCCTGGTCGTCAACAGCTCGCCGACCACGGGCCTCTCGACCCGGGCTCGGCTCCTGTTCCAGACGCTTCTCGCCTGTGCGCA
Organism: Vicinamibacteria bacterium; assembly: GCA_035251085.1. GTDB lineage: Bacteria > Acidobacteriota > Vicinamibacteria > Fen-336 > Fen-336 > DATFEN01. The sequence continues at coordinate 4,943 of DATFEN010000184.1, read as the reverse complement.
CAAGAGCATCCTCATCACGACCCCGTACTTCCTCCCCGATCGCAGTGCGCGCCAGGAGATCCTCCGGGCCATCCGCGAGCGAGGCGTCAAGGTGACGATCATCACGCCGGGCCGCCACACCGATCAGCTCCTCACGCGCCGCTCCAGCCGGCGTCTCTACGGGACGCTGCTCTGCGCCGGAGCGGAGATCCACGAGTACCAGCCGGGCATGATCCACACGAAAGCCCTGGTCGTGGACGCTCTCTGGAGCGTGGTGGGCTCGACCAACTTCGACAACCGCTCCTTCGGCCTGAACGACGAGATCAACCTCGCCGCCTGCGACGCCGACCTGGCCCGCTGCCTGACGGAGGACTTCGCCCGCGACCTGGCCCAGAGCCGCGCCATCTCCTACGGCGAGTGGAGGCGGCGCTCGCTGTTCGAGCGCGGCCACGAGCTGCTCGGATCGCTACTGGAGCGCCAGCAGTAACGGGGCGGTGGTGAGAATCGTCACATACAACATCCACAGGTCGCGGGGCATGGACGGGCGCGTCCGCCCGGAGCGCATCGTGGACGTGCTCCGCGAGATCGGCGGCGACGTGATCGCCCTCCAGGAGGTGGTCAGCATCGCGGGCTCGAGCCCGAAGCTCGATCAAGCGCGCTTCTTCGCCGATGAGCTGGGAATGCACCTCGCGCTCGGCTTCGTCCGCATGTTTCGTGGCGGAGACTACGGGAACGTGGTGCTCAGCCGCTTCCCGCTGCGCAACAGCGGCTGCTACGACCTCAGCGTGCCCCGGCGCGAGAAACGTGGCTGCCTGCGCGTCGACGTGGAGCTGAGCGAGGAGCGGGTCCTGCACGTCTTCAACATCCACCTCGGCACGGCGTACCTGGAGCGCCGCCGCCAGGGCCGCAAGATCGTCGCCGCCCGCATCATCGACGGCGACGACCTCTTCGGCCCCCGTGTGGTCCTGGGGGACTTCAACGAATGGACGGCCGGCCTGACTTCGCGGATCCTGGCGGCGCGCCTCAACAGCGTGGACATCCGGACGCACCTGCGCCGCTCCCGAACCTACCCGGGCTTGTTCCCGGTCCTGCACCTCGATCACATCTACTTCGACGACGCGCTCGAGCTGGAGAAGCTCGCCCTGCACCGGACCCGCGCCGCGCTCGTCGCCTCCGACCACTTGCCGCTCGTCGCCGACTTCCGGATCGCCGCGCTGGGCGGCACCGGAATCGAGCAGCGCGCGGGAACGGAGACGGCCTGACCGGCCGCTCCGGCCTCAGGACGCCGGCGACTGCAGGGCCTGGAGCGCCGCCAGAAGGCGGCCGCGATCGATGGGCTTCTGGAGACGCAGGCTGAAGGGCGCGGCCGCCGTCTCGGCGCCGCTTTCAAGCTCCGAATCCAGGACGAACAAGGGGATCTGGGCGGTGCCGGGGAAATCGCGAAGGCGCTCCGCCACCTCCTCGGCCTTGAGCCGCGGCAGGATGCGATCCACGATGATCGCGGCGGGCCGCAGCCGAACGGCGCTCTCCACGACGGCGACGCCGTCCCGAACCTCCTCGACGGCGTAGCCGAGCTCGAGGGCGGTTCGCTCCACGTCGCGCCGCGTCACGACGTCGCTCGCGATCAGGATCACGGGCAGGCGCGTCTGGGCCGCGGCTCCGTAGACCGGGAGCGTGAACGAGAAGACCGAGCCGCGGCCCGGCTGGCTCTCCGCGCTGAGCCGGCCGCCGTGGGCGCGCACGATGCTATCGCAGATGTAGAGGCCCAGGCCCGAGCCCTGGATCCCCGCCGTGCCCGGGTTGCGAATTCGCGAGAACGGGCGGAACAGCCGCGCCAGGTCGTCCGGGGCGATGCCGAGGCCGCGATCCTTCACCGACACCGTGACGCTGTCGTCGCTCAGCTGCATGCGCAACGCCACCGGCCCTCCACGCGGCGAGTACTTGGCCGCGTTCGAGAGCAGGTTCTCGATCACCTCGCCCAGGCGGCCCTCGTCCGCCCAGACCGGGACCGGGTCCTCGGGCGCGTCGGTGGTCAGCGGATGCGCGGGGTCTGGCGGCAGGCGCGTGATCACGCCGCGGATGATCGTGGTCAGGTCGGCGAGGTCGAAGTCCAGGGGGAAGCGCCCGGTCTCGAGCCGCGTGGTCTCGAGGGTCTTGTCGACCAGGTTCGCCATGTGCGTGGCCGACTGGATGATGGCGTTCGCAGAATCGCGGCGTTCCCCCTCGAGGGAGGTGGCCAGGATCTCGGCGTGGCCGAGCACGCCGGCCAAGGGCGAGCGGAAGTCGTGAGCGACGACGTTGACCACCTCGCTCTTGAGCCGGTCCAGCTCCACGAGGCGGGTGTTGGTCTCCTCGAGGGCGCTGTAGAGCTGAGCGTTGCGGAGGATGATGCCGATCCCGTCGGCCAACGTCTGCAGCGTGATCACTTCGCTTCGTCCGAACGCGCCCCGCGCGTCGGCCTCGAGGTGCAGCACCGCCGCGACCTCCTCGCCGGACAGGATGGGGATCGTCAGCGCGCAGGCCGTCGAGTCCAGGAGCGGGACGTAGTCGGGGTCCTTCGCGGGATCGGTGAAGAGGATCGTCTGCTTGTCTCGGAGCGTGCGCCCGATGAAGCCGCCGCCCAGGGGGTAGTCCTGGCGCAGCAGACGCGTCGGCTCCGGCCCCGCCACCATCACGGCGTGGGCCAGGCCGGCGTCGGCCTCGGGCGCCGCGATCATCACCAGCGACAGCTGGAACGACTCGTGGATGCGGCGGACCGCGGCCTCGACGATGCGGTCCTTGGAGAGGCTCCCCCCGATCTCGCGGATCACGGCGTTGACGAGCGCGAGCTGATCGCTGCGCGCCCGCTCGGCAGCGTAGGCCATCGCATTGGCCACGGCGACCGACAGCTGGCTGGCGAAGCGCTGCACGTAGTCGAGCTCGTCGTGGGTGAAACGCAGGGCTCCCGCCTGGCGTGAGGCGTTCATGACCGCGAAGAGCGCGGGCTCGGCCTTCTCGGGGTCGAAGTAGACGAGCGGAACGCACATGATCCGGCTCACCGGGTTGCGCTCGTTCGGGTTGACGAAGTCGCTGCCTTCCTCGACGTCGTTGACCATCGCGGGGAGCCAGTCCCGGGCGACGCGCCCCGCGACGCCCTCGCCCAGGCGGAACACCGGCTCGGACGGGTGCTCCACGGCCTGGTCGCGCGCCCAGGCGGCGAAGAACCGCAGCGTCCCGTCCTCGGCGTGGAAGCGCAGAGCCGAGACGTGCTCGGCGTTGATCAGCCGCCCGACCTCCTCGGTGGCCTCGACGAACAGCCGCTTCAGATCGCGAAGCGGACCGGTCTCGAGGGCGAGGTCGTAGAGGGTCGCCATCTGCTTGGCGATGCGCTCGGTCTTGGAGATGCTCTCCGCCCTCTGGAGGGCGAGCCCGAGCTGCCCAGCGATCGTCGTGAGCAGCGCAACCTCGTCCTTTTCGGGCGCTCCGCCGGCCCGGCGGACCTTCAGGACCCCCTGCGCGTGCACGCCGACGCCGACGGCCACCGCGAGGTCCACGGCGCCGGCGCTCGGAGACGACTGGATCGCGATGCCGGATCCCAGCGTCCAGCGCAGCCGTTCCTGGTCCGCGACGGCAGCCCCCGGCTCCCAGGCGCCGGTCACCGTCACGCACTCTACGCGGCTCTCCGCATCGTCGGAGGGCGCGTAGAACCCCACCGCCTCGTAGCCGAGCTCCGTCTGCAGGAACGACGTCGTCAGCTCGAGGAGCGTGGCCCGGGAGGTGGCCGCGGCCATCGAGCCCATCATCACGGGCAGGCGCTCCAGGCGCGCGACGTGGCGGCGCTGCGCGTCGTAGATCTGGCGGCTGCGCAGGAACGTCGCGGCGGGACCCGCGAAGATCGAGAGCGTCTGCACGTCGGCCTCGGTGAAGGCGACTGGCTTGTTCGCCGCTGCGATCAGCCCCACGAGCGCGCCCTCCGACAACATGGGCACGAGGACGATGGACTCCGCACGTAGCGTTTCGGCCAGTCCTTCGGGAAGCCGCGCGTCGTTCCCGGGATCGGTGCTGATGTAGGCGCGGGCGTTCTCGAGGGTCCAGAGCCGGCTTCCGTTGGCGAGGCGCAGCTCGCGCAGCACGTCGTCGGGGAGCCCGTGGCCGGGGATCGCCGCCTCCAGCGTGTCGTTGTCGGCCCGGTACAGGGCGATGAAGCAGATCGACGCCTCGATCAGCAGCCCCAGGCGCTGGGTCACCATGCGATAGAAGGGTCGCGGCTCGGCGATCAGGGACCAGTCGCGGCTGATCTCGTTGAGGAGGGCCATGTCCCGGACGCGGGCCTGGGCCTGCTCGCGGGTCTGGAGCAGGTCGTTGTGGAGCGCCTTGCCGCGCAGATAGCCACGCACCTTGAGAACGAGGGCAGGGTGGTGGGTCGGCTTCAGGACGTCGTCGGCGCCGGCGTCGTAGCTCGTTTGAACCGCGTCCGCATCGCTCTCGAGCGACAGCATCAGGATCGGAAGGAGAGGTCCCTGGCGCTCACGAATCCTCGCGCAGGCCTCGTATCCCGATTGATCCGCTCCCGTCTGGTTCTCGAGGTCGCTGGCGATCAACACGAGGTCGCACTGGTACCGTGACAGGTGCTCGAGCGCGGCCTCGGCGCTACCCACGCAGGCGACCGCGTAACCCTGCCGGGTCAGCACCTCGTGGACGCTCTTCGCCGCCTGTGTGTCTGAGTCGACGACCAGGATGCGCGAGGGCAATTCCAATTTGGAGCCTCGACGATTTTACCCCGATGCAACCAGGCTGGGTGGCTAGCTCCTGGGCAGCACCGGCCTGTAGTCGGGGTAGGCAGGTCGCGTGAGTCGGGCCGGCGGGGCCTTGGCGAGCAGCTCGAGGATCACATCGATCGCCTTCTCGAGCTGAGGGTCCTGACCCTTCCTGACGAGGGCAGGGTCCTGGTCCACCTCGACGTCGGGCGAGACGCCGACGTTCTC
>DATFEN010000169.1:0-8039 GCA_035251085.1 Vicinamibacteria bacterium | reverse complement strand
GGAACGCCTCCACCCTCGAGGCGAATGCCTCGCTCTCCTCGCAGAAGGGCAGGTGCCCGCTCTTCTCGAACACGGCCAGTTCCGAGCCCGGGATCGCGCGATGGATGCCCCACGCCACGGAGGGAGCCACGTTGAAGTCGTCCCCGCGAACCTCGTACCAGATCGTCGTCCCGCCGGCGTCGAAGGTCGCGCCCTGTTCCGGAGACGGCGGGGCCTGGCCGAGGACGGTCAGGACGGCGAGCAGGACACCATGCATGTGCATCGTGGACCCGGAGCCTAGCGCAACGCGACGCCCGCCACCAGGCGGCCCGATGCCTAGACGGGCACCAGCGGGTCGAAGAGCTTGCGATGCTCGTCGAGGGCGAAGCGGTCGGTCATGCCCGCGATGTAATCGCAGACCACGCGGTGCAGCCCGTCCCCGCCGATGCGCTCCTGGTGGCGCGGCGGAAGCTGCAGCGGCTCCGAGACGTACGAGTGGAAGAGATCCCGCAGGATGCGGCCGGCCTTGTCGCCCATGCGCACGACGCGGTAGTGGCGGTACATGTTGCGGAGCAGGAAGTCCTTCAGCTCCTTGACGCGCTCGGCCATTCCGGGCGAGTAACAGACCAGGCGCCGGCCCGCGCTGCGCACGTCGTCGACCGAGCGGACGCGGGCGGCCTCGACGCTCGCGATCGTCGTCTGCATCAGGTCTCCCGTGCAGCGGTCGATGATCCGGCGCACCACGTGGTGACGGGCCATGCTCGCCTCGCCGATCCCCGCAGCCCGCGCCTCGTCGTGAGCCTCGGCGAAGAGACGCACGGCGCGCAGGGCCTCGACACCGATCATTCCCGAGGCCAGGCCGTCGTCGATGTCGTGGTTGTTGTAGGCGATCTCGTCCACGAAGTCGACGAGCTGCGCCTCGATGGTCGGGCACTCGCCCGGCGCGTATTCCGCCGGCGCGCTGGCGTCGCTCTCGGGGCGGTGCTTGATCAGGCCCTCGCGCACCTCCCAGGTCAGGTTCAGTCCCGGGAAGCCGGGATAGCGGCGCTCGAGGTTCTCGAGGATGCGCAGCGTCTGGCGGTTGTGCTCGAAGCCGCCGTGCTCGCGCATCAGCTCGTCCATGACGCGCTCGCCCGAATGGCCGAAGGGGGTGTGACCGAGGTCGTGGCCCAGGCACAGCGTCTCGGTTAGTTCTTCGTTCAGCCCCAGGGCGCGCGCTACGGTGCGGCCGATCTGCGCAGCCTCCAGGCTGTGGGTGAGCCGCGTGCGGTAGTTGTCGCCCTCGTGGTTGACGAAGACCTGCGTCTTGTACTCCAGGCGCCGGAACGACGAGCTGTGGATGACGCGATCGCGGTCGCGCTGGTAGCGGGTGCGCAGCGAGTGCTCGGGCTCGCTGTGGCGGCGGCCGCGGCTCCTCGCGCTCCTCATTCCATAAGGAGCCAGGTCGCGCTCTTCGCGCGCCTCCTGCGCGAGCCGGTCGACGCGCATGCTGGCGGCGATTCTACTGCGGTAGACTCGCCGCAGGATGCGCATCCCCGTCGGCGTGCTGGGCGCCACCGGAGCCGTGGGCCAGCGCTTCGTCCAGCTCCTGGCCGGGCATCCGCTGTTCGAGGTCGCGGAGCTCGCCGCCTCCGACCGCTCCGCGGGACGCCTGTACTCCGAGGCCACCATCTGGCGTCTGCCCGGCGGGCCGCCGCCGGAGGCGGCACGCCTCCTCCTCACGAACTGCGACGGCCCGTTCCGCTCGCGGCTCCTGTTCTCGGGCCTCGACTCCTCCGTGGCCGGGGAGATCGAGACGAGGCTGGCCGACAGCGGCCACGCCGTGGTCTCGAACGCGCGCAACCACCGCATGGCAGCCGACGTCCCGCTCCTCATCCCCGAGATCAACCCCGACCATCTCGACGCGCTCTCGCTGCAGCGCATGCGCACCGGCGGCGGCTACGTCGTGACGAACCCGAACTGCAGCGTCGTCGGCCTGGCCCTGGCCCTGGCGCCGCTCGAGCGCGCGTTCGGCATCGCGTCCGTCCACGTCGTGACGCTGCAGGCCCTCTCCGGCGCGGGCTACCCGGGCGTCGCCTCCATGGACATCGCCGACAACGTGATCCCGTTCATCGGCGGCGGGGAGGAGGAGAAGATCGAGAGCGAGCCGCGCAAGATCCTCGGCCGCTGGAACGGCGGCGGCTTCGAGGTCGCGGCGTTCCCGATCTCGGCCTGCGTCCATCGCGTCGACGTCTCCGACGGCCACACCATGGCCGCCTTCGTGCAATTCAAGCGGTCGGTCGCCCCCGATCAGGCAATGGAGACGCTCGCCCGCTTCCGCGGCGAGCCCCAGGAGCGGCGCCTGCCGTCGGCGCCCGAGCGGCCGATCCACGTGCTGCCCGAGGCCGATCGTCCACAGCCGCGCCTCGACCGCGACCGCGAGCGCGGCATGGCGGTTTCGGTCGGGCGGGTGCGCGCCGACGGCGAGCGCGGTCTGAAGCTCGAGGCGCTCGTCCACAATACGGTGCGCGGGGCCGCCGGCGCGGCGATCCTCAACGCCGAGCTGCTCCACGCCCGGGGGCTGCTGCCCTCCTGAGCCCATGCGCGTGGCCGTGGTCGGCTACGGCCGCATGGGCCGCGTCGTCGAGGAGGTGCTGCGCGAGCGTGGCCATCAGCCCGAGATCGTCGGCAAAGGCGGCCGCTTTCCCGCCGGCTGTGTGGTCGGCATCGACTTCACGCGGGCGGAAGCAGTCCCGGGCAACGTCGAGGCCGCGCTGCAGTCCGGCGCGCGCTACGTCGTCGGCACGACGGGCTGGACGGAGGAGCGCCTCGACGCGGTGCGGCGGCTCGTCGAGACAACGGGCGGCGGCCTGGTTCACGCCGCGAACTTCTCGCTCGGGGTGAACCTCTTCTACCGCGTCGTGCGCGAGGCGGCCGCGCTCTTGGCTCGCTTCCCCGAGTACGATCCCTGGATCGTGGAGCGGCACCACGCCGCCAAGAAAGACGCGCCCTCGGGCACCGCCAAGGTGTTGGCCGGCATCGTGGCGGCGACCCGGGGCACACCGCCGGCGATCGCCTCGGTTCGCGCTGGGGGCATCGTGGGAGACCATGCGGTCGGCTTCGACTCGGGCGGCGACGAGATCCGCCTCGAACATGTCGCGCGCTCACGGCACGGCTTCGCCATGGGCGCGGTCCTCGCGGCGGAGTGGATCGCGGAGCGGGCCGGCTTCTATTCCTTCGACGAGGTGCTGGCCGAAAAGCTGCGGGCCGGCCGCCCCTAGGACCGCCGGCCCGCAGGATGACCGAACGCCGCTAGAAGTTGACCCGGGCCGAGAGGCCGAAGGTCCGCGGCTGGTTCGTGAGGTAGCCGACGCGGGCCCGCAAACCCCGCTCGCGGTCCAGGGCCAGGAAGGCGCGCTCGTCGGTGAGGTTGTTCGCGTAGAGCGCCACGTCCCACCTGCCGAACAGGACGCCGATCCTGGCGTTCACGATGTCGTAGGAGGGGAGCAGCGGATCGAAGGTGAAGGTGCTCTGGGTGAGCGGTCCGCCGATCGTCCCAGGGAACGTCAGCAGGTTGACCGAGCCGAAGCCCGGCTCCTCGTCGCCGACCTGGGTGTAGCGCGAGCCGACGTGCTGGTAGGTGCCGGTCGCGTAGCCGAGCCAGTCGCCGCGCATCTGCCATTGGTAGGTCGCGGTGGCGGACATCTGGAACTGCGGCACGCTGGGAAGCCGATTGCCCTCACGGATGCCGGCCACGACGCTGACGTTGCCGGCGGCGTCGGTCGAGGTCAGCGTCGAGCGCAGCTCGGAGTCGTTGAAGCCTGCAGAGATCGAGAAGTCGAAGTTGCTGCTCGGGGCCGCCGCGAACTCGATCTCCGCGCCCGCGCTGCGCGCGTCGGGCACGTTGAAGACCACGCGCGACGAGCAGGTGCCCGCCGTGACCGTCGCCTGCAGGTTCGAGATGTCGATGTAGAACGCCGAGACGCCGAGTGAGCCTTTGCCGCCCATCACGCGCGACTTGGAGCCGATCTCGTAGTTCCAGCTCGTCTCGTCCTCCCAGGTTTCGCGGCCTCCGAAGGTCTGGAGGTCGGCGGCCGTGCACAGGGGCACGTTCAACGGGTCGTTGATGCCCCCCAGGCGGAAGCCCTTGGCCGCCTGGACGTTCACGTTCGTGGTGTCGGTGGCCTTGAACGTCACGATGAAGCGGGGAGCGACGCCGCTCGCGTCGGTGGAGGCCGGATTGGCGCTCGGGTCGGCGAAGATGCCGTCGAAGACCTGGGTGCGGTCCTCGTTGAAGTCGTAGTAGCGCAGGCCGCCGGTGAGGTCGATGAGGTCGCTGACCGTCAGCGTCGCCTCGCCGAAGAGCGCGAACTGGCTGAGCTCGTAGTGCAGGTCCGAGAAGAACAGGATGTCCTTGCCGGCGCCGCGGGTGCCCGCGGTGGGGATGCCCGTGGCGTCCTCGAACCCGTTCACGAAGAGGCTCTGGCCATAGTCGCGCTTGGTGTCGGCGTAGAACCCGCCCGCCAGCCACTTGAGCTTGTCCGTGGCTCCCGAGACCCGGATCTCCTCGGTCCACACCTTGGCGTCGGTCTTGTCGTCCAGCGGCGCGTCGATGCTGTAGACGGGCTCGGGCAGCGCGATCGTGCCGCCCGTGATGCTCGCGGTCAGCGCACCTGCGTCGCGGACGACCAGCACGTCGCGTTTCGTGTAGGACGTGATCGAGGTCAGCGTCGCGCTGCCGAAGTCGTAGCCGAGGGTCACGTCGCCGAGCAGGAACTCGTCGGTGAAGGGCTCTTTGATCTGCGCGAACAGCTCGCGCTCGCCCAATGTGACCGGAGTGCGCGAGGTCGTGAAGGGATTGGCGAGGATGTTGAAGTCGTCGATGCGGTTCCAGCCGTCCATCTCGACCTTCTGGTAGATCAGGCGGGGGGTTATGGTGAACCGCTCGTTGGGCGCGATCTTGACGGCGGCCCGCACCCCGTAGCGGTCGCCCGAGTTGACGTCGGTGACCAGGTTGCCCGGATCCGGCCTGATCGAGCCGTCGCTCGTCCGCGTGGTCGCGGGCGTGTCCATGTAGCCGGCGAGGTGCGTATAGTAGCCCGCGACGCGGATGGCCGCGGTCTCCCCGAGGGGAGCGTTGAAGCCGGCCTTGACGTTGGCGCCCTGGCTGCCGCCGTCGATGGTGTTGGCGCCGAACTCCCCGAAGACCTTCTTCACGCCGAGCTCGGGCTGGTTGCTGATGTAGCGGACCGTCCCCGACACGTTGCCGGACCCGAAGAGCGTGCCCTGGGGGCCGCGCAGCACCTCGACGCGAGACATGTCGAAGAGGTCGATGTCCGGCGTGAACAGCGACAGCGAGATCACCGACTCGTCGAGGTACGCGGCCACCTGCTCCTTCACACCAGGCTGGTCGCGGGCGATCTGGCCGGACGACACGCCGCGGATGGCGACCTGGCTCTGGCCGGGCCCCAGGTTCTGCACGCTGAAGCCGGCCACCTCGCGAGCTACGCCCTCGATGTCGTCGATGCCGCGCGAGCGCAGGTCGGCCTCGGTCGGCGCGGCGATGGAGAAGGGCGTGTCCTGCACCGTCGTTTCGCGCTTCATGGCCGTGACCGTGACCTCCTCCTCGAGACGGGCCTCGAGGGTGAAGTTGACGGTCAGCGTCCCTCCTGCTCCGACCTTCACGTCCCGCTGGACGTGCTTCCCGAAGCCCTTGAGCGTGACCGCCACGGAGTAGGTGCCGGGAGGAAGGTTGACGGAATAGCCGCCGTCGGCGGCCGACACGAGCGACTCGGTTGCCCGGGTCGCTTCGTTGGTGAAGGCCACCGAAGCGCCCGGCAGCGCGGCGCCCGTCGCGTCGCGCACGGTCCCGTTGACGCGTCCCGTGGTCTGGGCGAGCGCGGGCATGGCGCAAAGGGCGAACGCCAGGGCCCCTAGCCATGCCCTCGTCCGTAACTCGAACATGATGCCTCCTCGTGAATCTCTTGCGTCGGTGTTTCCTTGATACGACCCGAAGTTGGGCTTGTCAAGCGTTCCGGCGGCGCCGCGAGACCTTGACAGCGGTGACGCGAGGGGGCAGAAAGGCGCGATGAGGACGACACGCCGGCGCTTCGTCGGGACAGCGGGTGCGGGCATGCTCGGCGCCTCCCTCGTACCGAGGCTGGCTCGCGGCCAGGCGCCGGCGGCCGTGAAGGGCGGAGCGTTCGACGTGGCGGTTGTCGGCGCAGGCGTCTTCGGCGCCTGGACGGCACTCGAGCTCCAGCGAGCCGGCCGCCGGGTCGCGCTCATCGACGCGTATGGACCGGGCAACGCTCGCGCGAGCTCGGGCGGCCAGAGCCGCGTGATCCGGATGGGTTACGGCGACCAGGAGATCTACACCCGCTGGTCGATGCGCTCGCTCGAGCTGTGGCAGGCCTTGCTCGCCCGGAGCGCCCGGTCGACGCAGCTCCAGCGGACCGGCGTGCTCTGGATGGCCCGCGAGCAGGACCCGCTCACGACGAAGACGCTCGAAACCCTGGGACGGCTGGGCGTCCGGCACGAGCGGATCGACCGCACCCAGCTCGCGGCGCGCTGGCCGCAGATCGACCTCGGCCCGATCACCTGGGCAATCCACGAGCCGGACAGCGGCTTCCTGACGGCGTTCCACGTGGTCCAGACCGTTGCCCAGATGGCGGTCGCCGGCGGCGCGGTCTACATGCGGGAGAGCATCTTGCCGCCGGCAGGCGGGCGCGAGCTCGCCGCGATCGCCACATCGTCGCGCAAGACGATCAGCGCGAAGACCTTCGTCTTCGCCTGCGGACCCTGGCTCCCCAAGCTGTTTCCTGACGTGCTCGGCGACCGGATCTTCCCGACGCGCCAAGAGGTCTTCTACATCGGCGTGCCGCCTGGGGACGATCGTTTCCAGTCGCCCGCCATGCCCGTGTGGGTGGACTTCGCCGAGGAGATCTACGGGATACCGGACTTCAAGGGACGCGGCTTCAAGGTCGCGCCCGACCGCCACGGGCCTCCCGTCGACCCGGACTCGCTCGAGCGCGTTGCAACGCCCGAGACCGCCGAGCGCGTCCGCGAGTTCGTCGGCCGTCGCTTCCCCGCCCTGAAGAACGCGCCGATCGTCGCGTCCGAGGTGTGCCAGTACGAGAACACGTCGAACGGCGACTTCCTCATCGACCGCCACCCCGAGCTCGCCAACGTGTGGCTCGTGGGCGGAGGATCGGGCCACGGCTTCAAGCACGGCCCGGCGGTCGGCGAGTACGTGGCCGCGCGGATCGCCGACGGTGGCCCCGTCGAGCCGAAGTTCAGCCTGGAGACGAAGGAGCGCGTGCAGAAGCGGACGGTGTTCTGAGGACTCAGGCCCGATGGCGCGGGGGCGGCGGCGCCTCGGGATGGAGCCGGGCGTCGGCGACCGGTTCCTGGGCGCAGGTCTTCAGCGGAATCACGCCGGCCCAGCACGGCCACGCGTAGTCCTCCTCGTCGTCGATGGGCGGACCGGTCCGAACCTTGGCCGAGGCCTCCGCGATCGTCAGGCACAGAACCGTCGTCGCCTTCAGCTCAAGTTCGCTGGGCGGGCGCACCTCCGACCAGCGGCCCGGCGAGACGTGTTCCACGATCACCCGTAGCGCCTCGAGCTTCTCGTCGGCGTCCTCCACGAGCCGTGCGTTCCCCAGCACGACGACGGAGCGGTAGTTCATCGAATGGTGGAACGCGGAGCGGGCCATCACCAGGCCGTCGAGCAGCGTCACCGTCACGCACGCCGGGACGCCGCCGCCCAGCGTGTTCAGCATGCGGCTGGCGGCGGAGCCGTGGACGTAGAGGCGGTCTCCGCGGCGGCCGTGGATGGTGGGGATCACGTACGGCTGCCCCTCGACGACGAAGCCGACGTGGCACACGAGCGCCTCGTCGAGGATCGCCTCGACCGCGGCCGGGTCGTGGGACCCGCGCTTCGGAAGCCTCTTCAGCGTGGTGCGGGGGGTCAGGAGCTCGCTCGCCATGTCGCTTTCCTCGGGCCACTTTGTTATAGTACAGTCGAGTGACCGCACTGATACAATATCCCATCGGAGCCCGCCGCGCCAGCGGCATCGCCC
>DATFEN010000167.1:0-25603 GCA_035251085.1 Vicinamibacteria bacterium | reverse complement strand
CCCGAGCGCATGCCCTCCGCGAAGACGATGCCGCCGCTGCCGCGATGATCGGCGGTGAACGCCGCGAGCACTCCCTCGTCGTGCAGGAACGCGCTCAGCACGTCCAGAATCCGGCGCCTCCGGGCGCCAAAGTCCGAGCTGATCTCGACCGGGAGGGAGGCGGTGAGCCTCTCTCGCTCCTCACGCTCCGCGGGCAGGCTCGAAAGCGGCCATTCGAGTGGCAGCGGGGCAAGGTTGGGCGCCTCGGCCAGCGCTTCGAGCTTCGCGTCGTCGAAACGATCGACGGTCGCCTCCTCAGGCGGCGGGAGCGTCTGCGGGGGATCGAGCAGGACGATCTTTCCTTGCAGCTTCCCTTTCTGCGCGCTGGCGTATGCGCGAATCCCCGCCTCGAGGATCGCGAGGTCGTAGATCTCTCCAGCCCGCTTCTCGCCGAAGACCGGCGCGAGCACGACCTGGGCGTCGACCGGCCCGTTCGTGCCCGACGACCAGGCCTTCGGCACGCCGTGCAGGGGCGCGTAGGTGGGCTCGATCAAGTGCGCCGAGAAGCGCTCGAGCGACCAGCCCCGCCCGAAGCGCCCCCACGTCTCGAGTCGCGCGTCGGCCGCGCCCCATCCCTTGAGGCTCTCCACGGTCCAGTCGGCGGCTTTCCGCAATCCCGGCGAGCCGGTGAGCCGCGGGCCGTTCACATCCGTGAGGGAGAAGAGGTGCTCCATCACCTTGGAGTTTCGGAAAGCCTCGTTCCGGATCCGGTGCACGACGGCCAGGTCGGCCTGCTCCGCGCCGACAGTTGCGACCACGGCCATCGGAGCCACGATCACGATCAGCCTGCGCGCGAAGTCGTTCATGAGTGGGCGAGGCTACTTCCCCGCAAGCGGAGCGTCAAGGATCGCGCTACGGCCGGCCAGCCCTTCTCGCGCTGCGCCACCAGACTCGATCCATGAGACCCGGGAACAGGGCGTTGGCCCAGACGACCGCGCGCGCGAGCGCGTAGGGGTAGACCTCGGCGCGCGGACGCCGGGCGCAGCGCACGATCGCGCTCGCGACCGCTCCGGCCGTCTGCTGCGGACCGAGCGGCCCTCCGGAACGGCCCGGCGACGCGCGCGCCGCCACCTCAGCGAACTCGGTCGCCGTGCCGATCGGGTGAACGGAGCAGGCATGCACGCCGGTCCCGCGGAGCTCGACGCGCAGCGACTCGGTCAGGCTGATCTGGGCCGCCTTGGTGGCCGCGTACGCCGCGCCGCCAGGCAGCGCGCGATGTCCCACGATCGAGGACACGTTGATGATCACGCCGCGGCGCTGCTGGCGCATGATCGGCACCGCGGCGCGGCAGGCGTAGACGCTGCCGAGATAGTTCACGCGCATGAGGCGCTCGTAGTCCTCGGACGGCGTCTCCTCGACACGGCCACGCACGCCGTAGCCCGCGTTGTTGACGAGCACGTCGAGGCGCCCGAAGCGCGCCACCGTGCTGTCGACGAAGCGCCGCACCTGGGCCTCCTCAGCGACGTCCGCCTCGAAGACGTGGCACTCGGCGCCAGCTGCCCGAACGGCCTCGGCCACGGCCTCGAGGCGGTCCGCTCGGCGCGCGCACACCGAGACGCGCGCGCCCTCTCGCGCGAAGGCCATGGCGGTCTCGCGTCCGATGCCGGCCGACGCGCCCGTGATCGCGACGACCGCTCCCGACAACTCCATGGCTAGAGGCCCCTGGCCTCGAGCCAGCCGAGCGTCTCCTCGACCAGGCGCGCCTCGACGTCCTTCGCGCTCAGCCCGCTGCGCCTCGGCACGGCGAACGAATGATCGGCCTCGTCGAAACGGACGAGCAGGGCACGCTCTCCGAGGCCGGCGACCACGCGTTCGATCAGGTCCCAGCGCGCGAACACGTCGCGGGTCCCCTGGAGGAAGAGCAGCGGCGCCGTGATGTGCGGGAGGTGCGCGTCGCGAAGGCGCTCGGGCTTGCCCGGGGGATGGAGCGGATAGCCGAGGAAGACGAGGCCGTCGCAGGCGAGGCCCTGGGCCGCGGCCTGCGAGGCGATGCGGCCGCCCAGCGACTTGCCGCCCAGCACGATCTTGTCCGCTCGCTCCCGCGCCGCTTTCGCCACCGCGGCCACGCTGGCCTCGAGGACAGCGGGCGGGTCGGGCGCCTTGCGGCGTTGTTCCGTGTAGGGGAAGTTGTAGAGAAGCACGGAACGGCCGTTCGCGGCGAGCGCCTCGGCGCAGCGCACCAGGAACGGGCTGCGCCGGTTTCCGCCCGCGCCGTGCCCAAGTACCAGGCAGGTCCCGCCCGCGCCGTGCAGCGATGCGCTCACCGCTGCCGTGGGCGCGTCGATGGTGATTTCGGTCACGGGGGAAGCATACCCGAGCGCAGGGTGTAGACTGATCGGTCGATGACGGCCACCCGTGTCCTGATCGTCGCCGCGCGCGACCTCACGCCCCAGCTCGGCGAGACCGTCCTGTGGCGCTCCGACGTCGAGCGCGTGTTCTCCCCGAGCCCCAAGGCGGCCTTGGAAAGGGTCGCGGGCCTTGGCGTGCGCCTCGTGGTGATGGACACCGAGACGCGGGACGGCGTCCTCCCTTTCGTCGAGGAGCTACGGCGCGCCTCGCTCACCCGCAAGGTCTCGATCGCGGTTCTGGGAAGGACGCTGAGCATCAAGGACGAGGACGCGCTGCGCACGGCGGGCGCCAACCTGGTGCTTTCCGGTCGCGTGGAGCCCACTCTCTGGAACGGGCGCCTCGACGAGCTGCTGAGCGTGCCGAGCCGCCGCGAGGTGAGGGTGCCCGTGCTGTGCGAGGCCTGGTCGGCGATCGGCTCCGAGCCGCCCCTCGCGGGCTGGGTGCTGAATCTCAGCATGCGCGGCGCGCTCCTGGAGATGGACGTGCCGCTCGACGTCGGGACCACCGTCGCCTTGACCCTGCAGCTCCCCGGCGCCGGGGCCGAGGTGAGGTCCATGGCCCGCGTGGTGCGCGAGGCCGGAAGCAGCGGGACCCGCTTCAAGAGGGGCGTCGAGCTCCTGACCCTGCGCGGCGACGGCCGCGAGCGCCTGCAGCGCTTCATCGGCGACACGCCGCGGGAATAGCGTGTACGAGAGCTTCTACGGCTTCGCGGAGAAGCCGTTCAACCTCACGCCGGATCCCAAGTACTTGTACCTGTCCGCTCGTCACACCGAGGCCTTCGCCCACCTGGAGTTCGGACGCCGGGAGCGCGGCGGCTTCGTGGTCATCACGGGCGAGGTCGGCACCGGCAAGACGACGCTGGCGCGCTACTTCCTGAGCAGCCTGAAGGACGCCGCGACCGCCGTTGTCCTGTATCCCGCGCTGACCGCAGCCGAGCTCCTGCGCTCGATCCTCGACGACCTCCACGCGACGCCGCGGGGCGAGTCGCTCAAAGACCTGGTGGACGCGCTCCACGAGTTCCTCCTCGCGAGCCGAGCCAGGAACCGCAACGTCGTCCTGATCATCGACGAAGCGCAGGACCTGTCCCCGGAGGTGCTGGAACAGGTCCGCCTCATCTCCAACTTGGAGACCGACACCGAGAAGCTGATCCAGATCATCCTGATGGGCCAGACCGAGCTCAAGGAGCTGCTGGACCGGCGCGAGCTGCGGCAGCTGGCGCAGCGCGTGACGGCGCGCTACCACCTGGCGCCACTCGGGCGGCAGGAGACCGAGGCGTACGTCCGACACCGCCTGCAAGTGGCCGGCGGCGAGGGGAAGGTCGTCTTCACGCCCGGCGCGCTGCTGGGGGTGCACCGCGAGTCGGGGGGCCTGCCGCGGCTCATCAACCTGATTTGCGACCGAGCTCTTCTGGCCGGATACGTCCAGGGCTCCCGAACGATCCTTCCCCCGATGGTGCGTCGCGCGGCATCGGAAGTCCGGGGTGACACGGAGCGGCCGCGGGTGTCGCGGAGCCTTCTCGTCGCGGGGATCGGCGCGCTCGTCCTCGCCGCGCTCTGGTTCCTCCGTGGCGAGCTTGCCCGTCCGAGCTCAGTCGCCGCGGCGCCTCCCCCCTCGCTGCCCCAGGTGACCATCCCCCCTCCCACGACCACGCTCGCGCCCCTCGATCCCCTGCTGCTCACCGTCGATCGCGCCGCCTCGCTCCGTCAGGCGACCGCCGACATCGAGGCGCTGTGGGGCCCGGGCCCGCTCGTCGCGACGCCATTCCGCACGCACCTGGCGCAGGTCCGTCGCTTCGACCTGCCGGCCGCCCTCGAGATGTTCCATCCCTCGCGCCGCGACACCTGCTACCTGGCCTTGATCCGTCTCGACGGCGACGCGGCAGTCGTGGGTGACGGCCGCGGCGGGACACAGCGCGTGGCGGTGCGAGACCTCGACCAGCTCTGGACCCGCCAGGCGACGCTGATGTGGCGCGACAGCCTCAGCGCGGCAGCCGACGCCGCGCGGACCGGTCAGTTCGCCCGCGATTCGCTCGGCCGCCTGGGCTACCTGGAGGCGGGGGGTGACCTCACCGCGGCCGTGGCGCGGTTTCAGCGCGATACAGAGCTGGCGCCGGACGGCATCATCGGCCAACGCACGCTCCTCGCGCTCTACAGCCTGGGGCCACATGAGGGGCCAAGGCTGTCGGGGGGGTCATCGTGAGCTTGATCCTCGAGGCGCTCCGCAAGCTGGAGCGCGACAAGCCCGCCCCCGAGCGCGGCATCGTGGTGATGACATCCGTGGGGTTGGATGACAGCCGGCCGCATCGGGGACCATGGCTGTGGCTGACGCTGGGCCTGGTCGCGGGAGTCGCAGCGGCCTCGGTGTTCCTGCAGTTGCGGCGGCCTTCCACTATGACGCCGGCTCCGAGGCGGGAGCCCGTGAGCGCACCCACGACCACCCTCCCGCCAGCGCCCGTCACGAGGGCTGCTCCGCCGATGCCGCCGCCGACCGCCACCCCCACGCCGATGCGGACGCAGCGACCCGCGGCCCTGCCGGCCGAGACACCGTTGCCCGAGCCTAAGACGACCGTGCCGCCGGCACCCGCCGCTCACACAGCCACTCCCCCTCCAACGCCAGCTCTCGTGCTTCAGGCGATCACGGTCCAGGACGGACGCCCCGTCGTCCTGATCAACGATCGCGTGTTGCGGGAGGGCGACGAGATCGACGGCGTGCGCATCCGCCGCATCGGCGAGGCCGAAGTGGAGATCGAGCGGGACGGCCAGCGCGAGGTCCTGCGCTTCTGACCGTGCACCTGCGTGGCCACACGCCCGACTCCCTGTCGGCGGCCTTTCCGGAGCTACGGCCCGCCGTCGCGCGTCGCGTCGTCCATCGCGTCGTCGGCGAGGACGCTGACGACCTCGCGGGCATTCCCGGCCTCTCGCGCGTGGCGCACGCGGCGCTCCTGGCCCGCGGCCGCCTGGCACGGCTTCGCGTCAGCGACCGCCGGCTCAGCGCCGTGGATCCTTTCGCCAAGTACTTGTTCGAGGCGCCTGACGGCCGCCGCTTCGAGGCGGTCCGCATCCCACTCGAGCGGCCGCGCTTCAGCGTGTGCGTGTCGTCGCAGGCCGGCTGCGCGCTGGCCTGCGCGTTCTGCGAGACCGGCCGCCTGGGCTTCGAGCGCAACCTCGAGGCCTGGGAGATCGTCGAGCAGGTGCTGACGATCCGCCGCGAGTCCCCCGAGCGTCCGGTCACGGGCGTCGTGTTCCAGGGCCAGGGCGAGCCGTTCCAGAACTACGACGCCGTGCTGCGCGCCGCGGCCGTGCTGCGCGACCCCTGCGGCGGGCGCATCGGCGGCGACCGCATCACGATCTCGACGGTGGGCCTGCTGCCGATGATCGAGCGCTACACGGACGAAGGCCACCCGTATCGCCTGATCCTCTCGCTCACCTCCGCCTTCGGCGAAAAGCGCGCCCGGCTCGTGCCGATCGGGCGCAGCTACGACGTGCCCGAGCTGGCCGCGGCGATGAAGCGCCACGCCACCCTGCGCGGCGGCCCGGTCAACCTGGCGTGGGTGCTGATGTCGGGCGTGAACACCGGACCGGAGGAAGCGCGCGAGCTGGGACGGCTGTTCCGCGGCGCCCGCGTGCGGCTCTCGGTGATCGACGTGAACGACCCGACCGGGGAGTTCCGGCGCGCCGACGACTCCGAGCGCAGCCGCTTCCTGCAGGCGCTCTCCGACGCGGGCCTGGCCTTCGTCCGCCGCTACTCGGGCGGGCCTGACATCCACGCGGCGTGCGGGATGCTGGCCTCCGTCACGCGGGGCGGCCGGGCGATCGCGTGAGCGCGCGAGGCGACGCTCAGGCTTCGCGATAGACGACGGCGTTCACGTGCATGCCCGCGCCCACCGAAGCGAACACGAGGTTGTCCCCTGCGTGGATCCGGTGGTCGTCCAGGCGCCCGCGGCGAATCAGGTCGAGCAGCGTCGGGATCGTGGCCACCGAGCTGTTGCCCAGCCACGAGATGGTCATGGGCATGACTCGTTCGGGTGGAAGGGGGATCCCGTAGAGCTCGTAGAGCGCCTGCAGGATCGCCTCGTCCATCTTGCCGTTGGCCTGGTGGAGGAGGATCTTGGCCACGTCGTACAGGTCGACCGACGCGCAGTCCAGCGCTTCCTTCACCGCGCTCGCCACCGTGGTGAGGGCGTACTTGTACAGCTTGCGCCCCTCCATCTTCAGGAACAGCGCCTCCAGGAAGGCCTGCTTCTTGTAGGACGGTCCCATCATGAGCATCCCGCAATGGTCGAGCGTGTCCGAGCGCACCGCGTGGGCCAGGATCCCCGCCGCGTCCGTCTCGCGGGCTTCCAGGATCACGGCTCCAGCGCCATCGGCGTAGATGAGGCTGTCGCGATCGTGGGGATCGGAGACACGTGACAGCGTCTCCGCGCCGATCACCATCGCGCGCTGAACGTCACCCGACCGGATCATGGAGTCGGCCTGGATCACGCCCTGTAGCCAGCCGGGGCAGCCGAACACGAGATCGACGGCGACGGTGCGCGGGTTGCGGATCTTGAGCTTGGCCTTCACGCGCGCGGCGAGCGCCGGCACGAGGTCGGGGACGCGCGAGCCCGCGCGCACGTCTCCGAAGTTGTGGGCGAGGATGATGTAGTCGAGCGTCTCCCGGTCCTGGCGCCATGAAGCCAGCGCTTGCTCGGCAGCGTGCGCCGCCAGGTCGGACGCCACGAGCTCCGGACCGGCGTAGCGACGCTCGCGGATGCCGGTGATCGACTCGAACTGGCGCAGGATCTCGTCGTTGCTCTTGGCGATCGGCTGGCCATCGGGGCCGTGGAACTCGTGGTCGCGGAAATGCGCGTTGGGCACGACCTCGCTCGGGAGGCAGCATCCCGTTCCGGCGATCACCGTTCGGCGGTGGCTCAAGCTCACACCCCGGTTTCAGAAACCCGTGACCGGGATGTTACGCCAGGCTCAGCTCGGCCGCGCTGGCGCGGACATCCTCGAGCGCCTGCTCGACGCGATCGCGGTGGGTGCGGAACGACAGCACGCAGATGCGCGCCACGAAGCGTCCGCCCGCTGTCGTGCCGCTCAAGTGGACCCGCCGCCGGGCGTTGACGCACTCGACCAGACGTCGGTTCAGGGCGTCGAGGTCAGGGGCGCTCCTTCCGTCCGGCGCCAGGCGGAACGCCACGAGGGAGAGCTGCGGCTCCGCCACGATCTCGATGTCTGGGATGCGACGCAACTCCTCGCACGCCCACAGCGCCAGGTCGAGCTTCTCATCGAGCGCTCGGGCGAACGCGTCGGTGCCGTAGAGGTTCAGCGGCAGCCATACGCGCAGGCCGCGGAAGTCGCGGCTCAGCTCCGGCGAGATCTCGCAGAAGTCCACGCGGTCGCGATCCGCCTGGGTCGGCGGCATATAGTCCGCCGCCACGCTGTGGGCGCGCCGCAGCGCCTCGGCGTCGCGCACGACGAGCGACCCCGTTCCGTACGGGAGGAACAGGCTCTTGTGGGGATCCAGCACCACGGAGTCGGCGCGCTCGATGCCGTGCAGGGCGGAACGCCCGCGGGCCGTCAGCAGGAAGAAGCCTCCGTAAGCCCCATCCACGTGCAGCCAGAGCCGCTCGTCCCGCGCTACGTCGGCGATCGCGTGCAGGTCGTCCACGGCGCCCGTGTTCGTGCTGCCTGCGTTCGCGACCACCAGGAACGGTCGCCGGCCGGCGGCTCGGTCCTTGCGGACCGCGTCGCGGAGAGCCTCCGGGCGCAGGCGGAAGCAGTCGTCGACCGGCAGCGTGCGGATGGCCGCAGGTGCGAAGCCGGCGAGCAGGGCCGCCTTCTGGATCGAGTGGTGTGCCTCTTCCGATGCGTAGAGCGTCCCCGAGAGGAAGTCCTCCGGCAGCCGCTCGCGGCGCGCCGTGACGATGCCGGTCAGGTTGGCGAGCGAGCCGCCGCTCGTCAGGATCCCTCCCCCGGCCTCGCCGAAGCCCACGAGATCGGAGAAGAATCGGACGACGTTGGTCTCGAGCTGCGCGAGCGCCGGCGCGGCGATCCAGACTCCGACGTAGCGGTTCACCGCATCGGCGATGAGGTCGGCCACCGCAGACGCGAACAAGCCGCCGCCGGGGATGTAGGCGAGATACCCGGGGCCTGCCGTGTTGAAGCTCTTCGGAACGGCGCGTTCGAAGAGGAGCGCGAGGAGCTCCTCCACGGGCCGGCCAGTGCGCGGCATGCGTGCGACCAGCGACCGTGCCACGTCGGCGGCCCCGTCCACATCGGCGGCCGGCTGCTCCCCGATTGATGCGAGATGCGGCACGATACGCGCCATGGCCGCCTCGACGAGGCGGCGCATCTGCTCCGGAGAAGGCTCCAGCTCCATGGCAGGCCCGCGCCGCATTGTAGCGGCGCGGGCTCCGCTCAGGGCGTCACGCCGGCTCCCGTCTCCACCGTCCCGCGCCACTCGTCGGCGAGGCCGGCGATCTCAGGGGCGTACATCGCGTAGCCGCGCGCCGGCAGCGCATGGTATGCGCCGGGGGTCTCGGCCCGAAGCACGTAGCGGATCGCCTGCGTGCCCGCCTCGAGGTGCGTGATGAAGAAGGCCACGCGCTCGTCGCGCAGCTCCATGTTGGAGCACAGGCCGTCGCCGTAGCGCGAGCCGCTCTTCAGGTCCACGGGCTCGAAACCCGCCGGCTTCGGATCCTCGAAGACGAGGTGGTCGTACGCGGTCGGCGCCTCGATCGTCAGCTTGACCTCGACCTCGTCGCCGCTCTTCACCGACGCGAGGGTCGGCACGGCCTCGAGCTCGAAGCTGAGGACGCGCTGGCCCTTCTCCTCGACGACGCGCGGGATGCGCCGGAAGTACTCGCGCCGCACGCGCAGCGATGTGCCTGCGCCGCGGATGTCCTCCTCCTTCGTGAAGCTGCGCAGCGCGGCGCTGTAGTAGAGCGCCCCGCTGCCTTTGACGCTGATGCGCAGCGTCTTGCGCCCGGCGCCCAGCTCGGCGTCGCCGATCGCCAGCGCGTCGTCGAAAGCCAGGGCCGTCTCGGGCGTGATCCGGAACGTCTTGGTGATGCCGCCAAGGGACGCCTCGACGGTCAGGTCCGGCGCGGTCTCGCCTGCGCGCTTCGCGAAGGCGGTGAGCGCGTAGATCGCATGGGCCGTGTCGCGGGTCGAGTACCAGCGGCCGCCCTGGCGATTGAGCAGGAGCCAGCGCGCCACCTTTGGCGCGAGCGGGCTCGCGGGCGCGACCTCGGCCAACGCCCACAGGGCGAAGGCCTGGGTCTCCACGCGGTCGTATTCCCACAGCCAGTAGCTCTCGCCGGTGCGCCACGACGCGGTGTCGGCCTTGGCGTCCACGAGGGCAGCGTCGACGAGGTTGCCGACGACCACGCGAGCGTCGGCCGGGCGGCCGCCCCGAGCCAGCGCGAGGGCGAGCAGCGAGCGGCCGTGGACGCTCAAGTCGGCGCGCCGCGCCATCAGCCGATCGAGGCCTTTCGGCTGGCGACCCGCGGTCGCCAGCGCGAAGGCTGCGTAAGCGCGGCCGTGCAGGGAGGTCGCGTCCTTCGCAGCGGCTTCCAGGAAGGACGCGGCGCGCTCGATCACGCCGGCGTCGACCGCGTGGCCCGCGTCCCGCGCCGTCACGAGGCCGTAGAGGACGTAGGCCGTCATCCGCACGTCGCCGGCGTCGCCCTTCCACCAGCCGAAGCCGCCCTGCTCGTTCTGGAAGCCGTAGATCCGCGTCAAGCCTGCCCGGACGATCGCGCGCAGCTCGCCCTGGTCGAACACCGGATCGCGGTGCAACCCGCGGTCCGCGACCTGGAGCGCCCGCCGGCGGCGCGCCAGGTCCTCGAGGCTCGCGCCCGAGTCGGCCAGCGCTTTCGACAGCACGGCTGCCGGAAGGAAGCGGCTCATCGTCTGTTCGACACATCCGTAGGGGTAGTCCAGCAGGTAGGGCACCGCGTCGAGGAGCGCGGAGACGAGGCTCGGGGCGACGGTCAGCGTGAGCCGCGCCGAACCCCTAGCCCGCTCCGCGGGGATGTCGAAGGCGAGCTCCCGAGTCTCCCCTGCAACGAGCCTTCCCGCCTGCGTCTCGAGCTTGTCGGCTCCGTGAACGAGGGCGTCGAAGCTCAGCTCGGCGGCGTCGGACTCGACCGCCGTCAGCGCGGCGACCCTGACCTTCGCTTCTCCGCTCGCGATCACGTCCACAGGCCACTCCACCCGCGCCTGTGCGCGCGGTCCGATGTGGACGCGGGTCTCGCCAGGTCCCTGCAGCCGGAGCACGTCGCCGACCTGCAGGCGCACGGTGGCGTCGACGGCCTGGGGCAGGTCGTTCTGCACGAGCGCCGACAGGAGCGCGCGGTCGCGCTCGACGAAGAAGCGCGGGGACTGCAGGCGGACCATCAGGTCCTTGCGTGCGACGACGGCGGCGGTGGCCTCGCCGGCGCGCGCCGTCAAGTCGAGGCCGCGGGCCAGGACCCTCCACTCGGTCAGCGAGTCCGGATACTCGACGGTCACGGACGCCCGGCCGTCGGCCCCGGTCTCGACGTTCGCGTTCCAATAGGCGGTGTCCGCGAAGACCGACCGAGTGCGCGGCTCGACGAGCGCCTCGGCTTCTTTGGCGTCCTTCTTCTCGAGCCGTGCCGCCGGCGCCGCCGCGGGCATGCCGCTCGCCAGCCCGCCCTCGACGGATTGCGCGCTCGGCGCTTCCATCGCCATCACCTGCACGGCCATGTCCGACTTGTCGAGCTCGTCCCCCGCCCAGTCGCGCCGAGTCCTGCGCATCCCGCCCCACCACCCGGGCGGGTAGCCGTGACGCCGATAGGGGACGTCCTTCGCGTCGCGAACGATCGTCGGCGGCAATCGGAAGGCGAAGGACGCGATCTCGTGGACCTGAAGGCTGCGGCGATCACCATACAGATAGGCGCGAATGTCCGGCGCATAAGCGGACTGGATCGACTCGACCGAGCGGTCCGTCACAGCCAGCGAGAACGATCCCGCGACCGGGCGTCCGGCGGCGTCGGTCACGACCACCTCGAGGGGACCCTTCTCGCCGGGCTTGACCGTCGCGGCGGCCTTCACGGAGACGCTCAGGAATCGCTCCGCCGGCGGAACGAACAGCTCGCGCTGTGTCGTGAAGACGCGGCCGTCCGACACCTGCGTCGCGCGGAGGAACACGTTCGGCGCGTGGGCCCGGGTCAGCGCGATCTCCACCACGCGCCCGCGACCGCCGAGGACGACGGTCTGGTGGTGCAGGATCCGACTCCCGGCCTCCTGCGTGAGCAGCACGGCTCCGGGCCGCGACGACGCCACCAGCACGCGCGCCGTCTCGCCCTGCCGATAGCTCGGGCGCTCGAGAGTGAGCTCCACGTCCGACAGGCGGAACAGGTCGCTGCGCGTGTCGTCGCTCGCGACGCGCAGAGTCGTGTCGCCCGTGACCTGCTCGCGCCGCGCGTCGAATGCCGTCACGACCGCTCGGTACTCGCCGGGCTCGGCGGCCGCCCAGCGCACCTCGCCGCGCCCCTCCTTCGAGAGCGATACCCGCTGCTCGAAGACGGCATCCTCGCTCACCTTCTCCCGCAGCGCCGACCACGCCTGCCGGAGCACGACCAGGGTGGCCTCGGTCTCGACGGGCTTGCCGTTCGCGTCCTGGGCAGCGACCTCCAAGCCGGCCTCCTCGCCAGGCCGATAGAAGCCGCGGTCGCTCTTGACGAACAGGTCGAAGGCGGCGCGCGTCGCGCGCAGCGCGCCCGAGCCGCGCACCTCGCGGCGCGACAGGTCCACCACGCGCGCATCGATCTCGTACTGCCCGTCCTCGCCCGGGTTGGTCGGCCACGTCACCCGTGCCCGGCCCTCCGCATCGGTGCGCGCCTCGCCCTCGGCCACTACGGCGCGTGACGGCTCCTGGATCGGGATCGGGTACCAGTAGCTCGCGCCGTACAGCCATTCGTGCGGGTCCCGGAACGGCGGCCGGCGGACCACCGGCGTCCGGAACACGCGCCACGACACCGTCGCGTCCGCGACCGGGGAGCCGAAGTAGTAGCGGGCCACGATCGCGGCGCGGCCGGTCTCGCCGGCCTTGAGCGCCACGCCGGGATCCACCGTCACCTCGAAGTCCGGCTTGCGATACTCCTCCACGCGGAAGCGGTCGCCGGCCGCCTGCACGCGCCCGACGCCCGCGATCTGGATCTCGAAGGGATACTCGCCCAGCGGCGGCTCATCGGGGAGCTCGAGGCTGCCGGAGACCACACCGTAGCGGTCCGTCGCGTGCTCGTGACGATAGACCTCGTTGCCCTTCGGGTCGCGAACGATCAACGTCGCCCGCGCGCCCGCGGCCGGCGTTTCGCCCGACTCCGCGGTGCGTACCGCGAGGAGCCGGAAGTGAACGGTCTGGCCGGGCCTGTATACCGGGCGGTCCGTCGTCACGTGCACGCGCGTGGCCAGCTCGGTCCCCCAATACCCGCGCCACGTCAGCGGCGTGGCTGCGATGCGATCGCCGAGGATCGCGACCGCGTCGAGCGTGCGGCCCTCGGTGCCCTGAGCGATCGTCGCGACGAAGACGCCGTCGCCGCGCGTGGCGCCCCGGTGGACCGCGACCGGCGCGGCGTCGTTGCCCGGAACGTAGTCGCGGATCAGGATCTCTGCGCCTGCCGCGGGCTCCCCACTCCGGGCATCGGCGACGTAGGCGATGGCCTGCTCGGATCCGGTCTTGAGCACCAGCGCGAGGTCGGTGACGAGCAGCATGAGGGCGCAGGTCACGCCGTCGCCCCTCGCCTCCAGACGGTACAGGCCGTGGGAGAGACGCGGGAGCTTCGTCTTGATCGACAGCGTCTTGTGCGAGCCGTCGTCGCCCGTCGCGACGTCCCACGAGGCGTCGGGCGCCCCCAGGGCCGCTGCCGCGGGAACCTGCGCCTCGCCGAGCGCCTGACGATTCGCCGGGCGGCCGCTGTCCAGCAGCGTCGCCCGAGCGTCCAGGCGATGGACGCGGAACGAGAGCCGCTGCACGTTCCGGACCGTCACGGACAGGTCCGTCTCCCGATCCGGCAGGATCGCTTCGGAATGATCCAGAGAGATGTCCTTGCGGCGGAGATCCTGCAGCGACGCCTTGGCGTCGGAGACCCACGGGCTCTTCGAATACTTGACGAGCAGGCTCTCGTAGGCCGCCTCGGCTGCTCGAGGATCGCCTCGCTCCTCGTGGACCTTCGCCGAAGCGAACAGCGCTTCGTCGGCGAGCGCATCCCCCGGAAAGCTCTGGCCCACCGAAGCCAGCTCGGCTGCGGGATCCCCCTGCCGACGCAAGGCCTCCTGCTCGTCTTCCGTGAGAGGCCGATCCGCCTTCTTCAGGGCCTCGAGTCCGCCGCGTGCGCGGTGGCGCATGAGCGCGCGCGCATACAGCGCGAGCGCGCCGGAGCGCGAGTCCTTCGTGGCCCGGGCCAGCTCGAGGGCGTCGGCATACAGGTCGTCGGCGCGCAGGAAGGAGGCCCATTCCTTGCGCGGCGCGAAGTAGCCCCGGGGAGGGCCGAGCACCTGCGCCGAGCGCACGAGCGGCATCGGCCCGAACCCGTACGATGTGGACAAGAGGTCGGCCAGGTCCAGGTCGGCAGCGATCCGCTCGGCCTTCCATTCGTGCGCCGGGGCCGCGATCTTCCCCGCCTCCATCAGGTACAGCAGCTCGAGCGCCGATTCCAGATGCCCGCGCGAGGTTTCTCGATCGTCCTGCTCGGTCCAGACCTGCTCGCCCTCGCGCTGTTCGGAACCGCGGCGCAGCACGCCGCCCACCTTGAAGCCCCAGTGCGGCGCATCGGTGTAGACGCCCGCGAGCAGTCGCCGCGCCCGGACGCCCTCGAGCGTGTCGCCCCCACGCGTGACGAGCGCCTCGCCTTCGCGGATGGCGCCGTCCCAATCGTTCAGCGCCGCGAGGCAGCTCACGACCCGCCTCTCCTTGTGCGGAACGACCTTCGCCTTGAGCTCGCCGCGATAGAGGGCGAGCGCCTTGCGGAAGTCCTTGCGCTCGAAGGCGGCATCGCCGGTCTCCGTCACGGGCGCGTTGGGAGCGGCGCCGATGGCCGTGGCGAGGAGGAGCAGGGCAGCGGCGAGGCGGGGCATCGGGCTCTCCTTCCTGCCTGTTACGAGCAGGCGGGTCGCGCTATTCCTTTGGACTCTAACCCGCCGCGGCCGTTCCGCGCCCCGTCACAGGATTTTACTTGACTGATCAAGTATTGCCCCGTAGGTTGGGAGCGTGACGCGGACGAGCAGGGTGCAGCGCGAGATCCACCAACGGAAGCCCTTCGCTTCGACGAGCCAGGAGGGCACCGTGGGCCTGCTCCTGACGGCCGACCGCGTGCGTCGGGCGTTGGGCCGCATCGTCGAGCCTTCCGGGATCACGCTCCAGCAGTACAACGTGCTGCGCATCCTGCGCGGCGCGGGCGCGGAGGGCCTGCCCACGCTCGACATCGCGCAGCGCATGATCGAGGAGGCCCCAGGGATCACCCGGCTCATGGACCGCCTCGAACACAAGCGGCTCGTGCGCCGCAAGCGCTGCCCCTCGGACCGGCGACAGGTGCTGTGCTGGATCACATCAGAGGGCCGCGAGCTGCTCGGCCGCCTCGACGGACCGATGAGCGCGGCCGACGCATCGGCCCTGAGCGCGTTGGCCCGCGCCGACCTGGAGGAGTTGATCCGCCTTCTCGACGCAGTTCGCGCCGGCCTCGCGCCATCGACGTAGTCGTTGGGAATCATTTAAGGAGAGACAGGCATGAAGAGACAGGTTTCGCTCGCGGCGGCGCTGCTGCTCGCCGTCATTCCACCGGCCCTGGCCGCCGACACGTTCGTGGTCGACAAGGGCCATTCGGAGGTCGGTTTTCAGGTCACGCACCTCGGCATCACGAAGGTGCGCGGCCGCTTCAACGACTTCGAAGGGCAGATCCAGGTCGACGCCGCGAAGCCCGACGCGTCGTCCGTACAGTTCACGATCAAGGCCGCGAGCGTGGACACTGGCCACCAGAAGCGAGATGCCGACCTCAAGGCGCCCGGCGGTGGGTTCTTCGAGACCGACAAGTATCCGACCATCACCTTCAAGAGCACGAAGGTGGAGCCGAAGAGCAAGGACCTCTACAGCGTCACCGGAGACTTCACGCTCCACGGCGTGACCAAGCCCCTGACGCTGCCGGTCAAGGCGCTGGGTCCGATCACCGACCCCTGGGGCAACACCAAGTACGGCTTCGAGACCGAGGCGACGATCAACCGCAAGGACTACGGAATGACCTGGCACGAGGTGATGGACGCCGGCGGCCTCGTCGTGAGCGACGAAGTGAAGATCACGATCCAGATCGAGGCCGCCAAGCCGAAGGCGAAGTGAGCCTGCGTTTCGGCAGTTGAGAAGGGGAAGCGCGGGCGCGACGCGCGCCCGCGCCTTCGCCCTCTAGCGGCGCACCTCGCTCATCAGCGCGAGCAGGTTGCCCTCGCTGTCGCGGAACGAGCCGATCCAGAGATCGTGATCGGCGAGGGCCGCGATCTTCTTAGGGTCCTCCTCGAACACCACGCCCCGCGCGCGGAGCGCGTCGGCGCTGCGGCCGATGTCCTCCACGCGGTAGTAGAGGACTGAGCCGGGGTGCTCGAACTCCGGCGTCTCGGGCGCCGCAAGCATGAGCCTCAAACCGCCGCAATCGAAGAACGCAAGTTGGGGCGGCGCTTCGAAGAGGAACCTGAGGCCGAGGATGTCGCGATAGAACGCCACCGCCCGCGCCCGATCACGGATTCGCACCGAAACCTGGCCGACTCCCTGGATGCCCGGCGCCGAGTGGTCGGACATGCTCCACCTCCGTCTCTAAAGTACCCTGGCGCCGAGGCGTCTTCGATGAGGCCTCGACCGGCTGGGCTAAGATCGGCCGCCGTGCCGGTCGACGTCCATCCGACCGCCGTCCTCGCAGAAGGCGCCCGCCTGGGCTCGGACGTCCGCCTGGGCCCCTACACCGTCGTCGAAGAGGACACCGCGATCGGCGACCGCTGCGAGATCCGCGCGCATGCGACGGTCAAGCGCTACACCTCGCTCGGCGCCGACAACGTGGTCCACGAGGGCGCGGTGCTCGGCGGCGAGCCGCAGGACGTGGCGTTCACCGGCGACCGCAGCGAGTTGCGCATCGGTACTGGAAACCGGATCCGGGAGGGAGTCACCATCCATCGCGGAGGCAAGTCGGGATCGGCGACGGTGGTCGGCTCCGAATGCTTCTTGATGGCGCACGCCCACGTGGCCCACGACGACACGATCGGCGACCACGTGATCCTGGCGAACAACGTCGCTCTGGCGGGACACGTCACGATCGGCGAGCGGGCCTTCCTGTCGGGCGGCGCCATGGTGCACCAGTTCTGCCGCATCGGGCGCCTGGCCATGATCGGCGGCATCTCAAAGGTCGTGCAGGACTGCCTGCCGTTCGTGATCACCGACGGCGCCCCGGCGCGCGCTCGCGGCCTCAACGTCGTAGGTCTGCGACGCGCCGGCTTCGCCGCTTCGCAGGTACGCGTCCTCCAGGAGGCCTACCGGCTCCTGTTCCGATCGGGCCTTCGACTCGAGACCGCGCTGGAGAAGCTGGCTGCGCTCCAGGATCCCTGCGTGGATGAACTCGGGGTGTTCATCCGGGAGTCGAAGCGCGGCTTCGCCCACGACCGAACGGCGGAATAGCCAGGGCTCGAGCCCTGTATCGGCTGGCAGGAGGTCGAAGATGACGCGCTCCGCCCTGCTGCTCGCCGGCCTGACCCTTGCTTCCGCTCCGTCCTACGCCTCCCAACGCCCGTTCCCGACGCCCTACCCTGGGGCACCGGTTCAGGTAGAGGTCCGGGTCGACGGGCGGTACAGCCCGTTGTACACGTCCCCGGACGGCTCCGGCCGACTCTACGTCGAGGCCAGGAAGGGGGCCGCATACGACGTCGTGCTCTCCAACCGCGGCTCGGAGCGCGTCGGCGTCGTTCTCGTCGTCGACGGCCTCAACGTGATCAGCGGCGAGCGCGCCGAGGCGAACTCGGCCCGCAACCGGATGTACATCCTGGATCCCTGGGGCGAGACGACCGTGCGCGGCTGGCGCACATCGCTGAGCGAGGTTCGCCGCTTCACGTTCGTCGACGAGCAGACCTCCTACGCTTCCCGCTCCGGGAAAGCGAACCGCAAGATGGGGTGGATCGAGGTCGGCGTGTTCCGCGAGAATGGCTACTGGGCCTCGCGGCGTCCGCCGATCACACCGTACATGGGCGACCGCGACGGGCAGAAGCGCGCCCCGTCCGAGGAGTCGAACGAGCCGCGGGCGCAGGCGCCGCCGGCGACCATCCCGGAAGCCCACGCCGAAGCTCGCCGTGATACCGAGGATCGGGCTGAATCGCTCGGCCACGGGAGCGCGGCCCGCTCGTATCCCGGCACCGGCTGGGGCCAATCGACCTACGACCCCGTTCAGCTCGTCGACTTCGATCCGCTGCCGACGCCATTCCAGCTCCTGACCGTCCGCTACGAATACGCCTCCGCGTTGCGCGCCCTGGGCGTGTTTCCTCCCCAGCGCTGGACTCGCGACCGGCTGCGCGAGCGCGAGCACGCCGAGGACGGCTTCGCCCGTCCGCCGGTCTGGTAGGTCCCGGGGTCAGCGCTCCGTCAGGACGACGTCCTGGGTCACTCGGCCCGGTCCGGATTCTCCGCGCTCCACCCGGCGCAGCGCGTACACCGAGCCGGACCGGGCGGCCTGGTCGCGGACGGCGTCGGTCACGAACGGGTCGTCCTCGAACACGATCTCGAAGATGCGCGAGCCGTGGCCCTCTGCCGTTACCTCGTAGTGGATGTGCTGCGGCACGTGGGTGCCGGGGTACGAGGCGGGCCGGATCGTGCGGTACGAATAGCGGCCCTGGGCGTCGGTCCGCAGCAGCGCATACAACCGGGGGTCGCGGTTGCCCATCGCGTCGTCGGGCCGATAGTACCCGCGGGCATCCGTTTGGTAGACGTATACCGACGCGGCGGCAACCGGCGTACGGCCATCCGCGGCGTACACGACGCCCTTCACCTCCAGCCGCTCCCCCGGCTCGGCGAGCGACGCCACGTCGCCGGACGAAGCCGCGCCGCGAGGAGCGACACGCGACGGTTCCCGGGCGAAGAGCGGCAGGGGCACGAGCGTGAGCGCGATCGCGACGCCGTGCATCTTCACCTTCATGAACTTCCCTTCTCTGCCCCCTGTTCGCAGTCTACGGTATGAGGCTCCGGCACTGCGTGATGCCGACGCCCGTCAGATGCCGTAGCGGTGGCGCACGTAGGCGAACCAGAGGCTCACGAACTGCGTCTCGTCGACGCCGAGCACGCTCTCCAGAGCTCCACCGGCGCTCACGAGGTCGTTCAATGCGCCTCGTCCCCACGTCTCGACGATGAACTCGCCGATGACTCCTCCGACCTCGTAGATCGCCGGGTTCTCGACCCGGTTGAGCTCGGAGAGAGCCGGGGGCTGGTGAGCGGTCATGTAGGACAGTGTCCGCGGATCGACGATCTGACCCGCCTCGTACAGCGCGACCGTCTCCCAGAGCCATCGGGGGTTGTTTGCGATGCTGGGGTTCAGGTTCAAGCTGACGCAGTGAGCGAACTCGTGCACGATGGCGGTCAGGCCTTCAGCGTAGCTCCACCGCGATGCCAGGCTGGGCGAGAGGACATGGATCGCGCTCGGCCCGCTCACCAGGCCGGTCGCGAACGAGGGCACGCTTCCGACCAGCGGAACCACGGCCGCCCGGAACGACTCCTGATCCGGATAGAGGGTCACCGTCACCGACGCGATCTGCGACAGGCCCAGGTCGCCCAGGATGCGCGCATGGTGTCCCTCGACCGCGTCGGCGGTCGAGGCCACGCTCGCTGCGTCCAGCGCCGTGTACCGGAACGTGAAGTGCGCGGAGGAGTGGGACGCGAACGTGATCGGCGCCGTGGGAGTCGCGGGATTGCCGCCGCCACACCCGGCGATCAGGGCAAGGTCTGCGAGGAGCACGAACGATGGCCGCCAAGGACATGCTCGCGACATCCCCGCGCTCTCCCCTAGACGTTCGACAGCAAGATCGGCGCGTTCCTGTCGATTGTCAAGAGGACGGCGCGGCTATCGAGCTGCCAGGAGCGGCTCCGGGGCGCGTCGAGGCCGGCGGATTGGCTACTGCCCCTGGTAGTAGCAACCCACGCTCTCTACAGTCGAGCCGCCCTTCAGCACATCCCGGGAGGCCACCTGTCGACCGACGCCCGTCTCGCGCGCGCTGCCGTGGCTGCCATCGTTCTCGCATCGACATCGGCTGCACGAGGACAAGAAGCAGGGGTCGTGTCGGGGACGGTGAAGGATCCCACCGGAGCCGTTGTGCCTCGGTCTTCGGTCACTCTCGTGAGCCCGCAAGGTGCGATCGCCGCCGCCCAGCACGCCGACGAAAGGGGAGCGTTCCGCTTCCCTTCCGTGCGCTCCGGCACCTTCGTACTCGTGGCCGAAGCCCGCGGCTTCGCCCCCCGCCGAATCGCTCTCAAGGTCGAAGGCGCGTCCATCGAGCTCGAGGTAGCGCTGCAACCCGAGGCTTTCCGCGACGAGGTCACGGTGACGGCCAGCCCCGGCCGCGTCGAGGCCCTGGAGTCCGTGCCACAGCGAGTGAACGTGATCGGCGAGGAGCAAGTCGCCTTCCGCTCGAAGGCCGTGCTGGCGCAGGCGGCGAGCGAAGAGGTGGGCCTGCACCTGCAGCGTACGAGCCCCACCATGGGCGGGATCTTCGTCCGCGGCCTCACGGGGACCAAGGTCAACATGTACGTGGACGGCGTGCGCTACACGACCGCGGCTCAGCGCGGGGGTGTCAGCACGTTCTTCAACCTCGTCGATCCAGAGGTGCTGGAAGGGATCGAGGTGGTGCGTGGCCCCTCCAGCGCCGAATACGGAAGCGACGCGCTGGGAGGCACGGTCCAGCTCCTGACGCGCAGGCCCCAGTTCAGCCCAAGCGAGGACGTGTCCGGCCTGTGGAGCGCGAGCTTCGGCAGCGCCGACACGAGCTACGGCTCCAGCCTGACGGCCCGTTACGCGGCGCCCAGGCTCGGTGTGACCGGCACGCTCGCGGCGCGGCACGCGGGCGACGTGCGGCCAGGAGGCGGAGAGGACTCGCACAACGCCGTCACCCGCTTCCTCGGTCTACCGTCGAGCGTCGTCCTCGACGAGCGCCTTCCCGACACTGCGTTCACACAGTACGGGGGCCACCTGAAGGCCAACTGGGCCATCACGCCCAGCGCCCAGTTGATCGCCAGCTACCTGCGCGGGCAGCAGGACGGGGGCAAGCGCTACGACCAGCTCCTGGGCGGCGATGGCAACCTCGTGGCCGACCTCCGGAACCTGATGGCCGACCATCTCTACACTCGCTTCGCGAAGTCGCGGCTCGGACCCTTCGATGAACTCACCGTCTCCTACTCGTTCAGCGCGCAGCGGGAGGAGCGGCGGAACCAGGGCGGCAACGGCAACCCGCGGGCGACGATCAATCACGAGCCGGAGCGGACGACCGCCCACGGCGTGCAGGCGGGGCTGCGCAAGCTCGCGGGCCGGCACGACCTGACGCTGGGCGGCGACGTCTTCTTCGAATCGATGAAGGCTCCTTCCTTCGGAACGAACCCTGCCACTGGCGCGACCGCGCCGCGACGCGGCCGGGTCCCCGACGGTGCCAGCTACCTGCAGGGCGGGGCCTTCCTGCAGGACGTCTTCGAGGCGGTGCCGGGAAGGCTCCGCCTGAACGGGGCCCTGCGCCTGTCGTCCGCGTCCTACGAGGCGAAAGCGGCCGACAGCCCCCTCGTCTCGGGCGAGCCGCTCTGGCCCGACGACTTCTACGACACGAGCTCGTTCACATTCCGCGCCGGGGCGCTCTTCACCGCTGGCGGCGGCTTCAGCGTGGCCGGAAACGTGAGCCGTGGCTTCCGGGCCCCGGACGTGACGGACCTCGGCACGTTCGGCCTCACCGGCTCCGGTTACGAGATCTCCAATCGCGAGGTCGAGGGGCTTGGTGCGACGGTGGGCACGACCGCCGATGCCGCCGCCGTCAGCACGGGCAGTGCCGTGCGTGTGCTCGATCCCGAGACGAGCTTGAGCTATGAGCTCACACTGCGCTACAAGGCTCGCCGCCTCAAGGCGGACCTCACCGGCTTCCAGAACGACATCGACGCGAACATCGCCAAGCAGTCGCTGATCCTTCCGCCCGGCGCTGTGGGCCTCAGCCTCGCCGGCGAGCCCATCACCAGCCAACTCCCGAGCGGGGTCGTTTTCGTGGGCGTCTCCACCAACCCGGTCCTGGTGCGTGCGAACTTCGACGAGGCGCGCATCCGGGGACTCGAGGCGACCTTCGATGCCGCGCTCACGCCCTCCTGGTTCGCCGGAGGCGTCTACACCTACCTCCACGCTGAGGACCGCAGGACCGGGCTGCCCCCCAACATCGAAGGCGGCACGCCGGCGCGCGAGGGCTGGTTCAAGGTCCGCTTCGCCCCGAACGGCGGGCGGCGCTTCTGGGTGGAGCCCTACCTGCACGTGGCCGGCGAGCAGGATCGGCTCTCGAGCCTGGACCTGGGCGACCGCCGCACCGGCGCCAGCCGCTCACGCTCCAGCATCGCCAGCTTCTTCAACAACGGGGCGAGGGCGCGCGGTCTCGTGGCGACGGGGCCCGACGGCATCGAGGGCACGGCCGACGACGTCCTGCTCGCCACCGGGGAGACCCTCGCCCAGGTCCAGGCCCGCGTGCTGGGACCCTCAGGCGCCTCGAGCTCGCTGTTCACGGCCATCCCTTCCTATGCCGTCTTCGGAGTGCGCGGGGCGATCCGCTTCGCCGCGCGACACGAAGTGCTGCTCGATTTCGAGAACATCGGCGACGAGAACCATCGCGGCATCTCGTGGGGCATGGACGCACCGGGCCGCGGCATCTTCGTGCGCTATGTCCTGCGTTTCTGAAGGATACTTCTCGACGTGGAGCTCGGGCCGCTGGAGGAACGCATCCTCGATCTGCTGTGGCGGAGCCGCGGCGAACGGTCTGTCCGCGAGGTCCAGGACGACCTCCAAGGCAGCCTGGCCTACACCACGGTCATGACGACGCTGGACCGACTCTTCAAGAAAGGGCTCCTCGAGCGGAAGCGCGACGGCCAGGCCTATCTCTACGCGACACGCGTCAGCCGTGAGGCCTTTGCGGCCGGTCTCCTCAAGCGCACGCTGGACCGGGTCCTCGACAGGGGGTCGGCCACGCCGCTGCTCGCCTCGTTCGTCGACGCCGTGAGCGAGCACGACCGCGAGCTTCTCCCCGAGCTGGAGCGCCTCGTGCGCGCGAGAGAGCGAGAGCTGCGCAAGCGGAAGAGGAACGCGTGAGCTTCCTGCTTCTCGGCCTCGCCGTCGTCTTCGCGGTGCATCTGCTCGTCGCGACGACGCTCTCCGTTGCGATCGCGGCGGCCCTGTCCCGGATCGAGCCCGCGATCGCGAGGCTCGAGCCGCGGCGCCGTGCCTCGCTCCTCTTCGGCCTCAGCCTGCTGCCGGCCGCCGCTGGCCTGGGAGCTGGGCTCGGGTTCGCCCTCCCCGCCTGGCTGCGACACGAGCCGCGCGAGACGGGCGAGGAGCCAGGCACCACCCTTCTGCTTCTGGCGCTGGCCGGCGCGGTGCTCGTGAGCGTCCGGCTCGGGTCGGCCCTTCGCGACCACTGGCGAACGTCTCGGCTGGTGCGGAGCTGGACCAGCGAAGGACAGGCGCTGGCGGGCTTCCCGTTCGAGGCGACGCGGTTCCGGCACGAGCTGCCGGTGGCGGCGCTGGCCGGAACGGTGACGCCGCGTCTTCTCTTCTCCGACGCCGCCCTGCGAGCGTTGACCCCGGCCGAGCTCGAGGCCGTCGTCGAGCACGAGCGGGCCCATGCGGCGGTCCACGAGAACCTGCGGCGACTTCTGCTTCGCGCTTCGCCGGATCCGCTGGCCATGCTCCCGTCAGGACGGCGTCTGCGCGCCGCCTTCGAGGAGGCGGCCGAGGCTGCCGCAGACCAGGCCGCTTGCGCGCGGGTCTCCCCGCTCCTCCTCGCGAGCGCGCTCCTCAGGGTGGCGGGCCTGGTTCCGCCAGGCCGTCGCCTCGACCTGGCGGTGGCGGCGCTCCATCGCGAGGGCGGGATCGCCGCGCGCGTCCGGGTTTTGGTTGCCGCCCACGATGCCGGGGTCGCGACGGCGGCCGCGTCCTCGACGGACGCTTTTCCCCCGCTCCGCGTGGCGCTGTTGCTCGGCGTCGCGCTCGGAGCGGTGGCCGCCTCCTCAACTCCGCTCGTTCACCGGCTCCTCGAAGCCCTCGTCCACATCCCTTGACCTGAACGAACGGGCCACGCCGGCGAACCGCGCCGCGTCAACCCCGGTACCTCTGCGCCACGTTGCCGGAGCCTGGCCCACCAGCTTCTTGAACGCGCGGCTGAACGCCGGCTCCGATTCATAGCCAACGGCGCCGGCGACCGCCGCCACCTGGCCGCCGTCGATGAGCAGGCGGGAGGCGAGCTGCATGCGCCAGAGCGCGAGGTACTGCATCGGCGGGTGGCCGACCATCGCCGTGAATCGCTCCGCGAGCACCGAACGCGAGAGGCCCACGAGTCGCGCGAGCCGTTCGACCGTCCACGGCTCGCCCGGCTCGCCGTGCAGGGCGGCCAACGCTCGTCCGACAACCGCGTCTCGCAATCCCGAGAGCCAGCCGGTCTGGGAGGGCGGCAGCGTCTCGAGATGCTGGCGGATGGTCTCGACGAAGATCAGCTCCGAAAGGCGCGCCAGGACGTTCTCGCCGCCCGGACGCGCGCTTCCCGACTCCCTCACGGCGATGCTCAACAGCGTGCCGAGCCAGCCGGTCGTCGCGTGTCGGCCTGCCGCCGAGAGGTGGATGACGGTCGGCAGCGCGGTCAGCAGCGGATTGTACGGACGTTCGTCGCAACCCAGGAAGCAGCAAACGATCCGCGCGCGCTCCGGGCCGCCGCCACCGAACTCGTAGAACACTGGCAGCGGCGTAGACGGGCGAGCGAACGCCGATACGTCAGGAACCTCCCGCATCCCGGGCGCGCTCGACAGGACGTGTCCATCACCC
This sequence comes from Vicinamibacteria bacterium, assembly GCA_035251085.1. Taxonomy (GTDB): domain Bacteria; phylum Acidobacteriota; class Vicinamibacteria; order Fen-336; family Fen-336; genus DATFEN01. The sequence goes on along the minus strand of DATFEN010000167.1, from coordinate 1,155 downwards.
CGGGGGAACATGATGACGTCTCCCTCGCGGAGCCGGATGGGTTCCATTCCGACCGCGTGTCCCCAACACGAACCCCGCGCGATCAGGTGGTATTCGATGACGCGCTGGGCGTCCGGCATCACCTTTGCGGCGATCTCTCGTGAGGGCGGCGCCTCCCTCACCCACGGAGAGCTCAGCTCGAAGTCGAAGTACACAGCCCCGGTCAGACGCACCGCGCGAAGCACGTCCGACAGGACGTCCGTCTTCACGCCGAGAGTCCGGAGAGGCAGAGCACTCGCTTCTGGCGACCCTTCATGCAGGAGAGCCGCAGCAAGACCGCTGGCTCCCGTCACGAACGCTGTCGTGCTCTCGTTGGCGGCCATGCTCGGATTATCGCCGTCGGGCGCACCGGCGACCACCCACAGAACCCGTACAGGACTCGTACAGCGTCGAGGGGTTCCGGGCGCTGCGATGCCGTGGGGCCTTGGACATGCGGTGAGCGGGATGGCGGGTGGTAGTGCTATGCCAGCGAGTCCAAATCCATGCTCGATGAGGCTGCCATTGCGCTTCGACACGCGGGTCCGTGGTTCCTGGCGTCTCCCGAGTTAGGTCGGGCGCTCATCGCCCGTGCAATCAAGGTGACGCCGTCGGTTCGAAGCAGCAGCGCTTCGGGATCTGCCGCCGGCCTGGCGCTGCTGTGTTGCGCTTCGTCGAATGGATCCGTAGGTGCTCGGAAGCTGCGCCCACGCCAACCACGACAGATATTGCGAACGATCCTGAGGAACCAGGCGCGCCCGTTGCCGCCACCAAACGTCCCGAAGTAGCGCAAGGCGCGCAGCGACGCCTCCTGCACGGCATCTTCGGCATCGCACGGCGCTCGTACGACGCCCGTACGGGCGCAGCAGTAAGATGGGCGGGCCATGAAACCCGGCGCTCCGGGGTCATTCGGGGCGCAACTCAAAGCGCTTCGCGAGGCTGCGGGCTACACGCAGGAGGAGCTCGCGACGATCGCCGGCTTGTCGGTCCATGCCGTGAGCGCGCTGGAGCGCGGAGAGCGACGGCGGCCCCATGTCGAGACCATGCGCGCGCTGTCCGCGGCTCTCGACCTGACCGGTCCGACGCGTGACGCGCTCGTTGCGAGCGCGCGGGCACCTGCTTACGACGCGGCGGTCGATG
>DATFEN010000101.1:0-13183 GCA_035251085.1 Vicinamibacteria bacterium | reverse complement strand
GCAGCGGCTGCGGTGGAGCGAACCGTTCACGAGCGCGCGTCGCTGGCCGGATGGCTGACGCCGGCCCACGGCGCGCCCCTGCTCGTCGAAGGCCGCTTGGGGCAGGACGCCGGTCTCCTGGACGGCAGGACGCAACTGGTTCTCGACGTGGTCTCGGTGTCGGACGCGGGCCAGCCCCGGAGCCTCGATGGGCGGGTGCGGGTCACGGTCGGAGGGGAGGCCTCGATCCCCGTTGCACTCGAGGGGGACCGCGTCCGGGTGTGGACGACGTTGCGAGCCCCACGCGGTTTCGCGACACCCGGCGCCCGCGACACGGAGAGCGAAGCACGGCGCGAGGGCGTCGTGGCGTTCGGATACTGCAAGTCGGGCCGGCTGATGGAGGTGGACGCGAGCTCGCGGCAACCGTTGGCGGAGGTGCGCGAGGCGGCGCGACGGACGCTGGAGCGTTTCGTCGGGCGGGGCCCCGAGGAGGGCGTCGTGCGTGCCATGCTGCTGGGCGACCGAGCGGGCCTGGATCGTGAGACGCTCGAGCGCTTCCGGGCCTCGGGAACGTACCACGTGCTGGCGCTGTCCGGAGCCCAAGTCGCGTTGGTGGCCTCGCTGCTGGGCTTCGCATTGCGCCGCATGGGGCTCGTGCCCGTTGCGTCGGGACCGGCGATCGCGCTCGCGCTGTTTGCCTACGCCTGCCTGGTGGGTGCCGACCCGCCGGTCATGCGAGCCGCGGTGATGGCGTCGGTCCTCGTGCTCGGCCTCGGGCTCGAGCTGGACGGCGAGGCCGCCAACCTCCTCGGTCTCGCTGCGATCCTGCTGCTGCTCTGGCGCCCATCGGACGTCGCCGATCCAGGCTTCCAGCTCTCCTTCGTCGCCACGCTGGGCTTGATCGTGATCGCGCCGCCGCTGCGGTCCCTGCTCCCGCGCCTCCCATTCCGGCTCGAGCTGGCCTTGGCAGCCTCCGCTGCAGCGCAGCTCGCCCTCGCGCCGCTCCTGGTCGTGCACTTCCATCGACTGGCTCCCGCCGCGCTGATCCTGAACCTCGCTGCCGTGCCGCTCGCGACGGCCGTGCTCCTGCTCGGCGCGGCGCTCGCCGTGCTGGCGCCGATCGTCCCGGCGTCAGGGCCGTTGCTGGGCGTGCTGGCCTTCGCCGCTGCCCGCGCGCTGCTGTGGACGAGCCAGCTGGCGGGGACGTGGCGAGCCCTGGACTCACGCGCGCCGGATCCGTGGTTCGTGGCGCTCCTCGTGCATGGCGCCGGACTCGTGCTGCTCGTCCGGCGTCGGACGCGCGCCGGTGCGCTTCTCTCGATGATCGGGATCGCGCTGCTGGCCTGGGGCGGGCCGACCGCCGCTGGCGATGGACGCTTGGAGGTCAGCGTCCTCGACGTAGGCCAGGGAGACGCGATCGTCCTGCGCTCGCCCTCCGGGCGCCACGCTGTCGTGGATGCGGGTGGCTCCTTCGACGGCCGCTTCGACATCGGCGAGGCGGTGGTCGCGCCGTTCCTCTGGCGCCGCGGCGTGCGGGAGATCGACCTGCTGGTGCTGACGCACGCCCATCCCGATCACGTGGGCGGCGCTCCGCGCCTCGTCCGAAGCTTCCGCGTCGGCGAGGTGTGGGAGGGGCCGGCGCCTCGTCACGACCGAGGCTATGCGGAGTTGGACCGCGCGCTCCATGACGCCGGCGTCGCGCGGCGGACGGTGATGCGGGGGGCCGTCCTGGATTGGGATGGTGTCCGGATCGAGGTCGTCGGGCCGCCACCGCCGGTTCGGGCTCCGCGGGTGACGCGCAACGACGACTCGGTGGTGCTGCGTGTCGGCTTCGGCGAAGCTCGGTTCCTGCTGACCGGAGACGTGGAGGCCGCCGGGGAGGCGGCCCTCGATCCGGGTGACGTGTCCTTGCTCAAAGTGGCCCACCACGGGAGTCGGACCAGCTCCTCTGCGGGTCTTCTCGCGGCCGCTCGCCCCGCCCTGGCCGTCATCTCCGCGGGCCTCCGGAACACCTTCGGGCACCCGAGTCCGGAGGCGCTCGACCGGCTACGTGCGGCGGGGGCCCGGGTCTTCCGGACGGACCAGGACGGCACCGTCACGATCGTCACGGACGGCCGATCGCTACGGGTCATCTCGACGCGCAGCCGACGGGACGAAAGTCTTTGTCCCCTCAGGAACTTGCACGCATTAATCGATGTGCTACCATCGCGCCCCTGCCAGTCACGCGAGGCGGCCGCCGCTGATCGAGATGAGCGAGCAATCCAAGGGCTTCACGGTCAACGATCGCCGCCACTTCACGGCGGACGGATCTCCGCGGGAGACGGGCGAGGAGAAGCCGACCGCTGTCCCGGGATCGGACGCTGAGGCCGTACGACCGTCTCCCCCGCCGGCGAGCGCGGACCTCGGGAGCTTCCTCCTCTCGCTGGCGGGGCAGGCCAGCGTGCTCCTCGGCCTCGACGCCGAGGGCGAGAAGCAGCGGAACGTCGATCTCGAAGGAGCGCGCCACATCATCTCGGTCCTCGAGATGCTGAAGGACAAGACCGAGGGCCGCCGCAGCGCCGAGGAGGATCGTCTCCTCGAAGGGCTCCTGTACGAGCTTCGGGTCGCCTGGGTCTCCCGCTCACGGGCGGGCGTCGCGTGAGGGTCCGCGTCGGACTTCTCGCGGCCCCGATGCTGGCCGCAGCGGGCCTTCTCCCAGCGCAGTCGCCCTCGCCGCCGCAGCCGCCGTCCGACAAGGTCATCGACGTGCGGAGCGTGCGATCGCCAGCCGGCAATACGTTCGAAGCGCTCTGGGAGACGTATCGCCGCGCCGACGACGGCAATGACGCCGAGACGGCCGACAAGACCTTCAAGGAGATACGGCGGCTCCGCATCGAGCGCAATGCGGAGAGCCTCGAGGAACTCGCCCTGGCCCTCGTCGCGCGGGGCCAGGACCGGGCCCGTAAGAGCGATTGGGTTCGAGCGGAGGCGGACTTCGCGAACGCGATCGGCCTCGATCCGCATCTTCCGGACGCCTACTTCGCACGCGCCAGGGTCGACCTCCGCAAGGGGCCGCTGGGGATCCTGCAGAGCATCCGGGATGCCTTCGGCGGCCTCACCGCGCGCCTGCCCACGTCGCGCGGCAAATACTACGTGCTGCTGCTGATCGTTCCGGTCCTGCTCCTCGCGCTCCTCCTGACGGTGACCGCGTTCGCGGGAGCGCTCCTGATCCGAAGCGGCCCGCTGCTCCGCCACGACCTCGAGGAACGTCTCGGGGAGGGCAGCCTGGCCTTCGGCACCTGGGTCGTCCTGCTGCTGCTGCCGTGCATCACGTTCCAGGGCGTCGGCTGGCTGCCGCTGTGGTGGCTGACGCTGCTGTTCGTGTACTTGAGCCGCGTCGAGCAGGCCGTGGTCCTGTTCGTGATCCTGCTCGGCCTGGCCATCCCGCCGGGCGTGCGGGTGCTCAACGACCGCATCCTCGCCGAGCGGAACCCGCTGTTCCGCGCGTCGGTCCAGAGCATCGAGAGCGGTTCCGACTCGCGCAGCCGCGAGATCCTCGAACAGGCGGTGAGCCAGTACCCGGACGATCGCGACCTCGTCTATCTGCTGGGCCTGCAGTACAAGAAAAGCGGGCGCTACGACGATGCCGCGGTCCTCTACCGCGACATCCTCAAGAACGACCCGGAGGACCGCATCGCCTTGAACAATCTCGCCAACCTGGAGTTTGCGCGCGGCGAGTTCGCGCCCGCCATCGCCCGCTTCAAGCAGGGCTCCGAGCAGAGCCCCACGCAGGACATCACTGCCACGTTCTTCTACAACCTGTCCCTCGCCCACCTGCAGCGCTTCGAGTACCAGCCCGCCGGCGAGGCGCGCTCGCAGGCCGAGCGGCTGGCGGGAGGTCTGGTGCGGTCGTACGACGGGCTATGGAAGTACGACAACGGCAACTACGCCGTCGTGGACCTGGCGCTCACCGCAGACGAGGCCTGGGCCAAGTTCCTGGGAAGGGCTTCGGGCCCCGGCCGCAAGAACGTCGCGGGGCGGGGCCTCGTGCCGTTGAAGGCTCGGAGCCTGGCCATGGAGACCGCCAACCGCTTCGCCGGCTTCCTGGGGGTCTTCGTTCTGGCGGTCTTCGTCCTCCAGAAGTGGCGCGGCAAGAAGATGTTCACGCTGCGCTGCACCAAATGCGGCACGCCCTTCTGCAAGCTGTGCCATCTCGGCGCCGTGGGCGGCCTGTGCACGCAGTGCTATCACCTATTCGTAGTGCGCGACGGCGTCTCCGGCCCGGCGCGCAATCAGAAGCTGCTGGAGGTCCAGAAGGAGGACGAGAAGCGCGAGCGCGTGTTCCGCACGCTCTCGCTGCTGTCTCCTGGCGCGGGACACTGCTACGCGCAGAAGCCGGTCCTCGGCGTGGCGCTCGCCTTCGTCTGGTATGGAACGCTGGCGCTGATATTGCTCGCGGGGCGGGTGCTGCCCGTTACCGAGGCGTCCTCCACGCTGACGGGGCCTTGGGGGCTCGGGCTCGCAGCGCTCGTGCTGATCGCGACGTACGTGGTCGCGAACCGCGCACGGCCGGATTTCGAGTTCGTCATGCCGGCGCCGCGCTCGACCGGACGCCGGAGGTTCTGAGCGATGGCGCTCGAAGGAACCATCAAGGACTTCGGCCTTCCCGACATCTTCCAGTTGATCGGGCTGCAGCGGAAGACCGGCGTGCTCACTCTGACGAGCGAGAAGGACATCATCACCGTGACTTTCGAGAACGGCATGGTGGTGATGGCGGACTCCAGCTCGAAGCGCCTGGAGGATCGCCTGGGCAGCGTCCTCGTGAAGCAGGGCAAGCTGTCGAAGGAGCGCCTCGACGAGGCGCTGCAGACCCAGAAGGCAACGCTGCAGCGCATGGGGCACATCCTCGTGACCGGGAACTTCATCACCCAGCAGGACCTGAAGGAGGCCCTGCAGGTGCAGGTGTCCCAGATCGTTTATCGGGTTTTCCGCTGGCGCGACGGCCACTACCACTTCGCGCCCACCGACGCGGTGGATTACGACCGCGAGAACTTCCAGCCGCTCTCCGCCGATTTCATCCTGATGGAAGGGATCCGGATGGTGGACGAGTGGCCCATCATCGAGAAGAAGATCCCATCGATGGACGTGGTCTTCCGCGCCGTCGTGGATGCGTCCATGATCGAGGTCGGCGCGAGCACCCCGAGCGAGGACGTGCTGGCGGGCAAGCGCGCCGCGGCCAGCTCGCTCAGCAAGATCCGACTCTCCCAGGAGGAGGAGAGGGTCTACCGCAAGGTCGACGGCACGCGTACGGTGCAGGCGATCGTCGACTCCACGGGGATGGGGGAGTTCGACGTTTGCAAGATCCTCTTCGACCTGCTGAACCGCAACATCATCACATTCGCGGGTCGCGGCATGGGCGGACCGTCGGAGACGAGCATCGGCCGCGTCGAGGCGCCGGCGTCTCCGGTCACCGGCTACGTGACGCTCGGCGTCGCCGCGGCGCTGGCCCTCGCGGGAGCGATCGCCAACTGGGGCCGGCCTTTCGGGGTCGTGACGCTGCCGCCCCTCCTCGAGGGAAGCTACAGCTCGATGCTCGACGCTGTGGCCGAGGCGCGCCTGCAGCGCCTGGATCGGGCGCTGCAGGCGCACCGATTCGCGTACGGCGCCCTGCCGGATAAGCTCGGCGAGCTCGAAAAACGCGGCTTGGTCGACAGCAGCTATCTCAAGGACCCCTGGGCGCGTCCGTACCACTACGCCCTCACCCAGGATGGCTATCTGCTGCGCGTGGCCGACGACAGCGGCCGCAAGCTGCCCCACTCGACCATCGAGCGCCGGTTCCCGCCTCTGCAGTCGTAATCGCGTCGAGATGGAGGTCTTCCGTCTCGAAAGCCTCGAGCCGCGCGGACTGAGATCGCCGTCGGTCACGGTCGGGAACTTCGACGGCGTGCACCTCGGCCATCGCGCGCTGGCCGAGGCCGTCGTCGCGGAGGCGCGCGCTGCGGGCGGGGAAGCCGTGGTCCTCACCTTCGATCCCCACCCGTCCCGAGTTCTGGCTCCGGAGCGAGCGCCTGCAACCTTGATGACGATCGGGCAGCGCGCCGAGATGCTCGGCCCGCTCGGCGTCGACCGCCTGGCCGTGCTGCCGTTCACGCGCGAGCTGAGCCACGAGTCGCCCGAGGAGTTCGCGCGTCGCGTGCTGGCGGGCGCGCTCGGCGCGCGCGCGGTGGTGGTTGGCTTCAACTTCCGCTTCGGCCGCGGGCGTGCCGGCGACGCGGCGGCACTCGCCTCGTTCGGTCGCGACCTCGGATTCGCGGTGCGCGCGCTGCCGCCGGTGCTCCACGAGGGTGCGCCGGTGAGCAGCAGCCGGGTCCGCGAGGCCCTGGGGCGTGGAGCCGTCGAGGCGGCACGCGGGCTGCTCGGGCGGCGCTATTTCGTAGACGGCGCCGTGGTCCAGGGAATCGGCCGCGGCCGCGGCCTCGGCATCCCGACTGCGAACCTCGATCCCGTGAACGAGATCCTTCCGGGCGGCGGCGTGTACGCCTGTCTGTGCAGCATCGCGGGCGAGGGGCCCCGGCGGCCGGCTGTGGTCAACGTCGGTCGCCGCCCCACGTTCGGAGGTGGAGCGGTGCTGCTGGAGGCGCACCTGCTGGACTTCGGGGGCGATCTTTACGGCCGTTCGCTGCGCGTCGAGTTCGAGGTCCGGCTGCGCGACGAGCAGCGTTTTCCCGACGCCGCGGCATTGCTGCGACAGATTCGGACCGACATCGAGTCGGCGCGGCGGCTTCTGGAGAAGGCGATCTGAACGGGATATAGTCGCGGGCGGAACCGCGATGAGCGAGCTGGTCGTGGACACGCGCGACTTCGAGGACATCCGGCTGCTGTATCCGAAGGGCTTCATCAACGCCCATACCGTTCGCGTCTTCGAGGGCGAGCTGCAGCGAACGGTCCAGGACGGCCTCTTCAAGATCGTGGTCAACTGCTCGGGGCTCAGCTACATAGCGAGCGCGGGGCTGGGGGCGATCATGGGCTCCATCGAGGAGCTGCGGTCCAACGGCGGGGACCTGCGCCTCGCGAACCTGAACGAGACCGTCGCCAACATCTTCGAGATCCTCGGCTTCAACCACCTCTACAGGATCTTTCCGTCCGAGTCGGAGGCGATCGAGAGCTTCCTCTCGGGGAGCCCGTCGCTCTGAGCTGGCCCATGAGGGGCAAGCCGACGCTTGTGCTCCAGGTCCCCAGCGAGACGCGCTTCCTGGTCCTCATCCGCGACGTCGCGAAGAAGATGGCCGAGGCGGCGGGCTTCGACGAGCCGACCGCCGGCAAGGTGGCCCTGGCCGTGGACGAAGCTACCACGAACGTCATCGAACACGCCTACCACGGTGCGTCGGGCAAGGTGGTCGAGGTCCGCATCGAGGATCGCGAGGGCGAGCTGTGCGTGGATGTGATCGACACCGGCGACATGGTGAATCCCCGGACGCTGCCGCGCGTCGATCTGGAGCGCTACGCAACCGAGCGGCGCACGGGCGGGCTCGGGGTGCACCTGATGGAGAAGATCATGGATTCCGTGACGTTCCGCCGCAGCGCGCGCCGGAACGTGTGCTGCCTCGTGAAGCGCAAGCGCTGACGTGGCCGAGCTGCCCGTCGTCTTCCAGTACCAGCGAGCCCTCGACGAGTTCCGCCGCGAGGGGCGCGAGCCGCCGTTGCTCAAGCGCATGTCGGAGCTGATCTCGCTCCTCGACCTCACGACGACCCTGAACTCGCCCCTCTCCAGCGAGGAGATCCTGGAGGCGGCGCTGCTCATCGTGCTCGGCGAGCTGCGCGCGTCTCGCGGCGCCCTCCTCGTCCGCGACGAGGACGGGCGCTTCCACGTTCGGGCGGCGCGCGGACTGCCGCGGCAGGCGGCGCGCGTGTTCGGCTCCGAGTCCGAGGCGGCCGAGGTCCTGGGGCTGAGCCTCGTGTGCCCCGTCGAGAAGCGGGAGCGGACGATCGCCCTCATCGGCCTCGGCCCGCGCGGCGACGGGCGGCCATTCGACGACGACGAGCGCGGCTTCCTGCGTAGCGTCGCTGCCTGCGCGGCCACGCCGATCGAGAACGGGCTCATCTATCGCGAGCTGCGCCAGCTCAACCAGAGGCTCTCGATCAAGGTCTTCCAGCTCCACAACCTCTTCGACGTGAGCCGAGAGCTGACGGCGAGCTTCGACGAGGAGACCATCCAGAACGTCGTGACGAGCACGCTGATGGGCCACCTCATGGTGTCGCGGGCCGCGATGTACCTCTCGGGCCAGGAGGGCTTCGTGCTCGCCCACGAGCGGGGCCCGCGCAGCGAGGAGGCGCCGCTGCTCGACGCGTCGGCGGGCGCCGCGGCGGAGTCGATTCGCAGGCCGACGGCCGTAGCCGATCTTCCGGGCGGCTCGCTGCGCGAGCGCCTGCAGCGCGCGCGCATGGCCCTGGTGGTGCCGTTGCGCGTCGGCGAGCGCAGCGAGGGGTTCCTGGCGGTCGGCGAGCGCGTGTCGCGCGTCGCCTTCAGCGAGGAGGACCGGGACTTCGCGATGACGCTCGCCAGGCAAGCGGTGGCGGCCCTCGAGAGCGTCCGCCTGCATCGGGTGCAGGTCGAGAAGCAGCGCCAGGACCGCGAGATGCAGATCGCGCGGGAGATCCAGCAGAGCCTGTTCCCGAGCGAGCGGCCCGCCGTGCCCGGCTTCGAGGTCGCCGCGGAGAGCCGTCCCTGCTTCCAGGTGGGCGGCGACCACTACGATTTCATCCACCTGCCGAACGGAAGGCTGGCGCTCGGCATCGCGGATGTCTCCGGGAAGGGCGCTCCCGCCAGCATCCTGATGGCCTCGGTGCACGCGTCGCTGCGCGCGCTGGCCGGCACCGCCCAGCCCCACGATCTGGTGGGGAGGCTGAACCAGTTCCTCTACGAGAGCACCCAGGCGAACAAGTTCGTCACGCTGGTGTACGCCGAGCTCGATCCCGGAGCGCGCCGCCTTCGCTACGTCAACGCCGGCCACATCCCACCGTTTCTGGTGCGTGCCGACGGAAGCTGCGGACGCCTGACAGACGGCGGGCCCGCTCTGGGGCTGATCGAGGACGCTGCTTACGAGGCCGGCGAGGTCGACCTCGGACGCGGAGACCTGGTGGCGATGGTGACGGATGGGGCGACCGAGGCCAACTCGATCGCCGGCGAAGAGTTCGGCGACGAGCGCATCGAGGGGACGCTGCGGGGGTGCGCTGGCCGCAGCGCCGCCTTCGCGCTCGAGGCCCTCGTCGGCGCCGTCACAGAGTGGGCCGGGCCCGCGGGCTGCGCGGACGATCTCACCGTGCTCACGCTCAAGTCCGAGGCGAGCTGACCGTGCGGCTCCGCAACACTTTGAGCGGCCGCGTCGAGCCCCTCGTCACCGCGCATCCCCAGGAGGTCCGCATGTACGTGTGCGGACCGACCGTCTACAACCGCGCGCACATCGGCAACTTTCGCACGTTCGTCGCGACCGACCTGCTGCGGCGCAGCCTCAAGCACCTGGGCTACCGCGTGATCGAGGTGATGAACGTGACCGACGTCGAGGACCGCATCATCAAGTTCGCGGCCGATGCGGGGAAGGATCTGCGCGGCTTCACCGAGGAGTGGATCCGCGCGTTCGAAGAGGACATGGCGACGCTGCGCCTCGAGCGTCCGGAGCACTTCCCCCGCGCCACGGACCACGTGCCGGAGATGATCCAGCTCGTGGAGCGGCTCACTGCGCGGGGCCACACCTACACGTCCGACGGCAGCATCTACTTCCGGATCGCGAGCTTCCCGTCCTACGGGCGGCTGTCGCGCCTCGACGTGTCGGGGATCAAGGCCGGCGCGCGCGTGGACAGCGACCGCTACGAGAAGGAGGACGCGCGCGATTTCGTGCTCTGGAAGCTCAAGAGCGACGAGCCGAAGTGGGCGCAATGGGACGCGCCCTTCGGGCCGGGGCGTCCCGGGTGGCACCTCGAGTGCTCGGCGATGGGCATGAAGTACCTCGGCGAGAGCTTCGACCTGCACTGCGGCGGCGTCGACCTGATCTTTCCGCACCACGAGAACGAGATCGCCCAGAGCGAGGGCGGCACCGGCAAGCCCTTCGTGCGTCACTGGGTCCACGTCGAGCACCTGCTCGTCGACAACGAGACGATGTCGAAGAGCAAGGGGAACTTCTTCACGATCCCCGATCTCCTCGAGCGGGGCGCCTCGCCGGAGGCGATCCGCTACCTGCTCTGTCAGGCGCACTACGGGAAGAAGCTCAACTTCACGTTCGAGGGCCTCGACCACGCCAGGGGGGCGCTCGAGCGCGTGCGCTCGCTCGTACGTCGGCTGGACGAGGTGGGCAGCGACGGGCCGACCGCACCGGCCGTCTCCGAAGCCTGTTCGAAGGCGCGGGCGGCGTTCGACTCGGCGCTTCGCGACGACCTGAACACGTCCGAGGCGCTGGCGGCGGTCCACAACCTGGTGGGGGAGGCGAACTCCCTCGTGGCCGGCGGCGCCCTCACGCGCGAGGGCGCCTCGTGCGTTCGGGCCGCGCTCGAGGCCATGGACCGCGTCTTCGGCGTGCTGCTGCCGCAAGGCGGCGATCGTCTGAGCGCGGAGGAGCAGGAACTCTTCGACGAGCGCCAGGAGGCCCGCAGGAAGCGCGATTTTGCCCGCGCGGACCGCGCTCGTGCCGAGCTGGAGAAACGCGGCGTCGTCCTCGAGGACACCGCGAAGGGCACACGTTGGCGGCGCGTGCGGTGACGCGAGCCGGCCGTGGATGGGAGGGCGAGGAGCTCGCCTGCCGGCACCTCGAGGCCCTGGGCTTCCGGATCCTGGCGCGCAACTGGCGCTGCCGCGCGGGGGAACTGGACATCGTGGCGCGCGATGGTCCGGTCACGGTGTTCGTCGAGGTGAAGGACCGAGGTGATGCGTCGCACGGCCAGGGCTTCGAGGCGGTCACGGTCCACAAGCGCAGGCGCGTCGTGCTTGCGGCTCGCCTCTATGCCGCGAGCCAGGGGCTCGGGGAACGGCCGCTGCGCTTCGACGTGGTTTCGATCGACCGCTCGACGGGCGCGCCGCGCGTTCGCCACGACCGCGACGCCTTCACGTCGGAGGGTTGACGTCACTCGGACCGCGGGCTAACATTTTGAGCCCCTACCGGCAGAGCGGGAATAGCTCAGTGGTAGAGTGCGACCTTGCCAAGGTCGAAGTCGCGGGTTCGAATCCCGTTTCCCGCTCCAAACCTGTTCTCCGACCCTCGGAACGGCCTGTAACTGCTTGAAGAATCGGCCCAGACGGACGTTTCGTAGAGTGCCGTCCTTAGCCCGCACGAGACCTTCGGGCATTACGAAACGCTGGAGCCTGAGACGATTGGTCGGGTTTGCCACGCGCCACGTCCGCCCCACGTTCATCGCCAGGCTATCGGCGTAAGACAAAACCTCTTCAACGTCCAACTCCTCGGTCGTCGCGTCGTTCATGCGTACCCGGAGAGCCGCAAGTTCTGCCCCGAGCCGTTCCCGCTCGCGATCGTAGAGCTGGCGGTCCACGGCACCGTCGACGATGGCGTGCATCAGCCGATCGAGTTTCTGCTGCGTGTCCCTGATGCGGCGCTGGGGCGCGTCCACCACGGAGCCGGCCTCGTCACGGCGCTTCTTCCACACGTCGTAGACCACGGCCTTGAAGAGCTTCATGTAACCTGGCGGAGGTCGGAGTTCGTCCAGCAGATCGACGAACGAGTCCTCAAGCGCAGCCTTCGTCAGATTCACGCGGCACGCGCGGTTAGGGCACGAGTAGTAAGGGTACTTTCGGCCCTTGCCCGAGGACCACGCGCCCGTCATCGGCCGTCCGCACTCGCACCGGATGAACCGGCGGAGGGGGAAATCGGGGTGGTCAGCGCCATGGGGCGCGTGGGGCCGACCCGTCAACGCAGCGCGCGCCCGGTAGTACGCGTCTTCGGAGATGATCGGCTCCCATTCACCACGGGCACCCGAGACGCCCAGGCTACCTCGACGAGCCCGGCGTAGGCCGGCTGCGCGAGCATGCGCTCCACGGCCGAATCGGTCAGCGCGTGGCCACCAACTCCGGAGAGACCGAGAGAGCGCGCCTCCCGAGTGAGCCGTGTCGGCCCCATGCCCTCAGCCGCCAGTTCGAAAAGCTTGCAGATAATCGGCGCCCTGTGCGCGTCCGGCACGAGCTTGCCGTCTTTCACCCTGTAGCCGAGCGGCGGCCGGAAGGTCCAGCGGCCACGGCGCAGCGCCGCCTTCAGGCCGGCGACAGAGCGCTCCGAGCGGAGATCGTTGTCGAACTGACTGAACGCCGCAAGCATCGTCTCCAACAACCGCCCCGAGGCGTTCTCTTCGAGGGGCTCCGTGACCGAGAGGAGCTTGATGCCGAGGCTGCCCAAGTGAGCGCGGATGGCCAGGTGATCGTGGCTGTTCCTGGCGAAGCGGTTGACCGTGGCGCGGGGCGCAGTAGGACGGGAAGTTCGTCTCGCGATCAATGCAACCGGCAAGCGGGCGCCTGTGCTCTAAGGCGCCCGCAGCATCACACCTGCCTTGGGGTACGGCCGGCGACAGCGTTCGGTCATGTAGGAGGATCGCCCGTCGTCGCCATGCGTGTCCGCTTCTGCCATGATGTCCACGGCGACGTGCCCGGTCAATAAGGCCCTCCGCCCAATGTCTGCGCACGCGTGCTCACGAAGTGAGCGGCGCGTTCACTGACGTGTGCCTCGAACCTCGCGCTGCTCCTCGATTCCTTCGGTTCCTCCGGGATGGCACGTCCCGTGCTCTGCCGGCCTGCCGGCAGGAAAGCCTGATGAACCTCACCCACCCATCGCGCCTCGACCGTGACGGCGTGCGAAACATCAACCGGAACGATCTCTACCGAGAGCGAGGAGGAGAGATGGCACAGTCGACGACTCGGTTCTCAATGCGCTGGATCACTCGTCTCGGCGCTATCGTCCTGTTTGGTACCGCCTCGCCCGCCCTGGCACAGGTCCAAGAGCGGCGGATCGCCACGAATGATGCGGCGGAGGCGGCTGCGTGGAACGCCCGGCTCCAAGCCATGGCGGATGCTGGGGAGATCCGCCTGGTCCGCAGCCGGGAGGACGCCCTCGTACCCGACCGACGCCATCACCGCTACGCCCAGCTTCACCGAAGCGTTCCGGTCAGGGGCGGAGAGCTCGTCGTGCAGAGCGGCAGCCAGGGCGTCGTCTCGGTGTTCGGCACCCTATACGAC
>DATFEN010000191.1:0-7665 GCA_035251085.1 Vicinamibacteria bacterium | reverse complement strand
CAGGGCGAAAGCGGGAGCGCGAGGTGGTGCGGGATGTGGAGCACCGGGCGCGGCGCCAACCGCGGCCGCGCACGGTCGGCGACGAAGCGCGTGAGCGCCACGACGGCGAGGCTGCCGCGCAGCACGCGGTCGTTCAGCGGCAGCAGCGACGGCCACAGCGGTCCGCCCAGCGCCCGCGCCACCTGGCGGCCGAGGAACGTGCCGCGCTCGCCGTGGTCGCGACGCATCTGGCGCAGGTAGGCGGCGGTGTCGCCACGTTCGACGGTGAGCGACAGCACCAGGTGATGGAGGCTCCACTCGTGGAGCAGCACCGCTCCGGGCCGCTCGAGAGCGGCGCGATACACGTACGCGTGGGCGGGCGAGTTGCCGAGCTGGTACAGGTCGAGGTCGGCCTCCGGTCGCGCCGCGGGCGCCGCGCCGACCACCGTCACGTCGAAGCGTTCGCGCAGCAGCGGTAGCTGCTCCGCAGCGTAGTCGGCGATGCCCGAGGCCGAGGGCGGCATCGGGCACCAGAGCGCGAGCCTCACGCGAGCGTCTCCGTGAGGCGGTCGATGACGCCGTCCCAGGAGATGTCCTTGACGCGCTCGCGGCCGCTCGCGCCCATCTCCCGCCGTCGCGCGTCGGTCAGCGCCATGACGCGACGCATCCCGTCGGCGAGGGCGTCCGCTTCGGCGGCCGTCACCAAGCCGTTGTCGCCGTCGCTCACGAACTCGAGGGGCCCGCCGGCGTCGGCCGTGGTCAGGACCGGCTTCGACGACAGGAACGCCTCGACGGTGACGTAGCCGTAGTCCTCGTTGAGGGGCGTGTAGACGGCGGCGCGACAGCGCGCGTAGAGGGCGAGCAGATCGTCGGCGGACACGAAGCCAAGCAGCTCCACGCGGTCCCCGATGCCGAGGCGCGCGATCTGCTTGCGGAGCTCGGCGTCCAGCGGGCCCTGCCCCGCGATCTTGAGACGAGCGCCGTCGGCCCGAGCCAGGGCGTCCAGGACCAAGTCGAGGCGCTTCAGCCGGTCGAGGCGCCCGGCGTAGAAGAAGTAGTCCCCGCCGGCGTCGGAGTAGTAGCGGCCCTGGTGCTGCGGCGGTGGATAGAGCGCCTCGGCGGGCAGCCCGTTCCACTTCGCGAGGCGCTCGGCGACGTTCCGCGAGATCGTGAAGATCTTCCGGCATTCCGCGAGCGACGACGTGTCGAGCCCCTGGATCGCCGAGCGCACCGCATCGTCTTCGGGAGTCGCCTGGAAGGAGCAGTAGGGCGTGCCGTAGAGGTCGTACGCCTCGCGGTGCTGATGGAAGAGCCAGCAGACCTTCCGCGGATGGCGCACTAGATAGCTCGGGAACTTGGTGGCGATCACCAGATCCACCGCTTCGCCGTTGCTCTCGGTCACGTCGAGCAGGCGCCAGGCCAGGGCCTGGCGCACCAGCTCCGAGACCGGATACCACTTGAACGGCACGTTCACGGCGTCGGCGCGGAAGCCGCGGCGCTTCAGGTTCTCGTGGAGCTCGCGGGCGAGGATCTCGGCGCCGCCCACGATGAACGGGGCCTGGACGCCGCAGACGAGGACGCTCCTCATCCGCGCGCGAGCTTCGCTTCCAGGCGCTCGAGGCGGTTTCGGACGTCACGCAGGGCGAACTCCAGGGAGTGCCGCCCTTTTTCGGCTTCGGCCAGCACCAGGTCGATGCGCTTCACCAGGTCGTGGACGTGTTGAACCAGCTCCTCCTGCAGGATGAGGTGGCGCTCGTCCACCTCCTCGAGGCGCCGGCCGTGGGCGCCGAGCACGCGGTCGTAATGTCGGTGCGTGAAGTCGAAGCGCGCGTCGAGGTACTCCAGCAGGCGGTTGTCGAGCTGCACCTGCCGAGCGTTCCAGGCCGTCTGGGCGGAAACGAAGGGGCCGAGGGCACGCCGCACCAGACGGCCCAGGATGCCCGAGGCGGGCGCGCTCGAGGTCTCCCAGCTGGCGTTCAGCTCGCCGGCCTCGGGTCGTGCAGGCGGAGTCTCGGGCGGCGGGCTCTCCAGTGACGGGAGACGCGCTGATCCTGCCGGAGCGCGCGGCGCTGGAAGCGGAGTCGGGTCGAGCTGGGCGCGGGCGCGGACCTCTTCGCGGATGCGGCGCAGCCGCTCCGCGTCCGTCTCGCGCTCGTCCGCCATGGGCGCGATTGTAACCGTCCGCTTCCTGGCTGGCATAATAACCGACCCCAATGCTCGGACGGCCTGTCGCCATCGTGATGCTCCTCGGCCCGGCGCTGCTCGCCGCGTGTGCCCGCACTCCCCGTGAGCCCAACGTGGTGCTGATCACGTTGGACACGGTGCGCGCGGATCACCTCTCGTGCTACGGCTACGCCGTGCAGACGTCGCCGCGCCTCGAGGGTCTCGCCCGCCAGGCGACGCTCTACCGCCGCGCCCTGGCTTCGTCGCCCTGGACCTTGCCCACCCACGCGTCGCTCTTCACCGGCCGGCACGTCTTCGAGCACGGCGCGCACGATTTCAAGGTGACCGAGGACATCCCGGACAACGCCTACCCGCTCGGCGCCGAGCAACTGACGCTGGCCGAGGCGCTCCAGGCCGAAGGCTACGAGACCGTGGCGGTGGTCGCGAACGCCGGCTATCTGGCGAAGCGCTACAGGCTGGATCAGGGCTTCGAGTCGTACTGGGTGAAGCCGGGCCGGGCGGACCGCAAGAACGGCCAGATCTACGAATGGCTCGAGGCGCGAAGCAAGGACAGGCCGTTCTTCCTCTTCGTCAACTACATGGATGCTCACCGCCCCTACAACGCGACGGAACGGCTCGGGCTCCTGCCCCGGCCCGTCTCGAAGAACAGCACGCTCGTCACCCGACTGGCCGAGGCGGTCATGCCGGGAGAAGGTGACCTGCCCGCGGCGCTGCGTCAGCAGGTGGTGGACCAGTACGACACCGCCCTCGCGAACCTCGATGAGGAACTGGGGCGACTCTTCGATCGCCTGCAGCGAGATGGGCTCTGGGACGACGCGCTGGTCGTGGTCACCTCGGACCACGGCGAGTTCCTCGGCGAGCACCAGCTGGTCGAGCACTCGAAGGACGTGTACCAGGAAGCGCTGGCGGTGCCGCTGATCGTCAAGACCCCGCGCCAGAGCGAGGCGCGCGTGGTGGATCAGGCGATCACCTCGGTGGACGTGCCACGCCTGGTCGTCTCGCACCTCGCCCCGGCGCGCCGCGCCAAGCTGCTGCCGGCCTTCCCCTACGAGCCCGGCAACCATCCGATCATGGCCGAGGTCTACTACACGCGCACCAAGGACCTGATCCATCCGCGCTGGGGCCATCGCTTCGACCGTGTCCGCACGGCGCTCCTGCGCTGGCCGATGAAGCTGATCCATTCCAGCGACGGGCGCCACGAGCTCTTCGACCTCGCGGCTGATCCCGGCGAGGAACGCAACGTCTACCGCGAGCGGCCGGACGTCGCCAAGGCCCTTCTCGGCGAGCTCGAGGAGTTTCGCCGCACGCACCCTGCCTACGGCGGCCCACGCGAAGCGGCTCCCCTCGATGCGCAGGCGCTCGAGCAGTTGCGCTCCCTCGGCTACCTCGGGTCCCCTTAGTGGGACGTCGCGTCCTGGTGGGCGGCGTCCAGGTCCCTTTCGTGACGGGCGGCGCCGAGTGGCACCTCGCGGCCCTCGTGGACCGGTTGCTGGCCAAGGGCTTCGAGTGCGAGGCAGTGCAGATTCCGTTCCAGTGGAATCCGCGGGAGGCCGCCCTGCGCTCGGCGCTCGCCTGGCGCTTGCTCGATCTCGAGCACGCGTCGGGCCGGCCCGTGGACCTGTTCATCGCGACGCGCTTCCCGAGCTACGCCGCGCGCCATCCGCGCAAGGTCTGCTGGTTGTTCCACCCCTTTCGCCAGGCCTACGACCTCCACGACGCGGGCATCGACGGCTTCCCCGATACGCCGGAGGGCAACGACCTCCATGCCAAGGTCAAGGCCCTCGACGGCCAGGCGCTGCGCGAGTGCCGGCGGCTGTTCACGACCTCGGAGACCAATGCGCGGCGCCTGCGCCGGTACCAGGGACTGGAGGCCGAGGTGCTGCGCCTGCCGCTCCTGGATCCCGACGGCTTCTCGGCGCAGGCCTACGAAGGCTTCGCGCTGTCGGTCGGACGCCTGGACGTCCTGAAGCGCACCGCGCTCCTGGTCCGCGCCGCCCGCCATCTGCCCGAGCGCTTCCGGGTGGTGATCGCAGGCGACGGGCCCGAGCGCGGACGCCTCGAGGCGCTCGCCGAGGAGCAGGGCGTCGCCGGGCGCGTGGAGTTCCTGGGCCGCATCGACGACCGTGCGCTGCGGGGCCTCTACGCGCGCGCCGGCGTGGTCTTCTACGCTCCCTTCGACGAGGACTATGGCCTCGTGACGCTCGAGGCGTTCCACGCGCGCAAGCCGGTCGTCACCACGAGCGATGCCGGGGGTCCGCTGGAGTTCGTGACCGACGGCGAGACCGGCTTCGTCGCCCCGCCCGAGCCGGAGGACCTGGGTCGGGCGCTGGCCCGCGCTCTCGAAGACCCCGTGCGAGCGCGGGAGATGGGCGAACGCGGCTTCACGCGGGTCCGCGGGTTCGACTGGGATCACGTGATCGCGGCGCTGACCGAGGGCCTCAATTGAAGCCGATCTGCGTCGCGCTCGGGGCGCTCCTCGCGCTGGTCGCCGTGGCCTCAGCCCCCGTGCCGCAGCGCCCGCCCAATATCGCGCTGATCCTCGTCGATACGCTGCGTCGCGACCATCTGCCCTTCTACGGCTATGCGAAGGACACCGCGCCGTTCCTCACCGCGCTAGCATCGAACGGCGTCGTGTTCGAGCGAGCACACTCTGTCTCGGGCTGGACGCCGCCGGCCGCCGCCTCGTTGTTCACGTCGCTCTATCCCTTCGAGCACGGCGTGGTGCGCGGCCTCGCCCTCGCCAGGCGACAGGAGCGCCTCAAGGGCGTGGAGATCCGGCTCCCCCGGCTCCCCGCCGCGGCCGAGACGATCCCCGAGGCGCTGCGGCGCCGTGGCTACGCGACGTTTGCGATCACCGAGAACCCGAACCTCACGCGCGAGCTCGGCTTCGACCAGGGCTTCGACCGCTTCGACGCGTTCCCGACCCGTCTCGACGCCGAGCCCATCACCGAGCGCCTGCTGGAGCGGGCTCCCGAGCTGCGCCGTCGCGAGCCGTATTTTCTCTATCTTCATTACATGGACGTTCACGCGCCCTACCGCGAGCGTGCGCCGCTCTTCGATCCGTCGCTCGAAGGCAACGCGCGGAAGGTGTCGGCCTACGACAGCGGCATCCGCACCGTGGATGAGCACATCCGCCGCGCTTTCGAGGCGCTCGGCTGGGACGAGGACACGCTGCTGCTCGTAACGGCGGACCACGGCGAGGAGCTGGGGGAGCGCGGCCGTTTCGGCCACGGCGCCTCGCTCTATGCCGAGCTGCTCGACATACCGCTCCTCGTCCACGGGCCCGGGGCGACGCCCGGGCGCGTTTCGGACCGCGTCAGCCTGGTCGACATCCTGCCCACGCTCCGGGAGATCGCGGGCCTGCCGCCGGCCTCGACGGATGCGGGCGTGAGCCTGGTGCCACTGCTCCGCGACCGCCGCGGGCATCTCGCCCCGCGCCCGCTCTTCGCCCACCTCTGGCGCCGCCAGGCGAAGGACGGCCGCGAGCAGGCGCTCCGCGTCACGCTGCAGGGCGACTGGAAGCGCATCGGGGGCGACGCCACGGGCACGCTGCTGTTCGATCTCGGCGCGGATCCGCGCGAGACGCGCAACCTTGCCCACGAGCAGCCCGAGCACGAGGGGAGCCTGCAGCGCCTCTACCAGCAGCGTGAGGCCCGCGGGCGCCGCTACGCGGGCGAGAGCGTCGCGGTGGGGCTGGACGCCGAGGCGATCGAGGGGCTGAACGCCCTGGGCTATGTGAACTGATGCGCAGCGCCCTCGCCCTGGCCGTCGCGCTCGGCGCGCTGCTCGCCGCGCTGCGCCCCGCTCTGGCTGACCCGCGGCCGGACCTGGTGCTGATCGTGATCGACACCCTGCGCCGCGATCGGCTGCCCTTCTACGGGCACGCGAAGGACACGGCGCCGTTCCTCACGCGCCTCGCACGCGAGAGCGTCGTTTTCGAGAACGCGCTCACGACGGCGCCCTGGACCGCGCCCGCCACGGCCTCCCTGATGACCTCCCGCTACCCGTTTCAGCACGGTGTCGTCAGCGGCCGGCTCGCCGTGAAGCGCCTCCGGGAGGCGGGCGCCCCGGTGCGCCTCAACCGAATCCCGCGCGGGGCCGAGACGATCGCCGAGGCGATGCAACGCGCGGGCTACGCGACCTGGGCCGTGACCCAGAACGCGAACATCACCCGAGAGCTGGGCTTCGACCAGGGCTTCGACCACTTCCTATCGAAGAGCCCGCGCCGCGAGGCCGACCCGATCACCGATTCGCTGCTCGAGCTCAGGCCTCGGCTGCGCGGCGGCCGCCCCGACTTCGTGTACCTCCACTACATGGACGTGCACGCGCCCAACGCCGGGCGGGCGCCGTGGTTCGACGCCGCTCTCAGCGGCGACGCCCGCGAGCTCTCGGCGTACGACAGCGAGCTGCGCTATCTCGACTCGCACCTGGAGCGGACCTTCCGCGCCCTGGGCTGGGAACGCAGCGCAATCGCCATCGTCACGGCGGACCATGGCGAGGAGTTCCGCGACCACGGCGGCTGGGGCCACGCCCGCACGCTGTTCGCCGAGGTGTTGAACGTGCCGCTGCTCGTCTACGCGCCCGGTCGCTTCGCCGCCGCACGCGCCACCGAGCGCGTCAGCCTGGTCGACATCCTGCCCACGCTGCGCGCTCTCGCCGGGCTGCCCCCGTCGCCCCACGACAGCGGGCTGAGCCTGCTGCCGCTGCTGCGCGGGGCGCTCCGCCTGCCGCCGCGAGCGCTCTTCGCGGACCTGTGGCACGCGACCCTCACCGAGCGCAAGCGTTTTCTCTCGGCCACCGTGGAAGGGGAGTGGAAGCTCATCGACGGTGCTCCCGCCGGTCCGATGCTGTTCCACCTGGAGCGTGACCCGCTCGATCTCAGGAACCGCCTGGAGTCGTATCCCCATGTCGCGGCCCGTTTGCGCGCCCGCTTCGCGGAGGGCGAGGCGCGCCTCCCACGCCTGGAGGCGGAGTTCGAGGAAGCGATGCAGGACGCCGCGATGAACGAGGATCTGCGCGCGCTGGGCTACGTCGACTAAGAGGCCGACGGCCTACTCAAATGGCTCCGCCCGATACGTCTCGCCCACGACCAGGCCGCTGGGGTGCGGCCGCGTGTTCCGAAAGGTCACGGGCACGGTGGCGCAGCCGCTGCAGCCCTGCACGTGGAAATGCAGGTGGGGTTCGGTGCTGGACCCGGTGTCGCCGCTCAGGCCGATCATCTGGCCCTGAACCACGGAGTCGCCGCCGGCGACGAGGGCGCCGTTCTGCGTCAAGTGGACGTAGCCCGCCAGCGTGCCGTCCTGGTGCAGCACGTTGATGTAGTTCTCCTCTCCGGGCCGGCGCGTGCCGTCGACGAAACGCTCCTCGACGAGGAACACCGTGCCGCTTCGAGCAGCCAGCACCGGAGTGCCGATCGGCATCAAGACGTCGTACGCGTATTGAACGATCGTTCCAGCCGCGTGGGAGCTGGAACCGCAGTTGCCTTGGCCGACAACGTACGCC